>NZ_JBGCCP010000008.1:0-307947 GCF_041262705.1 Catenulispora sp. MAP12-49 | reverse complement strand
GCGCCACCTCAGGCACAGGCTCCGGCCACGGCTGCGGCACCATCGACAACGCTCAACCACCCCACGACCGGGGACAGGGAAGAAACCGGCCGCACCATCAAGCCTGACAGCACCCTCACACCCACACCACCCCAACAACACAATGGGCAACAGGATCCCTTCCTTTGCCAAACCAACACCCCACGACCAGCGCCCACGGCCTTTCGGCAAGGCAGTATGGGTACCAGTCGTGGGCCCGCGTGTGGGCCAGCCTGGGCGGGTGCGGCGTCGGCGCGCTAGGGTTCGCCTTCGGCCGGCGTGGCGCGGGGCATCTCCTCC
Organism: Catenulispora sp. MAP12-49; assembly: GCF_041262705.1. Taxonomy (NCBI): domain Bacteria; kingdom Bacillati; phylum Actinomycetota; class Actinomycetes; order Catenulisporales; family Catenulisporaceae; genus Catenulispora; species Catenulispora sp. MAP12-49. Next base: position 307,629 of record NZ_JBGCCP010000008.1, on the reverse strand, counting down.
GGCTGGGGCACCGGCGCCGGCAACGGCCAGCTCGCCGTCCCGCCGCCGCCGCAGTTCTCCTACCGCCCGGAGACGCAGCCCGCGCCCCCGCCGCCGCCCGCGCCGCCCGGCGACCGCCGCAAGGTGGTCATCGGCGCCACGGCCGCCGTGGTGCTGGTCGCGGCCGCGATCGGCGGCGGGGTGATGCTGCTGGGCGGCAAGAGCACGAAGCAGTCCTCGACGACCGGCGGGCCCACCATCCCGATGAGCCAGGACTCGCGGACCACCGCGCAGGACAAGAGCGTCGCCGCCGCCTGGTCGGCCCCGGCCGCCGGCGACGCCGCGACCGTCGTGGGCAGCTGGCTGGTGGACAACAAGTCGATCGTGCGCGGCGACACCGGCGCCCTGAAGGGCTACGACGCCGAGACCGGCAAGTCCCTGTGGAGCTTCCCGGCTCCGGGACAGGGCTCGACGATCTGCGCGATGAGCCAGCTGGCGATCCGCAAGATCGGGCTGGTGCAGTCCGGCCCGGCCGGCAGCTGCGACACCGTCACCGCCGTCAGCACCGACACCGGCAAGCAGGTCTGGACCGCCGCGGTCTCGGCCGCCCCGGGCGCCGCCCCCGGCACGGCACCGCTGATGTCCTTCGGCGGCGACGTGGCGGCCGGCCAGGCCGGCACCTCGGTGACGGTGTGGAACGCAGCCGACGGCGCGCCGACGGCGTCCGGGATCGCCGGCACGCTCGGGACGGATTGGAGCGGGCCCGCCGCGGCGGCCTACGTGGCCGGGGACCGGCTGATCGTGCTGCCGGCGGCGCCTGAGAAGGGCGCGGATGTGCTGGCTTTCGCTTTGCAGTAAGGGAATTCGGCTCAGAAGGCGGCGTCGTCCCCGGTGGGGCGGCGCCGCCTTCGGCTTACCGCACCTGTTCGGGAATCGACCGCGGCAGGCCGAACCACGGCAGCACTCCACTCTCGAAACGCGTCAGGGCGCTGATCCCGTCGGTGCCGGCTTCGATCACGAACAGCCCCACGCCGTGGCTGACGTCGCCGCTCCCCCGCAGGTAGGCGCCGAAGGCGGGCTGCCCGTTGGCGCGCGTGGGCACCAGGCGGTGGCGGCGTCCGGAATCCAGGATGCTGCTCAGGAAGGCCTTCGTGGCCGCGCTTCCCTGGTATTCGAAGGGCATCGGGGGCATCGATGTGATGACGTCGTCGGTGAGGAGAGCGATCACGGCTTCGATGTCGGCGGCCTCATAAGCGGTGGCGAACTTGGCGGCCAGGGCGTTCGCCTGCGTGGACGCGCGGGTCGTGGCGGGGCGGCGGCGCTCCAGGCCGGCGCGGGCCCGTTTCAGGGCGCTGCTCACCGACTCCGCGGTGGTGTCCAGCATCTCGGCGACCTCGGCGGCGTGGTAGCCGAGGACGTCGCGCAGGAGCAGGACCGCCACCTGGCGGGGCGGCAGCACCTGGAGGGCGGTGACGAAGGCCAGTGACACGGCCTCGCTCTGCTCGTACCTCGCTTCGGGTCCGGGCGGGGATGCGTCCAGAACTCCTTCCAGCAGGGCATCGGGGAACGGTTCCAGCCAGAACACCTCGCCCATCCTCGTCGGCGCCGGCGGCTCCACGCCGGGGACGTTCCACTCCTTCGCGCTGCGGCGGCTGGCTGAGCGGCGGGCGTTCAGGCAGCGGTTGGTGGCGATGCGGTAGAGCCAGGTGCGGACCGACGAGCGCCCTTCGAAGCCGGGGAGTGCCTGCCAGGCGCTGAGGAGCGTGTCCTGGAGTGCGTCCTCGGCGTCCTGGAACGAGCCCAGCATCCGGTAGCAGTGGACCTGGAGTTCGCGCCGGTAGGGGGCGACCAGTTCGTCGAACGCCGCGCCGTCGCCGGACTTGGCCTGCTGCATCAACGGTGTCGGTTCGGTGGTCATCGCGCTCATCTCGTCGCCTCCATGGTCACGCAAACAGGTGTATATCGCACTCGGCACGTCTCTCCCCAGGCAGACACCTGCCGGATCGCGGATTGGGCGCTCCGCCGGCGCCCAATCCGCGCCGAGCCGCGGTGTCTGCATCGGCGACAGCCACAACGGCACCGAGGGAAGGACCCGCCATGGGAAAGATCATCGTCAGCACCAACGCCTCGCTCGACGGCGTCGTGCAGGACCCGGAGGGCAAGGAGGGCTTCGCGCTCGGCGGCTGGTTCGAGCTGGCCATCCGCGACGACCGGGCCGCCTGGGCCGCGGAGTTCGAGAAGGAGGCCACGGCCGCCGAGGCGTTGCTGCTGGGGCGCACGAGCGACGAGTGGTTCGCCTCGCGCTGGCTCGGCCGCACCGGGACGTGGGCGGACAAGCTGAACACGATGCCCAAGTACGTCGTTTCCGGGACCCTGGAGCACACCGCGTGGTCCAACGGCACGGTCGTCACCGGCGACCTGCCCGCCGAGGTCGCCAGGCTCAAGCGCGAGATCGACGGCGAGATCCTGGTGTACGCCAGCTTCCAGCTCGTCCACGCGCTCATCGAGCACGACCTCGTCGACGAGGTCCGCATCATGGTGATGCCGGTCGCGGTGGGAGACGGCGTGCGCCTGTTCGGCCCGAGCGGCACGATCAAGCCGCTGCGGCTCATCGGCACTCGAACCGTCGGCGAGGGCATCCTCTTCGTCGCTTACGAGGTGGTGCGCGAGGCATAGCGAAACAGGGAACGAATAAGGCGCCCGAGATCAAGTCGGCTGCGGAGACCCGGCCGAAGCCGGTCCCAATGCTCTGCCCATTGAGCTACCGCCGCCCGCGAGGGAGACGAGCCGGACTCGAACCGGCAACCCTTGGATCCAGAAGTAACCGCTGCCTGCGCACCGGGCGCCGTGGTCAACAGTAGCCGGACGTCGGCTGTGGCGGCGAACTGATTTCGCCGCCACAGTCCGACGGTGCGCGAATACCGACTGGACACGAATTCGAGCTTTGATTCCCTTGATCCTGGGAAGGGGTTTTGGAACCCCTTACGCCATATTCGGGAGGATCAGCCATGCCGAAGATGCGCACCATCACCGCCGCGATCGCGGCGCTGGCCTGCACGGCCCTCACCCTGGCGGGGTGCGGCTCGGGGGGCTCCGGCGGTGGGAAGCCGACCAGCGGCCCGATCAAGATCTGGTACTCCAACAACGCCCAGGAAGTCGCCTGGGGCAAGGCGACCGTTTCCCTCTGGAACAAGACGCATCCGGACCAGCAGGTCAGCGGGGAGGAGATCCCCGCCGGCAGCAGTTCTGAGGAGGTCATCACCGCCGCCATCGCCGCCGGGAACGCGCCGTGTCTGGTGTTCAACGGTTCGCCGTCGGCGATCTCGGGCTGGGTGAAGCAGGGCGGGCTGGTGCCGCTGAACGACTTCCCCGACGGGGTGTCCTACATCGAGGGCCGCAGCGGGGCGACCGCGGCCGCCGAGTACAAGAGCTCTGATGGCAAGTACTACCAGCTGCCGTGGAAGAGCAATCCGGTCATGATCTTCTACAACAAGGACATGTTCAAGGCGGCCGGGCTGGACCCGGACCATCCGGCGTTGTCGACGTACGCCGACTTCCAGGCCGCCGCGCAGAAGCTGGTGGGTTCGGGCGCCGCGCAGTACGCCATCGCGCCGGCGCCGACCAATGAGTTCTTCCAGAACTGGTTCGACTACTACCCCCTCTACATCGCCGAGAGCGGCGGCCAGCCGCTGGTGACCGGCGGCAAGGCCACCTTCGACGACGCCGCCGGGCAGGCCGTCGCCGACTTCTGGGCCGGGGTCTACGCCAAGAGCCAGGCGCCGAAGGAGAAGTACAACGGCGACGCGTTCGCGGACAAGAAGTCCGCGATGGCGATCGTCGGGCCGTGGGCCATCGCGAGCTACGCCGGAAAGGTGAACTGGGGCGTGGTGCCGGTGCCGACGTCCTCCGGCATGCCGGCCGACCAGATCCACACCTTCGCCGACTCCAAGACCGTGTCGGTGTTCACCGCCTGCAAGAACCGGCAGACCGCCTGGGACTTCCTGAAGTTCGCCACCGACCAGGACAACGACGGCACGCTGCTGAGCATGACCGGCCAGATGCCGCTGCGCACGAACCTGCCGAGCGTCTACGCCTCCTACTTCACCGCGCACCCGGAGTACTCGCTGTTCGCCCAGCAGGCGAGCCGCACCGTCGAGGTCCCGAACGTGGCCAACGGCGTGACCATGTGGCAGGACTTCCGCAACAGCTACCTGAAGTCGGTGGTCTTCGGGCAGCAGGCGACCAGCCAGTGGCTGCACGACGCGGCCGGGACCGTCGCGTCCGACATCGCCAAGTAGGCCGGGCCGATGACGCGCGCAAGGCGCGCACGACGAGGAGGACCCCGCTCCAAGACGCTCATCGGCCTGTGGCTGGCCGCGCCCTATGCGATATACCTGGTGATCGTCTACGCGGTCCCGATCATCCAGGGCATCCGAATATCAGTGCTCGACTACGTATACGCCGCGCCCGGGGCCTCGGTGCCGCAGCCGTTCGTGGGCTTGAAGAACTACCGCGAGGCGTGGTCCGATCCGCTGCTGCGCCGCTCGTTCCTGAACATCCTGGAGTTCCTCGTCATCAACGTGCCGCTGACGGTGATCCTGGGGATGACGCTGGCGGCGGTGCTGGCGAGGCTGACGCGGATGAAGGCGTTCTTCCGCTCGGCGTTCTTCGTGCCCTACGTCACCGCCAGCATCGCCGTGATCGGCGTCTGGTACTTCCTGTTCAGCCAGAGCGGCCTGGTCAACCACGTGCTCGGCGGGAACGCCCCGAACCCGTCGTGGCTGGTCAACTCGCACCTGGCGATGATCGTGATCGCGCTGGAGGTGACGTGGAAGCAGCTCGGCTTCTACGTCCTGCTCTACCTGGCCGGAGTATTGCTGATCCCTGATTCGCTCTACGAGGCGGCGAGCATCGACGGCGCCGGCGTGGTGCGGCAGTTCCGGGCGATCACGGTCCCGGCGCTGCGCAACATCACCATCCTGGTGACCACGCTGGCGCTGATCGTCGGCGCCAACCTGTTCACCGAGCCCTATCTGCTCACCGGGGGCGGCGGCCCGAACGGCGCGACCATGTCGCCGGCGCTGCTGATCTACCAGGACGGCGTCGAGCAGGGCAAGCCCGGCGTCGGCGCGGCCATCGGCATCCTGCTGACGCTGTTCGTGCTGCTGGTCGCCGGGCTCGGCGCCGGCGCGCGCCGGCTGGCCCAGGCACGGGAGGGAGGGAGGGCATGAGGAACGGCTCATCGATACGCAGGGTCCTGAAACGCGCCGCCACGTACGGCTTCGTCACTCTCGGGGCGCTGGCCAGCATCTTCCCGTTGTACTACATGGTGGTCGGCTCGCTGCAGCTGCGGGCGGACAGTGCTTTCAGTGGCCTGATTCCCAAGGCGGGGAACATCGGCCTGCAGAACTACCGGGACGTCAACAGGGCGATCTCGCTGCTGCCGTCGCTGGCGAACTCGGCGGTCTTCACCCTCGGCACGGTGGTCCTGACCATCGTGATCGGCCTGCCCGCCGGCTACGCGCTGGCCCGGCTGCGCTTCCCGGGCAAGCCGGCGGTGGCCGGGATGCTGATCCTGGTGCTGGTGCTGCCGTTCCAGGTGATGATGATCCCGCTGTACATCCTCGTGGTGCGCGACTACGGCCTGGCGGACAACTACCTGGGGATGATCCTGCCGTTCGCGGTCAACGCGACCGCGGTGCTGATCTTCCGCCAGTTCTTCGTCTCGCTGCCGGACGAACTGTTCGACGCCGCGCACATCGACGGCGCCGGCGAGGTGCGCACGCTGCTGTTGGTCGCGGCGCCGCTGACGAAGCCGGCCATCCTGACGGCCTCGGTGATCACCTTCATCGGGCCGTGGAACGAGTTCCTGTGGCCGTTCCTGATCACCAAGAAGCACGCGATGCAGCCGTTGGCGGTGTCGCTCGGCGAATACGTGTCCACCAACGCGGCCACCGCGGCCAATCCCTACGGCGTGATCCTGGCCGGGGCGTGCGTGCTCGCGGTGCCGGTGATCGCGCTGTTCCTGGTGGCGCAACGGCACTTCACGTCGGCGGCGCTGGGAAGCGGGGTGAAGGAGTAGCCTGCCGATTGTGGCGGGCGGGCGGTTGGATGATCCGGAATGGCTGGTACGGGCGGACCCGGCAGAGGTCCTGGCGGCGCTGGAAGGCGCGGCGGACCGTCCGGAGGTGTCGGCGGCCGCCGTATACCGGGCCTCGTCGTCCCTGCATCAGTATCTTGGTGCCGGTGTCCGGCGCCAGGTGCTCGCACTGGACGCCGCCCGGCTGGGCAATGCCGGCTTCGGCGCGCGGATCGCCGGCGTGGACGTGGCCGGCGAGCCGCCGTCGCGGTGGACCGTGGACTGGGCGACGGGCGCTCTGTTCGATCCCCGGATCCGGCTCGTCATCGCCGACCCCGCCAGCCCGCTCGCCTGCGTAGCCACGGCCGTGGTCGACGGACGTCCGGTCGCCGTCACCGGCAGTGCGACCGGGACGGTGCGGATGTGGGACCTGGCCACCGGCCTGCCTGTCGGCGACCCGATGACCGGCCACACGGACGACGTGTGGGCGGTGACGACAGCCGTGCTGGACGGCCGTCCGGTCGCCGTCTCCGGGGCCGCCGACGGCAGTGTGCGGCGATGGGATCTGGCCGCCGAGCGGAGCACCGGAATCCTCATCGCGGGCGTGGATGGCAAGGGCGTCGTGGCGGTGGCGACGGGGACCGTGGAAGGACGTCCGATCGCGGTCGCCGGCAACGGCAAGGTGATCCGCGCCTTCGACCTGGCCACCGGGGAACCGATGTGGCATGTCGTCTGCGCGGGCTCCTTCCCGGCTCAGCATGCGCTCGCGACCGCTGTCGTGGACGGCCGCCCGGTCGTTCTCACCGACGGCGCCGACGGCGGGATGGAGATGCGGAGCCTGGCCTCCGGCGAACCGATCGTCGAACCCTTGGCCGGACACGGCAAAAACGTCTACGCGATCGCGACCGCGGTGCTGCACGACCGGCTTGTCGCCGTCACCGCGGGCTTCGACGACACGGTGCGGATGTGGGACCTGGCGGCCGGCCGGCCGATCGGTGAGCCGCTGATCGGCCACGCCGACGTGGTGAACGCGGTGGCGACCACGACGGTCGGGGGCCGGCCGGTCGCGGTCACCGGGAGCGACGACCGGACGGCGCTGGTGTGGGACCTGACCACGCGACTGCCGATCGGCGAGCCTTTCGCCGGGCACGCCCACAGCGTCGACGCGGTCGCGACCGCGGTGGTCGAGGGACGGCCGGTCGCGGTCACCGCGAGTGCCGACGAGACGGTGCGGGTGTGGAACCTGGTCGGCGCGCACCACGGCGGCGAACGCATGACCGGCCACACCGATGACGTCACCGTGGTCGCGACGGCGATGGTCGACGGCAGCGCGGTCGCCGTCACCGCCGGCCACGACGGGACGCTGCGGGTCTGGGACCTGGCCACCGGCCAGCAGCTCTACGCACCCCTGACAGGGCACAGGGACAGTGTGCGCGCGCTCGCGACGACCGTGGTGGACGGCCGGCCGATCGCGGTCACCGGCGGCGACGACTCGACGGTGCGCCGGTGGGACCTGGCCGCCGGCCGGGCCCTCGGCGAGCCCATGACCTGCCACTCCCGGACAGTGTGGTCGGTGGCCACGGCCGTGCTCGACGGCCGGCCGATCGCGGTCAGCTGCGGCTCGGACAAGACGGTGCGCGGGTGGGACCTGGCCACCGGCCGGTCTCTGGGAATGCCGCTGACCGGCCACACCAGAGCGGTCCGATCGGTGGCCACCGCCGTGGTGGACGGCCAGCCGATCGCGGTCACCGCCGGCGACGACGCGACGGTGCGCCGGTGGGACCTGGCCGCCGGCCGGTCTCTGGGGGACTCGACGGGGATGCCGCTGACCGGCCACATCAGCACTGTGTGGTCGGTGGCCACCGCGGTGGTGGAGGGCCGGATGGTGGTCGTCACCGGCAGCGGCGACGAGACGGTGCGGATCTGGGACCCGGCGACCGGCCTGCCGGTCGGGGAGCCGTTGACCGGCCACACCGACTGCGTCACGGCCGTGACCACGGCGGTGGTCGACGGCCGGCCGGTCGTCTTCAGCGGCAGCTTCGACGGCACCGTGCGGATGTGGTCAGCGGCCACCGGCACGGAGATGGCGCCCGCGGTGTTCTTCCCGGAGATGGTGGGCGCGGTGGCTGTGGCGCCGGGCGGGCAGCTGCTGGTCGGCTTCGACAGGGAACTGGCTTGCCTGTCGCCGAGGTGAGCGCCGGCGCCGGGGCGTCTCCGGCCGGCCCCGAACCGGCCTTCAGTCCGAGCCGACGGTGTCAGAGCCCTGAAGACGGTGCGCCAGCGCCGTGCGCGACGAAACGTTCAACTTGCGGTAGATCCTCGCCAGGTGGGTCTCCACGGTGCGATGGCTCAGGAACAGCTCGTCGGCGATCGCGCGGCTGCGGCGGCCGGTGGCCACGAGCGCCGCGATCTCCTGTTCGCGGGCCGTCAGCAGCGCGCGGACGTCCGACTGGAGCGGGACCGGCGCCGGGTTCGCCGCGGCGCCGGCCGCCGTCACTGCTGCCGCTGCTGCCCCCGTCGCCGCTGCCGCCGCCACCGCAGTGCCGCCGGCAACGCCCGCACCAGCGGGGACAGGGCCCTGCTTCACATCGTTAACGACCGCGGCTCCGACGTTCATCTCAGCTGCCGGCACCGCGGGCATCGAAAGGCGCGCGGAACCGGCGGCGTGCAGCCGCTCGCGGACGTCCGCGGCCTCCTGCTCGACGCGCAGCGCGCCGTGGACGCGCGCCGCTTCCTCGGCGGAGTCCAGCCAGGCGCCGGCCGCCGCCGGGCCGAGCGCGAGGCTCGCGCTGGCGCTGCCGGCGATCAGGGTCCAGGCATGCTGCATCGGGCGGTTGGCGCGGCGGAAGCCCAAGGCGGCCTGCTCGAACAGCGACGCCGCGGTGGCGTGGTCGCCCTCGGCGGCGTGCAGGGCGGCCTGGGCGCGGACCACGTAGGAGCGCTGCACCGACAGGCCCGAGGCCTCGGCGGCCGCCTCGGCGTCGCGCGCGGCCTGGCGGGCCAGCTCCGGGCGGCCGCAGCGCAGGGCGGCCGAGGACAGCATCGACAGCAGCATCGGGCGGTAGGCGGGCTGCAGCTTGCGCAGGTCGGGGCCGCCGCCGCCCTCCAGCAGCGCGTCCACGCAGCCGGCGGCGTCGCCGGTGACCATGCGGACCAGGGCCAGCTGCATCACCGCCGAGCCGGACCACCAGCCGTTGCCGGGGCGGGCGATGCGGACCGCGTGCTCGGCGGCGGCCACCACGGCCGCGGACTCCTCGCGCGGGCGGGTCCAGATCATGGCGCCCACGCGCAGCGCCTCGCTCATGCTGACGCCGTCCCCGGCGCCGGTCGCGCGGGCCACCTGGCCGGCCTCCTCGGCGCGCTGCTCGGAGCGCGCCAGGTTGCCGGTCTGCTGGTCGATGAAGGCCAGGCCGAGCAGGACGTTGAGTTTCATCTGCTGCGGGCCGCCCTTGCGCGCGATGGCCAGGCAGCGGCGCAGGTGGCGGGCGGCGGCGGTGTAGCCCTCCATGAACATCTCGCCGCAGCCGAGCATGGCGAGCAGCTCGGGGTTGCGCGCGGCGGTGGCGTCGGGCAGGCCGTCGACCAGGCGGGCGCTCTCGACCAGGGCGGGGATCGCGTCGGCGGTCTGGCCGAGGAAGGCGTCGCCGAAGGCGGCCAGGACGCGGACCGCCGCGGCGGCGCGGGCCTCGGGGGCCGAGGGGATGTCGATCAGATAGGTGTCGACGTCGGGGGATGCGCCGAGCTGTCCGGAGGCCGCGGGAACGCTCGCGGCGGTTCGCCGAGCGTCCATGCGCGCTGCGACGCCCTCCCCGGTGGCAACGGCCGCCGACTCCGAGACCGCCTTCACCGCCGCGGCGACCTCCTGCACGACCGGGCGTGCCAGCGCGTAGGTCCCGCGGTACAGGTGCAACGCGCCGTATTCGAAGGCGAGCTCGGCGGCGTCGGCGGACAACGGCCGGGGCAGCGCCTCGATCGCGGCACTGGCCACGGCCGCCGCCTCGTCGTAGCGGCCGAGCTGGCGCTCGGCGGCGATCCGCATCGCGTAGGCGCGCTGGCGCAGCGGGCCGGTGAGCCAGGTGTCGTCGCGCAGGACGTCGTGGGCCAGCGCGCGCGCCTCCTCGAAGCGGCCGGCGGCGGACAGCGCGCGGCAGCACTCGAGCATCAGCGCGTCGCGCTCGGCGCTGGGCCGCTCCCCCACCGGGGTCTGCAAGGCCAGGCGCAGCCAGCGCACCGCGGTCTCCGGCGCGTCGGGCAGGATCTCGCCGGCACCGCGGGCCAACAGCGGGGCGGCGGCCGCGGCGTCGGTGCCGACCAGGTGCTCGGCATGCCGGGCCAGGTCTACCGCGCCGGCACCGCGGGCCTTGAGGAGGTCCAGCGCGCGCTGGTGGGCGGCCAGCAGGGTGGGCAGCGAGGCGCGCTCGTGGGCGACGTGGCCCAGCAGCGGGTGCCGGAAGGCGAAGCGGGCGCCGGGGGCGACGTGCCGGACCACGTCGGCGCGCACCAGGTCGTCCAGGGCATTGAGGATGCCAGCCAGGTCTATGCCGGGGGGAGTGGAAGCATCGGGGGGATTGGGAGTACAGATGGCTGCGACGTCTTCAGGGCGGAACGGGCCGCCCAGAACCGCGGCCGCCCCGACCACCGAGATCTCGGCCGGGGACAGCGCGTCGAGCTCGGCGGCCATCGAGGCGCCCTCGCGCAGCAGCGCGCCGGTGTCCTCCCCGGGGCTGTCCGGCCACAGCTCCGGACGCCAGCCGGCGGCCGTGAGCACCCGCAGATAGCGCGGGTTGCCGTCGGCGGCGGCGCGGATCTGCTCCAGGTAGGCCGGATCCAGGCCGGTGCTGCCGGACCACGCCGACACCAGCTGGTTCACGGCGGCCAGGTCCAGGGCGTCGAGCTCGACCCGGACCACGGTGCCGGTGCGGGAGCCGTCGTCGAGGGCTTCCAGCAGCACCGAGCCGGTGCGGCGCGGGCAGTGGCCGATGGCCATCAGCAGCGGGCCGGGCACCGGGGTGCGGATCAGCCGGGCCAGCAGCCGGGTGGAGGCCTCGTCGGCGAGGTGGACGTCGTCGAAGACCACGGCGCCGCCGACGCCGACGGGATCGGCGGCCCATGCGGACAGGCCGGCGCGGATGCGGCGGAAGGCCTCGTCGTCGTCGTGGTCGGCGTCCTCGGGGGCCGGCACGTCGGCCCAGGCGTCGCGGAACAGCTGGCGGGGAATAGTGTTCCCGCGCAGCGCGGTGGACCGGGCGACCCGGGCGCCGTGGCCGGAGGCCAGCTGCGCGAGCCGGCCCAGCAGCCGGGTCTTGCCCATCCCCGGATCCCCGGCGATCTCCAGCACCGCGCCCCGGCCCGACGCCAGCGCCGCGACCGCCTCGGCCATGCGCTCGGCTTGGGCTTCCCGCCCGACCAAAGCCTGCCAGGCCTGTGGCGAACCGATGGCAAGCACACTTACCTCCCCCAAGGTGGTCGACCCCTGACGCTCCGAGGGAACAACAGAGCAGTTTTTTGCTTCCTACAGGTATGGGGTTGACTGTACCCAGCCCCGGTGACCGAGACCTTTCATTCTGTTTATTTATGGCCGACGACGCCAGTGGTTGCCCGTTGCGGCTCGTGCGCGCCCCCGCAGGTCGGCCCCGTAGGTAGTGCCGCCGGGCGGGCGTAGGTAGCGCCTCGGATGTAAGAGGTAGTAGCGGGTTACGTAGTTTTACCGACGACGCGTCGGACTCAGGGTGATGACACTAGGTGCTGCGCCGGCGTCGGCGTGGTCCTCACAGCGGGCCGACGCCGGCGACGACCCCCACCACCTGCGCTCTGGTCCACACAGCCAGAGCGCGGGGCCGCCCCCGAGCACCATGAGAGGCGAACCATGGAAGCCACCCGTGTCCGCCCCGAGCAGGAGTCGTCCCGTATTCCCGTCAGCGTCGTGGAGGATCACCCCCTGTACCGCGACGCGCTCACCCGGCTCTTCGAGGAGGCCGGCGACATGGACGTGGACGTGGTCGCCGGAAGCGTGGGCAAGTTCGTCGCCTGCCGCCCGCGCCGCGACGGCATCGTGGTGCTGGACCTGACGCTGCCCGGCGTCAAGGGCTCGGCGGCGGTGCTGCAGATCAACGGCATGGGCAACCGGGTCCTGGTGGTCTCCGGCGAGGCGGCCAAGTCCGACGTGCTCGGCGCGATCTCGGCCGGCGCCCGCGGGTTCCTGTCCAAGGAGTCCGAGGGCACCGAGATCCTGCGCGCGGTGCGCGAGATAGCCGCCGGCAACAGCTACGTCTCCCCGACGCTGGCCTCGATCGTGCTGACCACCGAGCAGAACCGGCAGGCCGGCCCGCGCCTGGAGCTGTCCGGGCAGGAGAAGCAGGTGCTGCGGCTGGTCGCGGCCGGCGAGCGGGACCGGGACATCGCGATGGCGATGGGGATCAGCGTGCGGACCGTGCGCTCGTACCTGGACCGGATCCGGGACAAGATCGGCGCGCGCCGCCGGGCCGACATGACGCGGGCGGCGATCGAGCTCGGCGTGCTCGCCGAGTCGGCGGCGTGCTGAGGGTCGCGCAGGCGGCGGGGAGGTTTGCGGGACGTTCTGGACGTTCAGAACGCTCTGGACGTGCGGGAGTCAGTGCTTCGTGGGCTGCGCGGGCTGCGGAACGTGAGGACTACGCGGATCGCCCCGCGGCGCGCACGCGGATCTGGGATCTGGCCGCGCGCGGCTGGGCGAACGCCGACGGAGTCGAGTACGTAGTCGCGCTCCCCCTGGCATTCCAGATCGTGGTCCTGCCCGCCGCCGCGCTGGTGTACGTGGGCAGCGCCGGGGCTTCGGGAAGCGGGCCGGTGCTGGCGCTGTGCGCGCTCCTGGTCGCCGCGACGGCCGCGCTCGGGTTCGGTATGACGCGGGCCGTGACGACGCGGACGCTGCTTGTGGCGGACACCGTCTTGGCGGTCGCGGGGAATCTGGCGATGAGCACGGTGTCGGCGCCCTCGGCACGCGCGGTCGAGGTGTCGTGGCAGTACTTCGCGGGATGCGTCGCGTTGTGGACGCTGGTGCGGGGTGTGGTGGCCGGTCTGGGCGCGGCCGTACTCGGGGTCGCGGTGCGGCTGGCGATGATCGTCGGCGCCGGTGCGGTACGGACGCACGGCCTGGTCGCGGTGACCGCGGTGTTCCTTGGTGACGTCACGGCTCTACTTCTGGGGGTACTCATTTCCGCCGGGGTGTTGGTGGTGCTGCATCGGGACGCGGAGCGGCTGCGAAGCGGGGTGCGGCGGTCGCTGCACGACACGGTGTTGCAGACCCTTGAGGCCATCGCGCTGACCCTGCCGGGCGACGCGGACAACGCGGCACGGCGGCTGCGGGAGGTGCGCGCGATCGCGCACGCCGAGGCGGTCGCGCTGCGGCGGGAGCTGTCGCGGCGCTCGGAGGCGCGCGCGACGCCGGGCGTGGACCAGGGAGACGAGGGACTGGTCGAGGGACTGGTCGGGCTCGGGGCCGAGCTGGCGCGCGACGGGCTGCGGATGCGCCTGGACGCGGCCGAGGGCGTGGACGGCGACGACGGGCTGACCCCGCAGCGCCGGGCCGCGGTCCTGGCGGCGGCGCGGGAGGCGCTGCGCAACGTGCTGAAGCACTCGGGGGTCAGCGAGGCGCTGGTGCGGGTCTGGGACGAGCCGGACGGGCTGACGCTGGTGGTGCGCGACTTCGGCGCGGGCTTCGACCCGGCGGCGCACCAGCCGGGCTTCGGGCTGAGCGAGTCGATCGCCGCCCGGATGGCCGAGGTCGGCGGGCACGCGGGAGTGGGCTCGCGGGTGGGGAGCGGGACGTCGGTGACCCTGTGGGTGCCGGTCGCGGCCGACGAGCCCTGCTGAGGTCCCGGTAAGGTTCGATCATGGTCACCTTCGGGGCGGACGTCGTCGAGCGGGAGCTGTCGGAGCCTTGGGAAGGCGTGCTCTGCGAACCCGAGGACGGGAGCCAGACCGGGGTCGTGGTGGTGTCCGGCTCCAGCGGCCGGGTGCTGCGCGACCGAGCCCGCATCCTCGCCGAGCAGGGACTGGCGGCGCTGGCGATCAGGTGGTTCGGCGGCCCGGGACAGCGCGCAGGGATCTGGGAGCTGCCGCTGGAGACGTTCACAGACGCGGTCGACTTCCTGTCCGTGCGGGGCGCCCGCCGGATCGGCATCTTCGGGACGTCCAAGGGCGCCGAGGCCGCGATGCTGACGGCGATCCGGGACCCGCGGGTCGACGTGGTGGTCGCGGTCTCGCCGACCGCGCAGGTGTGGGGCAACGTCGGGCCCGGCCCGGACGGCGAGCTGACGCCGTACCACTCGTCGTGGACGTGGGGCGGCGAGCCGCTGCCCTTCGTGCCCTACGACGACGGCTGGTGGGACACGGCCCCGCCGAGGCCCCGGCCGATCCGCGGCCTGTACGAGCTCAGCGAGAAGACCTTCGCCGACCGCGTCGCGCCGGCCGCGATCCCGGTCGAGCAGACGCGCGCCGAGCTGCTGCTGGTGGCCGGCGGCGAGGACCGGATGTGGCCGTCGATGACGTACGCGCTGCGGCTCGCCGAACGGCGCCGGGCAGCCGGGCGCACGGTGCGGCTGATCAGCCACGGCGATGCCGGGCACCGGATCCTGTTCCCGGGCGAGCCGGGCCATGGGGCTTCGGAGGCGTTCGACTACGGCGGGAGCCAGGAGGCCGACCGGCGGCTCGGCGCGCAGGCGTGGCCTTCGGTGGTCGGGGCGCTGCGGGGGGATTGATCAGCGGGGATTGATCAGTCGGGACTGATCAGTTCCCCACCACCACCGCCTTCTGCGCGTCCGCCTCGTCCAGCCCCGGCCCGGTCGGCAGCATCGCCAGCGCGGTCGTCGGCAGCGTCGCGGGCGTGTTGTTCGGGTAGCCGAGCGCGGCGCGGGCCTGGCCGTCGGTGAGCGGGTACTTCGTGCCGGCGTCGGTGATGAGGTAGACCGGGGCGTTCTGCTGGGTGCCGTCGGGCTGAGTGGTGGCGTCGGTGTGGATCGTCGCCAGGGCGGCGGTGCCCGGGGGCAGATAGATCTCGTCGGCGATGGCGCCGCCCTGGGGCGCGCCGGTGGGCACCGTGCGGGCGCCCTGCGGCAGCGGGAAGGTGCCGCTCAGGGCTATCTGCGCCGGGGTCGTGCCGTCGCCCACGGCACAGACCACCGTGCCGCCGCCGAGGCCGCCGACCGGGGTGGGAACGCCTGCCGGGTAGCCCTTCGTGTCATCGCCGGCGGGGGTGGAGGGAGTGGCGGTGGCGTCGGACACTGAGACGGCGCGCGGTTGCTGCGGTCCGTCGGTGTAGGCGGCGGCGTTGGCGTTGTCGGCCACGATCAGGGCCGCCTCGATCTGCGGGATCTGTTCCAGACCGCCGGCTTGGACCAGGTAGTACAGCGTCTTGTCGGTCACCGTGTTGTTGACCGTCAGGACCTCGCCGACCTTGCGCTTCGTGCCGCCGACGCGGGGGCCGGAGCCGCCGACGTTCGGGACGGTCACCAGGGCCAGGTCGCGGCCGGAGGGCAGGGTGCTGAGCCAGCTCGCCGCGGCCGGGAGGATCGTCGCGGCCTGGTAGCCCAGGGCGGTCATCACGGCGTCGTCGGCGACCTTGTACTTCAGGCCGCCGGTGATCAGGTAGCGCTCGCCCTTCGGGGTCTGGACCAGCAGGGCTCTGCCGTCGGGCAGCGGCACCATGCCGTTCAGGGCCGAGGTGGCGTCGCCGGCGTTCGCCAGCAGGAGCACGCCGACCGGGCCGGTCACCTTCGGGATGTCCGAGGTGGCGCGGGAGCAGGCCACGGGGTCCGGGGCGGGGATGACGTTCGCCGGGTCCGGGAGCATGTCGGGGGCGTTGGCTATGCCGAGCGTCGCCCCGCGCGGGGTGTTGCGCAGCAGGGCCGTGGTGACCGTGACGGTCTTGGTGCCGTTGGCCAGCAGGCGGGCCGAGGCCAGGTTCGTCACCGGGTGCAGCACGCCGGTGTTGTCCAGGACGTAACGGCCGCCGCCGTCGGAGTCCACGATCACCAGGCCGGTGTGCTGCCAGTCCGGGGGCGGGCTCGGGGCCATCATGCCGCTGATGCCGAAGCCGGCGGCCGTCAGCATCGTGGCCACCGTGCCCAGGACCGTGCCCATCACCAGCCGGCGGTGCGGCGAGGTCGGGTGGTTGGGGTCGGAGGTGACCAAGGCGGACACCAGCCGCCGTCGGAGGAACTGGTACGCCTGGATCTGGTCCCGCTCAGTCCACACTTCGCGCGCCCCGGTATTTCTCGTGATCGGAAATCGTCCGGCCCTCGGCGCCGATTTCCGCCTTTTCCGGCGGCGGGGGCGCTGTACGAACCGGAGCCAGTATACGTATGATAAGCGGGCGCCAAAAGCATATGCGGGGGCCGGTTCGCGTCGATTTCCTCCACGGCGCGCCGGCGGCGCGGCGAGCGCATTGTCGCCCGTTCCCGCCGGCTCGAGAAAATTCGAGAAACATGGTGTCCGCGATGAGCAGTCACGCCGCGCCGGCGGCTGAGATGCTGGCTCCCCCTGCCCCTGCCCCGATACCGGTCGAGCGCACGGCGGCCCCCGACGCGGCGGTCACCGTGCCGCGCGGCGCGGCGGCACTGGACTGGATCGCCCCGGTCCGCGGCTGGCAGACGGTGGCCTGGGAAGCCGCCGCGCTGGCCGCCGCCGCCGGATACGGCCACTCCGCCACGACCGAGGGCATCGCCTACGCCGGCGCGGGCGCGCTGGTCGGCATGACCTCGGTGCGCTTCCGCGGCCGGCACCTGGCGCAGTGGGCCGACACGCAGGGCCGCTACCGCTACCGCCGGATGAGCACGCGCCGCAAGGGCGACGGCTCCGGCGGCGTCGCCGAACCCCTCGCCGCCCTGCTGCCGGATCTGGGCCTGGGCGAGTACGTCGACCGGGCCGGCAACCGCGTCGGCCTGGCCGCCACCGACGGCGGCTGGGTCGCGGCCGTCCGGCTGCGCACGACCGCCGAACCGCAGATCGGCGCCCTGATGGCGGTGCTGCGCGAGGCCTATGCGGGCACGACGATCCCGCTGGCCAGCGCGCAGCTCGTGGTCTGGACGGCGGCACCGCCGGAGGCCCTGCCGCAACCGCCGCAGCCGCCGCAGCAGCAGGGCCCGCATCAGGGTCGGCACAGTCAGCAGGGCCAACCGCAGGGCCAGCAGGGCCAGCAGCCGCAGTTGTATCTGGCCTCGCAGGACCTGTCGGAGACCGTGAGCCTGCAGACGATGCCCTCCCCGGACCTGTCCGAGACCCAGAGCCTGCGCGCCATGCCCTCCCCCGACCTGTCCGAGACGGTGACTCTGCAAGCGGTGACCGACTTCCCGCGACCGAACCAGCCGGCGCCCGCACCGATACAGAACTCCCAGCCCCAGCACCTCGCCCCCATGCGCGTGACCTGGCTCGCCCTGCGCTACCGCCCGCGTCAGGCCCCGTACGCGGCCCTGGCCCGCGGCGGCGGCGAACTGGGCTCGGCGCGGGCCGTGGCCAGCGCGGCCCTGGGCCTGGTGGCCCGCCTGGACGAGGCCGGCTACGGCGCCGACGCGCTGGACCAGGCCGAGCTCGGCCAGGAGCTGATGGTCGCGATGCACGGCGCCGACCCGGCCCCGCCGGCCCTGCAGGAGACCTGGCGCGACTGGTCGGCGGGCAGCCTGCGGCAGATCTGCTACGAGCCGCACCGCGCGCTGGACCCGGCCGCGCTGCTCAGCCGCTGGACCCCGGGCGCGGCGTTCACCTGCGCCTCGTACACGCTGAGCCGGACCGCGCGGGGCCGGATCCGCGGGGAGGCCGCGCTGCGCATCGCCGGGGTCGACGCCGAGAGCCTGCGGCCGCCGTTCCCCGCGGTCCGCGCCAACGGCCGCCAGCAGGAGTTCGTGCTGCGGACCATGCCGCTGGCCTTCCACCACTGAGGCGGATACCAAGCCCAAGCATCGGGCCCTGACCAGGACTTCGCTGTCCTGGTCAGGGCCCGAATCGGTGGCCGGACCGCCCGAATGGCCCGGCCGCCGTCCCCGTCAATCAGTGCTTATGTGCATTCAGTGCTTGATGTGCCCCAGGTGCTGGTACACCCCGAGCGCGACCCCGGCGATCGGCAGCAGCGCCACCACGCTGAGGAACTCCGCGACGTCCATGAACCGGGTCCAGTACGGCGAGTGCCGCCCCTGTCCCGCGTGCCGGGCGTAGACGAAGCACCCCAGGCCCGCCAGCGCCAGCACCGAGACCCCGGCCAGCAGCAGCGACTGTTCGTGCCGCACCACCAGGGACCCGGCAAGCCAGGCCAGCGAGACCAGGCCGCTGCCGACCAGCAGGACGCGCTGCACCGTGTCGGTGTAGGCCCGGGAGCGCAGCATCCACACCACGCTCAGCAGGCTGACGAACACCACCGGCCAGGTCCCCGGGGCCTTCAGCGCCGCGACGGCGCCGGCGACCGCCGACAGGCCGAGCGCGGCCAGCAGGCCGGTGAGCATCCGCTGCGCGGTCGTGGTCTGGTCGAGCACGTCGGGGCCCAGGGTCGGCTCCTCGTTCTCCCGGAACGCCGTGATGTCCGAGGGCACCCGCGGCAGCGGCAGCCGCCCCAGGCGCATCGACAGGATCGGCGCGCCGGCGGCCAGCGCGGTGGCGAACACCGCCAGCACCACGCCGGCGTGCGCGGCGGTGACGTCGGCCATCCCGACCACCGCGGCCGTGCCGCCGCCCAGGACGGCGGCGCCGGCCAGGGCGCCGAACCACGCCGAGTAGTGCTTGACGGTCACGATCGCCGCGATGCCGTAGGCGGCCAGCACGGCCAGGCCCAGGCCCGCCGAGCCGCCGTGCAGCGGCAGCAGCTTGTGCGGCGGCGCGGCCGACAGGCCGGCCATCACCGCGGCCGGCAGACCGGCGGCCACGCACGCGATCGCGGCCCGCCGGTCGTGCGCCACCCGGGCCAGCACGCCCCCGGCGGCCAGCAGCGCGACCAGCGCGCCGCCGACCGCGGCGGGCGCGGCGACCTTGCCGGACAGCAGCGCGAACAGCAGCATCGTGGAGCCGGCCAGCGCCACGGCGCCGCCGGCCACGCCGACCCGGTGCGCGGTGCTGGGCCGCCAGGCGCCGTCGGAGCGTTCCGAGGCGCTGGCGATCGCGTCCACGACGTCGTCGAACAGCAGCGGCGCGCCCTGGCGCTCGCGCGGGACCAGGTAGAGCACGTCGCCGTCACGAAGCCCGGAGGCTGCGACGCTGAGCTCGGACGGCAGCGGCGCGCCGCCGAGCCGGGTCAGCACCCAGCCGGTGTGGCCGGGGCCGGTGTGCCGCTGCGCGTCGGACAGGCGCACCAGCTCCGGGACCAGCTCGGCGAAGGTGCTCTGGACCGGCAGCGCCACGTCGACCCGGGCCCGGGGGCTCACCACGGTGATCCGGCGGGCCCAGGTCATGCGGTTCGGCGCCTCGGCGGGCGCCGACCCGGAGGCCATGGTCAGCGCGCCGCCGCCGGAAGAGTGACTTCCCGCCACGGTCAGCTCCCGGGCGCGGACTGGGCCGCGTCGATCATCGGCTTGAACTTGGCGCTGCCGGCCTCGGCCACCCGGCGCAGGCCGTCGTTGACGGCCTCCTTGACCAGCTGGCCGAGCTCGTAGGCGTCGTTCTCGCCGTAGGCCCGCTCGTCGATGTCGACGGCGACCACCTGGCCGTTGCCGCGGACCGTGACCCGGACCTCGTCGTCCCGGCTGGCGCCGACGACCTCCATGGCTTCGATCTCCCGCTGAATGCGCTCGATATCCGCCTGCTGGTTGTGGATGCTCTCCATGAGCGCATTCACATTCGTCGAGAAGTCGATGCTTTCCATTGACTATTTACTCCGCCTTAGATCACGGATTCCTAGGAAACTCCGGCCGAGATGTGTTCGTGAACCTGGCTGCCATTCGTCGGGTCGACGAGGGTGACATCCGTCTGCGTTCCGACCGGCATTGTCACGGTGGTCGAGACGCCGTCGTAGGTGGTGGTGACGGTGATGTCGCCGGCCGGGGTGGCCGGGGTGCTCGGCGTCGTCGGCACGGTCGGGGTGACCGGCTGGCTCGGCGTCGGCGTCACCGGATGCGCCACCACCGGGGTGTCGGAGTTGGCCGGCGGGTTGACCGCGGTCCAGCCGCTGTTGTTCTGGGCGCCCACGTTCGTGGCCGGCGGGTACTGGTACTGGCCGTTGGCCGGGATCTGGGTGTTCGGGTACTGCAGGTTCGGGATCTGGGTGTTCGGGATCTGGGTGTTCGGGAACTGGCCCGTCTGCCCGTTCGCCGTCGTCTGGCCCGGGATCGTGGCCCCGTTGCCGACGGTCATCCCCGGCGGGGTGTAGGGGACGCCGCCGCCGGCCGGCATCTGGCCACCGGTCGTCATGCCGTTGGCGCCGTTCGCACCGTTCTGGAACTGCGTGCCGATCCCGCTGTTCATCTTCTGCTGGTACTGGCTCAGCGTCTGGGCCGCGGCCGCGTCCTGCCCGCCGCTGTTGGCCACCTGCTGCCCGGTCGTGCTCGCGATCTGCGGCGGCGCCTTGAGCTGGTTGTTCGTGCCCGTGGTGGACGGGGAGTTGAACGCGCCCGAAGGCGGCACCTGGCTGCCGTGCGAGCCGGAGCCGATCAGCTTCTCGATGTCACTGATGATCTTGATGACCTCGGTGACCTCCTGCATCAGCTGGCCCCCGCCCAGGGCCGAGAGCATCGCCTCGATGCCGTTGATGAACGCCCGCAGCGTGGCGCTGACCGAGGTGGACAGCGAGACCGCGGCCCAGTAGGTCCACCAGTTCGAGGCCAGCGACTGCACCGTCGGGTTCACCGCGTTGACCACGGTGGTGTAGCCGGTCTGCGCGGCCTTGATCAGGGTGCTGGAGGTGGTCAGCAGCTGCGAGGAGACCTGGATGACCTTGACGATCTGCTCGAAGGAGTTCAGGGTGTCCGTGAACTTCTTCACGGCCGTCTCCGACGCCTGACCGCCCCAGGCCTTCTCCAGGTTCTGGGTCGCGGTGCGGGCCTGGTTGATCAGCGAGAGGAACTGCTCGGCCTGCTTGAGCCGCTGGGCGACGAGCTTCTCGATGCTCTCCGGGGAGCCGGTCGCTATCTGGGCCACGAAGGTGCCGGGGCCGCCGCCCATCGCGGTAGCGTCCATAGCGCTCGAGTTCGGTATCGTAAATACCATGTCGCACCGCCTGCCTGGTGTCGGGGGTGGAAGTCGCAAGGGTCGTCGATGATCGAGCTTCAGGCTAGAGCGGCCGCCCGGAGCTGGTGGACGGCAAAAGTACCCACCTGTCCTCAGCCCTCGGCGCCGTAAATTAAGCCCGCACTCAAAGGGACACAAGGATTGCGGGAGTGACCAAGCGGTGATGCCGACCACCCTGACCCCGCCCAGAGCGACCGACCGCCAACGGGGTGCGGGGTCGCCGAACGGGGAGATCCAGCTGCAGGCGCCGCCGGTCCTGGCCAAGGGCTCGGGCGCGGGGCTCAACCAGCTGATGTTCATGCTGCCGATGATGCTGGGCATGGGCGCCATGTCCTTCTACTCCATGGGCAGCAAGGGCGGCGCGATGACGTACGTCTTCGGCGCCCTGTACGGCAGCACCATGATCGGCATGATCCTGATGTCGGTGACGAGGGGAAGCGCCCAGAAGAAAGCACAGATCAACAACGAGCGCCGGGACTACCACCGTTACCTGGCGGCGCTGCGCGGGCAGGTCCGGGACGTGGCGGCGGCGCAGCGCGCGACGCTGACGATCACCCGTCCGGAGCCGGCCGATCTGTGGCTGCGGGTCGCGCAGGGCCGGGCCTGGGAGCGGCGCCGCACCGACGACGACTTCGGGCACGCCCGGGTCGGCCGCGGCCCGCAGCGCCTGGCGACCCCGCTGCGCGCCCCGCAGACCGCGCCGCTGGAGGACCTGGACCCGGTGTCCTCGGCCTCGCTGCGGCAGTTCATCCGCACCTACATGACGGTCCCGGACCTGCCGGTGGCGCTGTCGCTGAAGGCGTTCGCCTCGGTCTCGGTCAGCGGCGAGCGGGAGCTGACCCTGCCGCTGGTCCGGGCCCTGATAGCGCAGCTGACCACGTTCCACGCGCCGGAGGACCTGAAGATCGCGTTCTGCCTGGCCGACAACCAGCGCCCGACCTGGGACTGGGCCAAGTGGCTGCCGCACGCGCAGGCCCTCCCCGGCAACTCCGACGCGGTGGGCCCGGCCCGCCTGGCCGCCGGCGACCTGGGCACGCTGGCCGAGCTGCTGGGCAACAACCTGGGCACCCGGCCGGCCTTCGGCGCCGGGCGCTCGGCCGGCGCCGACAACGCGCACCTGCTGGTGGTGGTGGACGGCGGCCGCACCTACGGCGACACCACGCTGGCACCGCTGTCCGGGCTGCACGGGGTCACGATCATCGATCTGGTCGGCCCCGAGCCGTCCCCGATCGCCCGGCCGCACCAGGGCCGGCTGCACGTCACGGGCGAGCGCATGGGCATGGTCGTCGGCGAGGGCAAGGACCGGCACCTGGAGTTCCTGGGCCACCCGGACATGATGGACGCCGCCACGGCCGAGGCTCTGGCCCGGCGGTTGGCCGGGGCGTATCAGGGGGCGCCGACGGCCGCGGCCTCGCCGATGTCGGCCAACTTCGGCCTGCCGGAGTTGCTCGGCATCGGCGACCCCGAGGAGCTGGACGTGGCCCGCACCTGGCTGCCGCGCTCGGCGCGGGACCGGCTGCGGGTGCCGATCGGCCTGGACCCGCAGGGCCGGCCGCTGGAGATGGACCTGAAGGAGGCGGCCGAGGACGGGATGGGGCCGCACGGCCTGGTGATCGGCGCGACCGGCTCGGGCAAGAGCGAGCTGCTGCGCACGCTGGTCGCCGGCCTGGTCGCCACCCACTCCTCCGAGACGCTGAACCTGGCGCTGGTGGACTTCAAGGGCGGCGCGACCTTCGCCGGCATGGCCGGGCTCCCGCACGTGTGCGCGGTCATCACCAACCTGTCGGAGGAGCTGACCCTGGTGGACCGCATGGCCGACGCCATCAACGGCGAGGTGCTGCGGCGTCAGGAACTCCTTCGGGAGAAGGGGAACTACGCCTCGGTCCGCGACTACGAGCGGGCCCGCGACCGCGGCGCGGACCTGGAGCCGCTGCCGGCGCTGCTGGTCATCATCGACGAGTTCAGCGAGCTGCTGTCCAACCGGCCGGAGATGATCGACCTGTTCGTGATGATCGGCCGTCTGGGCCGGTCCCTGGCGATCCACCTGCTGCTGGCATCGCAGCGTCTTGAGGAGGGGCGGCTGCGTGGACTGGACGCGCACTTGTCGTACCGTGTCGGGCTTCGCACGTTCTCGGCGGCCGAGAGCCGTGCGGTGCTGGGCGTCCCGGACGCCTACCACCTACCGTCGGTCCCGGGGTCGGCGTATCTGAAGACGGACACCGAGACGCTGCTGCGGTTCAAGGCGGCGTACGTCTCCGGGCCGATGCCGGCGCGCCGGCGCGGCTCCTCCGGCGCCGGGCACCAACGGATCCTGCCGTTCACGCTGGAGCGGGTGGTCGACACCTCGGCCCCGCCGCCCACGGAGGAACCGGACCCGGCCGAGCTGAACGCCCCGGCGGCCGGCACCGGGCCGTCCATCATGGACGCGATGGTGGCCCGGCTGGTCGGCAAGGGCCCGGCGGCGCACCAGATCTGGCTGCCGCCGCTGGACGAGCCGGTGTCCCTGGACGCGATCCTGACCAACCTGGCCCCGGACCCGCTGCGCGGGCTGTGCCCGGTCGGCTGGGCGGGGCTGGGCCGGCTGACGGTGCCGCTGGCACTCGTCGACAAGCCCTTCGAGCAGCGCCGCGACCTGCTGTGGGTGGACCTGTCGGGCGCGGCGGGCCACGTGATGGTGATCGGCGGCCCGCAGAGCGGCAAGAGCACGATGGTCCGGACCCTGATCAGCTCGCTGGCGCTGACCCACACCCCGGAGGAGGTCCAGTTCTTCCTGCTGGACACCGGCGGCGGCGCGCTGTCCTCGGTCAGCGGCCTGCCGCACGTCGGCGGGTACGCGACCCGGCGCGACGGGGAGCGCGTGCGCCGCGTCGTGGGCGAGCTGACCGCGCTGCTGGCCGAGCGCGAGCAGCTGTTCGCGGACCACGCGGTGGACTCGGCCGCGGCGTTCCGCTCCCGGCGTGCCGAGCTGGCGGCCTACGCCAAGGACGGCCGGGCCTTCGGCGACGTGTTCCTGGTCGTGGACGACTGGACCACGCTGCGCGCCGACTACGAGGCGCTGGAGGAGCCGATCACCGCGCTGGCGCAGCGCGGCCTGGGTTTCGGCATCCACGTCGTGATCACCAACAACCGCGCCATGACGGTGCGCCCGGCGATGCGCGACATCATCGGCACCCGGTTGGAGCTGCGCCTGGGCGACCCCGGCGAGTCGCTGGTGGACCGCCGGGCGGCGGCCAACGTCCCGGCCGGCCGGCCCGGGCGCGGCCTGACGCCGGACAAGCTGCACTTCCTGGCCGCGCTCCCCCGCATCGACGGCGGGACCTCGGCCGAGAGCGTCGGCGTGGGGACGGCGGACCTGGTGGCCCGGATCGGCGAGGCCTGGACCGGGGCGCGCTCGCCGCAGGTCCGGATGCTCCCGGCGGCGGTCTCGCCGGAGGAGGTGCGGGCCATGCTGCCCACGCCGCGGCCCAAGGCGCGCGCGGTGCCGTTCGGCCTGTCCGAGGCCGATCTGCAGCCGGTGTACGTGGACTTCGACGCCGACCCGCACTTCATCGCGTTCGGCGATGTGGAGAGCGGCAAGAGCGGCCTGCTGCGCACCATCGCCGCGGGCATCATGGCCGACTACACGCCGGAACAGGCCGCGATCGCGGTCGTCGACTACCGGCGCGGGATGCTGGACGCGGTCACCGGCGACCACCTGCTCGGCTACGCCGCGGCGGAGCCGGCGACCGTGGAGCTGATCAACGACTGCGCCGAGGCGATGCGCCGCCGGCTGCCCGGCCCGGAGGTCACGCCCGAGCAGCTGCGCGAACGGTCCTGGTGGAAGGGCCCGCACCTGTTCGTGCTCGTCGACGACTACGAGATGGTCGCCATCCCGGGCCGCAACCCGCTGCTGCCGCTGCTGGAGTACCTGGCACAGGCCCGGGACATCGGGCTGCACGTGGTGGTCGCGCGCGGCGCCGGCGGCGCCGGACGCGGCCTGTTCGAGCCGGTGCTGCAGCGGATGCGCGAGCTCGGCTCGCCGGGCCTGGTGATGTCCGGGAGCAAGGACGAGGGGCCGTTGCTGGGCAATGTGAAGGCCGGTCCGCAGCCTCCGGGCCGGGGCGTGCTGGTGCACCGGCGGTCGGCTCCTGGACAGGCTCAGGTGGCTTGGACGCCGCCGGCGAACTGAGCCGCCGGCGAACTGAACGGAAGGCGGCTCAGAGGCATGATTCCGGCGGCTCATAAGAGCACTGACGGCATGAAGGCCCTCGCGTGGGTACTTGTGCCGTCGCCTCGACCGGCAGTTGTGCCGTGTGGTGGTAGTGCACAGATTCCCTAACGTATCGGTTATCGGCCGGAGATCCTGTTCCGGCCACCCCCAACCATGGGTTCCCAGACAGAAGGAGGTGGCCCTCGTGGCCGGTCCCGGTTTCTTGAGCGACGCCGCTGCGATGACGCAGGCGATCCAGGGCTTCACGGAGTGCGCCGTCAACGCGAAGAAGACCATGTCCGACCTGGAGAACGACCTGACCTCGACGCTGGCCCAGTACCAGGGCAGCCAGGCCATCGCCTTCTGGAACCTGCACACCGAGCTGCAGGAGCAGATGACGGTCGCCTCGCGCGAGATCGACGTCATGTCGGACCTGGTGAACAAGAGCTTCCAGAACTACGGCGCGGGCGACTCCCAGGTGTCGGACACCCTGCGTTCGCTGGCCGGCAGCGCCGGCAACAGCAACGCCACGCTGTCCCGCCTCGGCGGCGTCTGATCCACCCCCACCGACACCGACTTCCAGAAGGGATCTAGGCAATGACCGCCGACCAGATCAGCGTCAACTTCGGCGCGCTGCAGTCCAGCGCCGGCTCGCTGTCCGCCAAGGCCGCCGCGCTCACCTCGTACCTGGAGGAGCTGCTGCGCACGCTCCAGCCGATGAAGCAGACGTGGGTGGAGTCCGGCTCCTCCGCCGGTGTCCAGGCCGACGCGGCCGAGACCAAGCTGCGGGCCGCGACCTCCGACATCATCGCGACCATCAACCAGTTCTCGGCCAAGGTCAACGAGGCCCACGACCTGCAGTACGCGCTCGAGCAGCAGAACACGAACTACTTCGCCTGACCGGACCGCCGTCGGGCACGGCGCACCCCCCAACCCCGGCGGGACTCCCCCTCCCGCCGGCCGTGCCCACGGCCCCGGTCGTGTCCCATCCGGCCCCTGCTGCGGCCACCCCAGCCCCGACCATAAATCCACCAGGAGCTGTGAGCGATGTCCGAGCCCTCGCCCGAACAGTCCTTCTCCATCCACCTGAAGTCGCTGACCGATTTCGCCGACGAGTTCACGACGCAGATCCAGAGCCTTCAGGCCCCGATGGACCATCTCGCCACCATGTCCGGGACAGCGCCGCAGTACGGCGCCTTCCACGAGGCCTGGACCCTGGGCGCCGGCGAACAGGCCGCCGTCGAGGAGATGTTCAGCCTGCTCGGGCAGGTCAAGACGGCGATCGCGTTCGCCGGGAACGTCACCGGGACCGTCGCGGACGGATACCGCAACGCCGACGAAGGCGTCGCCTGGGGCATGGGCGGTCCGCCCGGAGCCGTCTACGGCGGCGGCGGCGACGGCAACGGCTCCTGGCAGAACAACGGCCAGTACGGGAACCCGGGCCACGCCCGCCAGGACGACCAGAACCAGAACTGGCAGGGCGGCCAGAACGGCCAGGGGAACCAGAACGGCCAGGGGAACTCCCCCGGTCCCTGGGTCCCGAACCAGAACACGAGCGGCCCCTTCGCCTCGCCGGTGACGGCGGTGACCGCGGTGCCGCTCGCTGGCGCGCTGCTGGGCGGTGCGCTGCTGGGCGGCGCGGCCAAGTCCAAGTCCGGGCCGTCGTCGGGCAACGCCGGCAACGCGAACAACCCGGGCAACGGCTCGGCGAACATCACCTACGACGCCGACTTCCAGAGCACGTCGACCGCTTCGAGCGGCGCGCTGCCGCTGTGGACGCCGCCGCCGGACCCGGGCTCCGGCGCGATGCCGTCGGCTCCCGCGCCGGCCCCCGTCTTCCCCGGCCAGGACGCCCCCTGGACCGCCGCCAATCCGCAGGGAGGTTCGTGACCGTGACCACGTCTCCGACGCCTGAGAAGGTCACCGACTTCTCGCAGTACAGCCTGGCCCAGCTCACGGCGATGCTGTACGCCAGCGACCCGGCCACCGGCACCACCACCGCCCAGACCTGGGACGCCACCGGCAAGATGCTGCACGAGCAGGCCTCGAACCTGGAGGGCCGGCTGCGCTCCTTCGACGGCGAGTGGCAGGGCACGGCCTCCGACGAGTACAAGCGGATGGTCACCGACCTGATCGGCGGCCTGCGCAAGGTCGCCGAGACCTCGCTGCAGATGCGCGACCTGACCTTCGACGCCGTGGACTCGCTGGTCGCGGCGCGGGCCGCGATGCCGGGCGCGGTGGACGTCCCGGTCGTGCCGCCGACCACGCTGGCCCTGGCCACCACGCCGCTGCCGATCGACGCCACCACCTCGCCGGCCGCGGCCGCGCAGATGCAGTCCGACCAGGCCAAGGCGGTCGCGGCGGTGCAGGCGCAGCAGTCCGCGATCAGCGCCTCCAACGCGGCGCACGCGCAGGCCGTGGCCGTGATGAGCACGCTGGCCGACAGCTACGTGGTCGCCCAGGACCGCTTCCCCCCGACGCCGGGCGGGGCCACCCCGACGGTGAACGGCAGCGGCCCGGGCAACGGGCTCAGCCCGGACGGGGCACCGGTCGTGCTCGACGCCAACGGCGTCCCGGTCCTGGTGCAGAACACCTCCACGAACCAGACGCCCGGCGGGCTGAACACGCCCGGGCAGCCGGACCAGGCCTCGCAGTCCCTGTTCGGCGACATGTTCACGGTCGGCCTGGCGGCGGCCGCAGCGGCCGCCGGCGGGAAGTTCGCCAACGCCACCGGCCTGACCGGCGGGAGCAACGGCTCCGGCCTGCCGATCGGCGGCACCGACGGCTCCGGCCAGCAGAACACGCCGATCACCGGGCGTCTGACCCCGGTCGCGAACCCCAACGGCACCAAGAACGACGCGAACAAGGCCGCCGCTGCGGACGCCGCCGGCGTACTGGGCTCGCGCTTCCTGGCGAGCAAGCTCGGCGGGAAGTTCGGCGGAGGCGGCGGGATCGGAGGCGTCGGCGGAGTCGGCGCGGACCCCTCGGCGGCCAAGGCCGCGGCGGACGCGGCGAAGAACTTCACCGCCGCGGAGGCCGGCACAGTGGCCAACGACTTCGGCGGCGGCGCGCTCGGCGCCGGCGGCGCGGCGGCGGCGGCCGCGGCGAGCCGGGGCGGGATGATGCCGATGATGCCGATGAGCGGCATGGGCGGGGCCGGCATGGGGGGCGACGCCAACCGGCGGATCCCGGCGTGGCTGGTCGAGACCGAGGATGTGTGGGGCGCCAGCGCTCCGGTGTCGCCCGGTGTTATCGGCGGCGATCTGTAGGCCTGTAGGGCCGGCGGCGCGGCGTCGGGTATAGGCGGCGCTGCGCTGGTGGTCGTGTTGTAGGTCGTGCCGCGGCTCGTGTCGAAGGTCGTGCCGAAGGTCGTGCCGAAGGTCGTGCCGAAGGTCGTGTCGTAGGTCGCGCCGCAGCTCGTGTCGAAGGTCATGCCGCAAGAAGTCCAGCCCTCGCCTTTATCCCCGTAGTCCCACCGTCCTTGACAGGGAGCGATCATGTCGACCCAGATCGGGAGCAGCACACTCCCGCCGTTCACCGTCTCCTCCACCGGGATGCAGACGGCGCTGGCCCAGTTCCAGTCCATGACCGGCACCTCCCACTCGACGGTGGGCGAGGTCGAGACGCTGGTGCTGGACATCATGAGCTTCGCCGGCATCGGCTCGGCCGTGGGCAGCGCCAACAACAGCCTGCACACCCAGCTGACCGGCAGTCTGGGCAAGGTGGTCAGCTTCATCGAGACCCTCACCGGAGCGATCAGCACGGTGCTGAAGGACTACGAGTCGCTGGACCAGAAGACCGCCGACAGCTACAAGAGCCTGTCCCTGAACAGCGCCCAGACCACCCCCGCGCAGGCCGGCGCGCAGCACCCGGCCACCACGACCCCGGCCGCGGCCGCGACCCCGGCGGCCACCACCGCGGCCACCACCGCCGCCGCGGCCGGCACCCACCGCCTCCCCGACAGCTTCGTCACGAACCTGATGCGCTCCGAAGGCGCGAGCGGCAACCAGGGCGGCGTCCCCGAGGCCTACGGCTTCCGCCAGAGCAGCCACAACGGCTACGACCAGATCATGGCGGCCCGAGCCCAGTACGGACAGGGCAGCCCGCAGGAACAGGCGGTCGTCGCGGACCTCCTCAACCAGCACGCGGACCAGGCCGGCGCCCAGGACTTCACCGACCCCGGCATCCGCGCCGCCATCGCCTCCAGCGCCCACATGCGCGGCATCGGCGGCACCCGCGCGATCCTGAACTCGATGGCCACCGGCGACGACCCGACCCGCACAGCGAACTCGGTCCCGGCGGACAACATGACCACCCTCCAGGGGATGACCCCGGACCAGTTCCAGCAGTCCTTCCACGACGCCCGCATCGACTACGACCAGACCATCTACGGCAACACCCACACGACGGTCAACGGCCAGCGCGAGACCTTCTGGCAGGCGTACGGACACGGACTGACCACCCGGTACGACCGGGAGATGAACCAGTTCGAGGGCTATTCACAGGCTGCGCAGGGCGGCGGGCAGTAAGGGGGCTTCGCCCTCGCCTCTGTGCGGGCGGGCCGCGCGGGTATCGCGGTGGCGCCCACGGTTGTGGCCGGTCCGGGGGTTCGGATCGGTCATGACCGTTTTTTGGGGTGGTTGGTGGGGTGGTGGGTGCGGCTGGTGTGGGTTTGTTCTTTAAAGGCCATTTTTAGGCGCTCCTGACCTCTGTGTGGGTCAGTTCCTCGTGTGGGTGCGGCTGGGTGGGTGGCTTACAGGCGTTTCTTGACGGCTTCGCGCATGGTTGGCGGGATCCGTTGGTGGCGCGGGCCGGGGGTGGTGCCGGTTTCGCGGGGCGGTGGTGGTGTGGGCAGGTGGTTGGGTCTACTGCGACAGTCAAGGGCAACTGCGAAGGCGAAGGCGAACTGCGAAAGTCAAGGTCAAGGGCTAAAGACGCCTCCGGCGGCGCCTACGCGGCGAGCGGCCTCGGCTCCGGGGATGGGGGCCGCGTAGTCAGGCGGCGGACGCTGCTTGTGGTCGCCTCTGTCCCGGATTCCCCGTCGCATCGTCGCCTAACGGAAGCAGACCGGTCCGGTGGTATCAAGTCGGATCGCCCAGCTGGTGGCCGAGTATCAGCGACTTGACACCACCGGCCCGGCCAGCTTGGCTACGCCCGCCGAAGCGACGGGGAATCCGGGACAAACCCCGCCTGTGGTGTGGACGGGGTCCACTTGGTTCGCACACGCGGCGGTGACATGACTGGCGCGGGGTGCCGGAACCGTTCCCACAGGTGGGGGTTGTCCCGGATTCCCCGTCGCTTCGGCGGTGCTTGCACAACCATCCCGGACTGGGCGGTGTCCAGCCGGACGAGGCGCAACCACAGCAGCGTGTGATCCGGCTTGACACCGCCCAGGCCGGGATGGTTCCCTCCGGGCGACGAAGCGGCGGGGAATCCGGGACAAAGGCGACCACAAGCAACAACCGCCGCCCGACTACGCGGCCCCCACTCCCCGGAGCGAGGCCGCTCGCCGCGCAGGCGCCGCCGGAGGCGCCTGTAAGCTCTTGACCTTGCCCTTGACCTTCGCAGTTGCCGCCCTTGCCCTTGGATTTTCGCAGTAGAAAGGCAGGTGCCTCCGGCGGGCGCTCTACAGCGGGGGGCGCCCCCTGCGGACCTCCTGAAGGCGGCGGCCCGCGACTGTTCGGCTTTGTCTTCGTGCGTGGTGGCGCTGTGTGGTTCGGTGGCGGTGCTGCTTGTGGTCGCCAGTGTTCCGGGTCCCCCGAACAAACCCCCTCTATGGGATGCGGGATCCACCTGTCACACGGTGCTCGGCTATCGAGGGCCCCCAGGCACACCACCTAGTCTCAGCGCGCCGCCACAGCCTCCCGCTCCGGCGATACCGCAGGCCCAGCCCCCGCCCGCCGCAGCCTCGGCAGCACCAGCCCCGCCGCCGCACCGATCGCCGCCAGCCCTGCGCCGACGCCGATCGCCGCGCTGAAGCCGTCCGTGAATTTCTGTGGGGTGGCGTAGCTTCCGGAGGCTGCGAAGACCGCCACCGCGACGGCGGTGCCGAACAGGGCGCCGAACTGTCGCAGCATGCTGAACACTCCTGATGCCTGCCCGATCTGCTGCGGCTGTACCGCGCTCACCACCGCCTTCTGCGTCGGTGGGATCGCCGTCGAGACGCCGACGCCGCTGATGATCAGTGCCGGTATCAGTGCCGGGTAGGAGACGTGCCGTCCTGCTAGCAGGGCGATGCCGGCCAGGCCGAGTGCCTGCATTGCGAGGCCGCCGGACACCAGGCGGCGCTCTCCCAGTCGGTCCGCGAGGCGGCCGGAGAGGGGGCCGAAGATCAGTAGTGTCGCTGTGAACGGCATCATTCGGACCCCCGCGCCGAATGGGCCGTAGTGCAGGACGGTCTGGTAGTACTGCGACAGGAAGTACAGCTGCGCGTACATCGCGCCGGTCATGGTGAAGCTCGCGACGTTGCCCGCTGAGAAGGCGCGGTGCGTGAAGAAGCGCAGTGGCACCATCGGGGCTGGGGCGCGCCGCTCCCAGAGGACGAAGGCGACCGTCAGGACCGTTCCGATGACCAGTGCCCCCAGCGTTTCGGCGGACAGCCATCCGGCGTCGTTCCCTCGGACCAGTGCCCAGACCAGGCCCAGCACGCCGGTGGTGGTGAGGAGCACGCCGACCAGGTCCAGGCGGGCTTGCGGGCCGTGGGTCTCGCTCATCTTGAGCAGCACTCCGGCGATGACCAGCACGCCCACCGGGACGTTCACCCAGAACAGCCACTGCCAGGCCAGGCCCTGGGCCACCACGCCGCCGACGAAGGGGCCGCCGGCTGTGGCCAGGCCGATGATGCCGGCTGAGACGCCCATGGCGCGGCCGCGTTCGCGGGGTGGGAAGGCGGCGCCGAGCTGTGCGATGGCCAGTGGCATGACGACTGCCGCGCCGATGCCCTGGACGGCGCGTGCCGCGATCAGTTCCGCGACGGTCGAGGACAGGCCGCAGGCTGCGGAGGAGGCCGTGAACAGGGTCAGCCCGGCCACGAACACGCGGCGGCGGCCGAAGCGGTCGCCGAGGGCCGAGCCGGTGAGCATCAGGACGGCGAAGGTGAGGATGTAGGCGCTGACCGTCCACTCCAGGGTTTCCACGGAGGTGTTCAGCGACTTGCGGATGGTGGTCAGCGCCGTGGTGACGATGGTGCCGTCCAGGGCGATCATGAAGGCGGCCAGGGAGGTGAGGGTCAGGACCCATCGCTGGGCCGCCGTCATCGGGGGTTTCCGATCTGTACTCATGCCTGTTCTGACCCATCGGCGCGCCCGAACTGGTCGCCGCCGCCGCGCCCACTTTCCGGCTCTCGCCAAGTCGGTACCGCCGAGGGCACGGACGTGCCAATCTTGAGGCGCCGGGAGTGTGCGGGATGACCATCGTGACGAACCAACCGACGGCGGGGAGCCAGATGAGGGTCGAGGACGACTTCGTCCGGCTGGCCGATCCCTTCCGGCCGGAGATCCTGGCGCACTGCTACCGCATGCTCGGCTCCGTGCACGACGCCGAGGACCTGGTCCAGGAGACGTACCTGCGGGCCTGGCGTTCCTACGAGGGGTTCGAGGGGCGCGCGTCGCTGCGTACGTGGCTGTACCGCATCGCCACCAACGCCTGCCTGACCGCCCTGGAGCACCGGGCCCGGCGTCCGCTGCCGGCCGGCATCGGCGCCCCGCACACCGATCCCGAGGGCGACCTGAGCGCCATCCCGCCGGAGATCACGTGGCTGCAGCCGTTCCCGGACGCCTTGCTCGCGGCCGAGCCCGCCGGGGTGGCCGGCGCGGTGGGCGCGGACCCGGCCTCGGTGGTCGCCGCCCGCTCCGGCCTGCGCCTGGCCCTGGTCGCGGCCCTGCAGTATCTGCCGCCCCGGCAGCGCGCGGTGCTGATCCTGCGCGACGTGCTCGGCTGGCGGGCCGCGGAGGTCGCCACGCTGCTGGATCTGACGGTGACCGCCGTCAACAGCCTGCTCAAGCGCGCCCGCGCGCGCCTGGCGGACGTCGCCCCGGACGCCGAGCAGGTCGCCGAGCCCACGCAGGCCGAGCAGCGCGAGATCCTGGACCGCTGGGCGAAGGCCTTCGTGGAGGCCGACGTCGACACCCTGATGGAGCTGCTGACCGAGGACGCGGTCTACGAGATGCCGCCGCAGCCGATGTGGTTCCGGGGCGCGCCGATGCTCCGGCGGCTGCTGGCGTTCCGCCTGGGCATGCACGGCAAGCACCGCCGGATGATCCCGATGACCGCCAACGGCCAGCCCGCTTTCGCCGTCTACTCCGGCGACGACGACCGGCTGCTGGCGGCGGAATCGGTCCAGGTCCTGACGCTGCGCGGCGGCCGGATCGCGCGGGTGACGACGTTCCGGACGCCGGGCCTGGTCGCGGTGGCGGGATTCGCGATGGAGACGGGGATGGAGAAGGAAACGGCGATGGAGAAGGAAACGGCGATGGAGCTCGAGGCCTGATGCTGCTCAAACTGACCGGCTCCAGCGGCGGGGGCAAGACCACGCTCTCCTTCGCGGTGGCCGGCCGCCTGCCGGGGACGGCGGTGCACGAGTTCGACGAGGTCGGCGTCCCGGACCCGCCGATCCCGCCGCACTGGCGCAACGAGATGACCGAGCACTGGGTGCGGCGCGCGCTGGAGTATCAGGACCGGGGCGTGGACCTGCTGCTGTCGGGGAACTCGCCGCTGGGCGAGATCCTGGCCGCGCCGTCGGCCCCGCTGCTGGACGGCATCGCAGTTTGCCTGATCGACGTCGCCGACCGGGACCGCCGTGCCCGCCTCGCCGCGCGCGACGGCGGACGCTGGGACGACAAGACGCTGGACGCCTTCTGCGGCTGGGCGGCCTGGCACCGGGAGCACGCCCGGGACCCGCGCCGCCGGCCCGAGGTGATCGTGAAGGGCAGCTGGCCGGCCATGGTCTGGGACCGGTGGACCGGCTGGGCCTCGGAGGACCCGCGCTGGCAGAGCCCGGTGATCGACACGACCGGGCGGACGTTGGAGGAGAGCGCGGAGTCGGTCGCGCGGTGGGCGGTCGAGCAGCGGGAGGCGCATCGGGAGGGGCGGCTCGCGCTGGGGAGAGGGTGGGCCGACCCGTCTCACCCGGCCCCACGCCCCAGCTGATCCCGCCGCCGCACCAAATGCGTCCGCTCCCCCGAGTTCCCCGCGAGCTCGATCGCGCGGTCGTACGCCGCCCGCGCTTGCCCGCTCTGCCCCGTCCTGCGCAGCAGGTCGGCGCGCGCCGCGTGGAACGCGTGGTAGCCGTCCAGCGGGTCCGTGAGGCGGTCGACCTCGGCGAGCGCCACCTGCGGCCCGTCCAGCTCCGCCACGGCGATGGCGCGGTTCAGGGCGACGATCGGTGAGGGGTCGATGCGGACCAGCTGGTCGTACAGCGCGACCACCTGCGACCAGTCCGTGTCGCGGGCGTCGGGGGCGGACGTGTGGACCGCGTTGATCGCCGCGAGGATCTGGTAGCGGCCCGGGGGAACGCCGGCGGCCAGGCGTTCGCGGACCAGGCGGTGGCCTTCGGCGATCAGGGCCCTGTCCCAGGAGCCGCGGTCCTGGTCGTCCAGCGCGACCAGTTCGCCGGCGGCCGAGACGCGGGCCGGGCGGCGGGCCTCGATCAGGAGCATCAGGGCCAGCAGGCCCGCGGTCTCGCCGTCGGCGGGCAGCAGGGTGCGGATCAGGCGGGTCAGGCGGATCGCCTCGGCGGTCAGGTCCTGGCGGATCGGGTCGGTGTCGGGGCCGGTGGCCAGGTAGCCCTCGTTGAAGACCAGGAACAGGACCGTCAGCACGCCGGCCACGCGGGCCGGCAGGTCCTCGGCCGCCGGGACGCGGTAGGGGATGCCGGCCGCTTTGATCTTGGCCTTCGCGCGGGTGATGCGCCGGCCGACCGCGGTCTCCTGGACCAGGAAGGCGCGGGCGATCTCGGGGACGGTCAGGCCGCCGAGCATGCGCAGCGTCAGCGCGACCCGGCTCTCCATCGCCAGGGCCGGGTGGCAGCAGGTGAAGACCAGCCGCAGCCGCTCGTCCTCGATGGCGCCGACCGGCTCGGGCGGGTCGTCGTGCTGGAGCACCTGAGCCTCCTGGTGCTTGTCGCCGCGCTTGGCCTCGCGCCGGACGCGGTCGATGGCCTTGCGGTGCGCGGTCGTGGTCAGCCAGCCGCCGGGGTTGGGCGGCACGCCCTCGGCCGGCCAGTGCTCGACGGCCGCGGCGAAGGCCTCCGCGGCCGCCTCCTCGGCGATGTCGAGGTCGCCGAAGCGCCTGGTCAGGGTGGCGACCACCCGCGCCCACTCCTCGCGGTGCGCGCGGGTGACCGCGGCGGCGGCCTCAGCCCCGGTGCGGGCCTGCGCCCCGGTGTCCTTCACAGGAACGGCCGCACCTCGACCCGGCGGTTGCAGGCGTGCGACCCCTCGGCGGCCAGCTTGAGCGCCACGTCCAGATCGGCGGCCTCGATCACCCAGAACCCGACCAGGTACTCCTTGGACTCCACGTAGGGCCCGTCCGTGAAGATCGGCTCGCCGGCGCCCCGGTTGTCGATCACCGTGGCGTTGGCCGTCTCGCCGAGACCTCCGGCGAAGACCCAGTGTCCCTCCGCGATGAGCTTCTCGTTGAACACGTCGATCGCCGCCTCCTCCTCGGCGGACGCCATCGCGGGGCCTTCGTGGAGCACGGAAAACAGATACTGCATCTCGAACCATCTCCTGTACGTCGGTACCTCGCCGGCGCCCCCGTCGGGCTGCCGCTCACCCTTACCACGAACACCGCCGGCCGGATCCGACACCGGCTCGGAACTTCTTTCGGATGCGCCGCCGGAAGCTGGCAGACTGAGCGATCGTGAAACCGGGTGCGATGACGGAAGGCGCCGTGCTCCTGCTCGGCGGGCGCAGCGAGATCGGGCTGAAGGTCGCCGAGCGGCTGGCCGCCGGGCGGACCGTGGTCCTGGCCGCGCGGCGCAGCGACGAGCTGGAAGCCGAGACGGCGCTGGTGAGGGCGGCCGGGGCCGCCGACGTGCGGTGCGTCGAGTTCGACGCCGACGAGGTGGCAGCGCATCCCGAACTGATGGCCAAGCTCTTCGCCGACGCCGGTCCCGCCGGGGTCGCCGTGGTGGTCGTGGCCTTCGGCATCCTGGGCGACCAGGAGCTCGCCGAACGGGACCCGGCGCACGCCGTGCAGGTCGTGCACACCGACTACGTGGCGCAGATCAGCGTCCTGACCGTCCTGGCGCCCCTGTTGCAGGCCCAGGGCCGCGGCGACCTGGTGGTCTTCTCCTCGGTCGCGGGCCTGCGCGTCCGCCGCGCCAACTACGTCTACGGCTCGGCCAAGGCCGGTCTGGACGGCTTCGCCAGCGGCCTCGGCGACCGGCTCCACGGCACCGGCGTCCACCTGCTGCTGGTCCGCTCCGGCTTCGTCATCGGCCGGATGACCGAGGGCATGAGCCCGGCGCCGCTGTCCAGCACCCCGGACCAGGTCGCCGACGCGGTGGTCAAGGCGCTGCGCAAGCGCCGGATCCGGGTCTGGGTGCCCGGTGCGCTGCGGCCGGCGTACTTCGTGGCCCGGCTGGTGCCGCAGGCGGTGTGGCGGAGGATGCCCCGGTAGGGCTCGCGGCCGGGGATAATCGATCACATGTCCGATGCCTCCACCCGCGCCCCGTACCGCGTGACCTTCGTCTGCACCGGCAACATCTGCCGCTCCCCCATGGCCGAGCACGTGCTGCGCAAGTACGTCCAGGACGAGGGCCTGGCCGGCGACGTCGTCGTGGACAGCTCGGGCACCGGCGGCTGGCACGCCGGCGACGCGGCCGACCACCGCACGGTCCGCGCCCTGAAGCGCCACGGCTTCACCTCCGACCACGCCGCCCGCAAGTTCCAGCGGAACTGGTTCGACGACTACGACCTCGTCATCGCGCTGGACGCCGGCCACCTGCGGGAGCTGCGGGCCTTGGCACGCACCGACGCGGACCGAGACAAAATCAGGCTGCTGCGCTCCTTCGACCCCTCGGCCGGCCCGGATCTGGACGTCCCGGACCCGTACTACGACGACGACGAAGCCTTCGAGCACGTCATGGACCTGATCGAGCGCGCGGTGCCGGGGATCCTGGACGAGATCCGGCACGGCCTGAAGAACAAGGGCTAGTCGGCTCACAGATCCCGCGCGACCGGATGCCGCGGCTCGTACAACCCGAGCGTGGCGCCGCTCGGCAGCGGGATCCACGCCCGCACGCCCCAGCGCGCCTCCGACCGCTCCCCCACCGTGTGCACGCCCTTGGACGCCAGCACGGCCAGTGTCGCGTCCAGGTCGTCGCACATCAGGTAGAGCTCGCTGGACGGCGCGCCGTCGGCAGGGTGCACGCCGAGCTCGGCCGGCGGCAGCTGGAAGATGAGCCATCCGCCGCCCGCGTCGACGTGCGGGAACTCCAGCACGTCGCGCAGGAACGCCCGGTCGGCGTACGCATCGGTGCTGTACAGGATCGCGTGGGTGCCGGTGATCATCCCTCGACGCTAGTCCGGCCTTGACGCCGCGGCATCCCTAGGCTGCCGGTATGACGACTGCCGCAGCTCAAGAGGCGTTCCTGCAAGCCTTCCACGCCGAACACCCCGCGGTGACCTCCGACCTGCTGGGCCACGGCCACGCCCCCGACGGCCGCTCCAGCTACGAGCTGCTGCGCGACCGGGTCGCCGGGCGCGAGCGCGTGCTGGACCTGGGCTGCGGCGACGGCCTGCTGCTGGAGCTGCTGGCCGAGCAGGGCCGCGGGAGGCGGCTCGCCGGAGTGGACCTGTCCGAACAGTCGCTGGACCTGGCGCGGCGAGCGCTCCGGTGGAAGAAGTCTGGAGCGGCCTCACCGGTCTGTACACCTTCGATCCGCTCGACGCCGCGGTCATGGAACGGCTGCGCGCATCCTTCATCGCCGAGACGCGCGAGACCGCCTCGGCGAACGGCACCATCCCGTTCGCCTTCCGCGTCCACATCGCGACGGCGCGGCTGGGTTAAGAGCCAGAAGCCGAGCCGGCATGGGAGCGCGAGCCCGCGGCCCTGGCCGCCGCGAGCGCGGTCGTCACGCTGGTCTCCTTCTTCCCGAGCACCGGATCCGGCTGGAACGCCGCCTGGCCCCAGGCCTTGATCCCGGCCAGCACCTCGCGCGCGGAGTCGTGGACCAGCTCGTTCTCCCCGTCCACCGACTCCCCGGTGTCGGCGACTCCGTACCCGTCGATACCCGCGGCGCGGCACAGCAGCAGGGCACGCGGGAGGTGGAAGTCCTGGGTGACCAGCGTGGCGTGGTCGACCCCGAAGATCTTCTTGGCCCGCGCGCACGAGGCCCAGGTGTCGAAGCCCGCGAAGTCGCGGACGATGCGCGCGGCCGGGACGCCGTGGTTCACGAGGTAGTCGCGCATGACGGTCGGCTCGTCGTAGTCCGGCCGGGAGTTGTCGCCGGTCACCAGGACGACGGTCACCTTGCCGCGCCGGTACAGATCCAGGGCCACGTCGAGGCGCCGTGCCAGGTACGGCGTCGGCTTGCCGCCGGGGGCTCCGGCGCCGAACACGATCGCGACCGGCTCGTACGGCACCGAGGCCGCGCTGCGCTGATAGGGGGACGCGTACGCCCGCACGGCGGTCACCGGCACGAAGGCCAGCGCCACCACGAGCGCCGCGGCCTGATACAGCCGGCGCTGGCTCTTGCGGGTCCGGGGCACCAGGCGGGACGGCCACCGGCGCTGCACGATTTCGGTCACGTTCGGGAGACGCGGAGCAGGGGGTCGTGGTTCCCTCGCGCGACCGTTCACAGGCCTCAGACCGCTCAGACCGCCCAGGGCCTCAGACCGCTCAGACCGCTCTTATCCGCCGCCGGCGCGCCAACTCGTCCACGCCCGCGCCCGCCTCCGGCTCCTCGCCGGAACCGTTGCCGGAGCCGCTTCCGGCGCTCTGGCCGGCCGCGGCGGATCCGGTGGGGACCTCGCCGCCCTCGCCGGCGCCGGGGAACTGCTTCAGCGTCCCCTCGACCTCGCGGCACACCGCGTCCACGGCGATCCCGAACACGCCCTGGCCGCCCTGCACCAGGTCGAACACCTCGTCCGGGGACGTGCACTCGTACACGCTCGCGCCGTCACTCATCAGGGTGACGCCGGCCAGGTCCGCCGCGCCGCGGGCGCGCAGGTAGCCGACCGCGATCCGGATGTTCTGCAGCGAGACGCCGGTGTCGAGCAGCCGCTTGACGATCTTCAGCGCGATGATGTCCCGGAAGCTGTACAGCCGCTGCGACCCGGAGCCGGAGGCGGACCGGATCGACGGCTCGACCAGGCCGGTCCGGGCCCAGTAGTCCAGTTGCCGGTAGGTGATCCCGGCCGCCGCGCAGGCCGTCGGCCCGCGGTAGCCGGCCTGCGAGGCCGGGGAGCCCTGGGAGGTCTGGGAATTCTGCGGCCGCGCCGCCGCGCCGGCCGGCAGGTCGCCCGGTCCGACCGCGCGCGGGAACCCGCTCCCGCCCAATGCGCCCGTCCCGGTCATGTGCTTGGCCTTCCGCTTGAAGAGCCCCAGTGAGGGAACCCACGCCGATCCGTCTTGTCGGGAAAGATCCCTCGCCCGGATTCCTTGACGTCGATCAGTCTCCGCAAACCCCGGCGGGGTCCGCGATCGGCCCCGGCGGCCTC
The DNA here is from genome assembly GCF_041262705.1 of Catenulispora sp. MAP12-49. Taxonomy (NCBI): domain Bacteria; kingdom Bacillati; phylum Actinomycetota; class Actinomycetes; order Catenulisporales; family Catenulisporaceae; genus Catenulispora; species Catenulispora sp. MAP12-49. The sequence continues at coordinate 267,536 of NZ_JBGCCP010000008.1, read as the reverse complement.
GACGGCCGGCGTAGGCCGTCCGGGCCACGGTCTCGGCTTCACCCCTCCAGTCACGTCCTGCCTCTAGCTGTCTTCGACCGTATGCGCGGCACGGGGCACCGGTCAACGACATCGCCCGGGAGGCATCGGGCGTGTCTTCGTGAATCGGACTATCCGACCTTCACGGCACCCGCGCGGCGGCGTGCCGTACCGGCTCGGCCGGCCACCGCACGGCGGCCCGGCCGTGCTCAGGCGCCGAAGTCCTCCGGCGAGACCTGGTCGAGGAACTCGCGGAAGCGCTCCACTTCGACCTCGTCCTCCTGCTCGTCCGGAATCAGGATGCTGCTCTCGGCGAGCACTTCCTCGGCCCCGTAGATGGTCGCGCCGGTGCGCAGCGCGAGCGCGATCGCGTCCGAGGGGCGCGCGCTCACCTGAAGGCCGCCGTCGAAAACCAGTTCGGCGTAGAAGACCATGTCGCGCATCGCCGTGATGCGGACCTCCAGCAGCTGCCTGCCGAAGGCGGCCAGCACGTCCCGGAACAGGTCGTGGGTCAGCGGGCGCGGCGGCGTGACGCCCTGCTGGGCCAGCGCGATGGCCGAGGCCTCGTTGGCCCCGATCCAGATCGGCAGATACCGCTCGCCGCTCACCTCGCGCAGCAGGACGATCGTCTGGTTGGACGGCATCTCGACGCGGACGCCGACGACGTCGAGTTCGTTCACGGTGTCCACCCTATCGCGCTGCGGGCCCGCCGGGCATGCCGGGGTTCGGGGAAGATGCCCGCGATGCCGGTGCGGATGGGGCCGGTGAGGTCTGGGCCGCGGGCGGCGGGGTGCCGATCGCGGTGGTCATGGGGGCCGCGGCGGCTGGTGGAGCCGCGGCGGGCATGGCGGGCGCCGCGGGCGCTCTAGGCGGCAGAGCCTGCTCCGGCACCAGTGCCGCGGCCGAAACCGTGTTCGGACCCGTAGCGATCGCAGTCGCGCTCGTGACGCGGATCCCGGCCGATACCGGGGCGGCGATCTCAGCCGCGGCCCGGGCTTCGCCGCTGTGCGGGCCCTGCGGGGCCGGTGCCGCCGAAGCCGCGCCGCCGGCCAGCTCGGCCCGCAGCAGCGCCGCGTAGAGCTTCACAGCCGCCGCTGAGGCCTCCGCGGTGCGCGAGGCCGCCCGGGAGGCCGCCGCCTGGCGCCCGGAGCCGGTGACGCCGTCGTGGCGCCGGGTCGGCAGCAGGGTGCCGAGCAGTCCCGCGGTGTTGCGCGCGCCGGTCAGCAGCGGGCGCAGATGCCGGGGTTCGAGCCCGTATTCGGTCAGCGCCGAGGCCGCGCGCGCGATGAGCACCGCGTCGCCGCCAAAGTCCTCGGCGTTCGGCAGCAGGCCGTAGGCGATCAGGTCGGCGACGAAGGACCCGGACACACCCGCGGTGCGGGCCAGGCCGTCGCGGCTCAGGTGGAGCTCGCCGACGTCGGACCGGGCGGCCCCGTAGAACGCCGGATCGGCGACGGTGGCGGCCCGGTTCATCGGCTGCGGGAGCGGCGGCAGCGGCGGGGTCAGGGCGGAGGGGGGAGGCAGCGCCGGGTCGGGCCGGCCCGAAAGGGCCTCGAAGTCCGGGTCCGCCGCGGCGGCCGGGTCGGCCCCGGAGGTCAGCGCGGCCACTATCGCGTCGGCGTCGCCGACCGTCACCCGGGGCCCGTCGGCCGCCAGGTGCTGCCGGATCACCTTCAGCGGCAGGTACTGGTCGCGCTGGGCGGCCAGCACCCAGCGCAGCTTCTCCACGTCCTCCTCGGTGAAGCGCCGGTAGCCCGCCGGGGTCCGCCCCGGGCTGATCAGCCCGCCGCTCTCCAGGTAGCGGATCTTGGACACGGTCAAGTCCGGGAAGTCGGCGGCCAGCCGGCCGATGACTTCGCCGATGGTGAGCGCCTCGCCGGACACGCCGCTCTCCTGCCTCTCCTGCCGGGCCCCCCTCACTGGACGCCGGCCCGCCGCCAGGCCGCGGGGCGCGGCCGGCGCCGGGTCAGCCCGCGTGGAACACCAGGCGGTACTTGCCGACCTGCACCTCGTCGCCGTCGCGCAACAGCGCCTCCTGGATCAGGTTGCGATCGACGTAGGTGCCGTTGAGGCTGCCGACGTCGCGCACCAGGAAACCCTGTGCGCTGCGCACGAACTCGGCGTGGCGGCGGGAGACGGTGACGTCGTCCAGGAAGATGTCGCTGTCCGGGCTGCGGCCGACCGTGGTGACGTCGGCGTCCAGCAGGAACCGGCTGCCGGCGTTCGGCCCGCGGCGCACGACCAGCAGCGCCGAACCGGCCGGAAGCGCGGCCAGCGCCTCCCGGTCGGCCGGGCCCAGCCCGCCCATCCGCTCGGTGTCCTCCGCGCCGCCGACCTCCGCCTCGGCGGCCGTCTCGACGCCGACCAGGGACATCGTCGAGGTCCGCTCCGCAGCACCCTCGGGCACCAAGGGGTCACCCGGAAGCGGGGACTCGGCCAAGGCGGTGCCGCAGTGCGAGCAGAAGCGGCTCCCCGCTTGGTTGGCGTTCCCGCACCTGGTGCAGAACGGCATGTCGTGGGCCTCCCGGAGTATTCCTGTGGCGGTAGTGGCTCACCGCCTGCGTTGGTCGCAACTTATGGGGCGGCTCTCGTCGAGGTCAACCGGAACGCGCCGAGATGCCGCCTCTTTAGTTGACTGACATCCCTACCTGATGCCCAGATTACGACGTCTCAGGCCTCGAATCAGCTAAGACGAACCTGAGCACCGCCGGAGAGTGAAAGGCGGAGGTCCGGGACCCGTTCGCACCGGTCCCGAACCTCCGCCGACGCGGATCTACTCCGCGATGGAAGCCTCGTAGCCCTTGGCGTCCAGCAGGGCCTCGACCTCGGAGGCGTCGTCGGGCTCGACGTCGAAGATCCAGCCCTCGCCGTAGGGGTCGGAGTTCACCAGCTCCGGCGAGGAGTCCAGCTCGGCGTTCACGGCCTTGACGGTGCCGGTCAGCGGGGCGTACAGGTCGCTGACGCTCTTGGTGGACTCCAGCTCGCCGCACGGCTCGCCGGCGGTGATCTTCGAGCCGACCTCCGGCAGCTGCACGAAGACGATGTCGCCCAACTGCTCCTGGGCGTAGTCGGTGATCCCGACGCGGACGCTGTCGGCGTCGCCGGAGCGGACCCACTCGTGCTCGGCGGTGTACTTCAGCTCTTCGGGGGTCATCGGCTTCTTTGCCGCCCTTTCCTCACACGGTTTCGACGGCGCGGCGGCCGCCACGGGCTGCTGGGCCCGCGGTCATATTCTGGACCATGGACGAGCCCCCGTCGCACCGGCCCCGAGGTGGCTTGAGCTCACCCGGCCTTGGCGTAGTCCGGACTCGGCGCCGGCGCCAGGGCGTCCACGAGCACCTGGCCGGGCGTGATCGTCGCGTTGGCCCCGGGCTGGGTCTTCACGGTCGCCACCACCCCGCCGGGGATCTGCATGGCCGGCCCGAGGGTGTTCGGGTCGCCGATCACCTTGTAGACGTAGGGCTTGGCCAGCTCGTGCCCGTCCAGCGCGATCCCGCCGTCGGGGGTGTCGACGAACGACGAGGAGACCACCACGCGCACGTCGTCCACCTGCACCACCTCGGCCCCGGCCGCCCGCAGCTCCTCCAGCGCGTTGAGCAACGTCGCCGATTTGAGCTGCCCCTGCGGATCGGTGATGGACATGGTGATCCCGGACCCCTTGGCCTTCACCGTCCCGGCGAGGATCTGCAGGTCCTTGGCCTTCTGCTGAGCCTGCGCCAACGCCGCCTGCGCCTTGTCCGCGCTGTCCTGGATCGCCGCGTTCTGCGTCTCCAGAGTCCGCAGCTCGGCATCCAGACTCTGCCCCCGGGAGGTCACCTCATCGAGGATGTTCACCAAGTCGTCGGCCCGCGCACCCCGCAGAATCTCGTCGGAGGTGTTGGTGGCCCGCACCTGGATCGCCAACGCCGCACCCAGCGCCGCCAGCAGCACACCGACCACCGCCTGATTGCGCGACAGCCGCGGCGGCCACAGCGCGGCGAACAACCGCCGCCGCCCGAGCGACACCGACGGCGCCGCGGCGGGCTTGGCGGGCTTGCCAGGCGCACCGGACGCACCGGACGCACCGGGACCAGACGCGGCCGAGGCCGCCACAGCGGCAGCGGCCGGACTGACCGGCGCCACCCCCGGACGCGGCTCGGCACCCGGCCGACGCCGCGGACCGGGCTCATTCGGCTGCGGATGCCCGGCACGCCGCGGATCCTGCCCCGGCGCGGGACGCCGCGGAGGCTGCCCGCCGGGCCCGGGCGCCGGACGACGGCGAGGCGGCTCGCCGGGCGTGCGGCGGCGGAGCGGGGGCTCGCTTTCGGGGCCCTTGGGGGGTTCTTTGGGGGATTCCTTGGCGGAGTCCTCAGGGAGCAGGCCGCGGAGGTTGACGGTTTCGGCGGCCGACTTCTCAGCAGACGGCTTGTCAGCAGGCGACTTCTCAGCGGCCGGCTCTTCGGGGAGCAGGTCGCGGAGGTTCACGGTCTCGGACAGGTCCGGGGCGTCGGCGGGAGGCTCGGGCTCGGTCTCGCCGGCGACCTCGGCAGCCTTCTCCGGCCCGGCTGATCCGCCGGCGGCAGCAGCCTCGGCAGGCTCCTCCGGCCGAGCCGACTGGCCCTCGGCAGCCTTGTCAGCGCGCGCAGGCTCGCCCTCGGCAGGCTTGTCAGCGCGAGCAGATCCGCTCTCAGCAGCCGTCTCCGACTCCGCGGACTCGCTCTCGCCGCCAGCCTCCGATTGGCCGGCCTCGCCGCCGCCCTCGGCAGCCGACTCCTGCGCCTTCAGCGTCTCGGGGGACATCTGGCCGCGATGCTTCTTCCGCTCGGCCTTGGGCTTCTCCGCCTCAAGGCTCCGCAGATCCATCGTCTCGGCCAGATCCGCCTCGACACCCGGCTCCTCGACACCCGGCTCCTCGGCGCCCGGCTCATCAGCCGCCGCCTCGGCTCCAGGCTCGCCCTCAGCCTCAGCCTCCGGCGCCTCAGGCTCCGGCGACTCGGCCTCCGGCCCCTCGGCGTCCTCCGTCTCGGGACGCACCTTCGGCGTGAACGGGTCCCGCTCGTGGTCCCCGTCCGCCGATTCCGGCTCCCGCTCCGGCTCGTTCCCCGGCCGCGTCTGCACCCAGCGCTCCTTCTCAGGCGTGGAAGATGTGGCGGCGGATGGCCGCGGCGTTGGAGAAGATGCGGATGCCCAGCACCACCACGACGCCCGTGGTCAGCTGGGAGCCGACGCCGAGTTGGTCGCCCAGGTACACGATGAGCGCCGCCACCAGGACGTTGGAGACGAAGGAGACCACGAAGACCTTGTCGTCGAAGATCCCGTCCAGCAGGGCGCGCAGGCCGCCGAACACCGCGTCCAGGGCCGCCACCACGGCGATCGGCAGGTAGGGCGCCAGCCCCGCCGGCACGGTCGGGTGGAAGACCACCCCCGCGATCACGCCGATCACCAATCCGATCGCCGCGATCACGGCGCCCTCCAAATCATCTCGGCCATCGTCATCCCGGTCGTCCCGGCCATCTCGGTCATCTCGGTCTCAGTCACAGTCGATCCCGGCCCGGGCCAGGGATGGTCGTCTCGGGCGCCGAGGGCCTCGCGGCCTGATCCGCCACGGCGTCCCGGTTCGGCGAAAACTGCTGGGGCCACCGTACCGAACCCTCGGTGGGGCTCAAGGCACCGGCACCGCGTCGCTGAGCGTCAGCTGCGTGGCCGCCGGCAGGTTCAGCTTGTCCTTGGTGTTCGTGGTGAAGCCGATGCCGTACTGCGACTTCAGCGCGAACAGGTAGCGGCCGTCGGCCCCGTCGGCGAACTTGGCCGCCATCGACTTGGGGTCGCCGATCGCCTGGATCGTGTACGGCGGGGACAGCGGGCGGAAGTCCACCATGATCGCCGAGCCCGCGGTGCGGATCGCCGACAGCGCGGTGAGCCGCTGGCCGTTGATCGCGATCGCCTCCGCGCCGGCCGCCCACAGCCCGTTCGCCGCGTGCTGCAGGTCCACGTCCAGCACCCGGCTCGCGCTGTTGCCGGTCTGGCGCGGGTCGCTGCTGGCGGTGGAGTCGGCCCCGGCGGCGTCGTTGAGCACGACCTCCAGCCCGGGCCCGGTCACCGGCGAGGCGCCGGTGGCCACCGCCATCTCGGTGAACGCCTTGCCCTGCTCCGGTCCCAGCGCCTCGGCCTGCGCGGCCTGCAGCTGCCCGCGCAGCGTGGAGATCATGGACTCGTCGGCCGAGTTCTTGCGCTCGCCCTCCTGCACCCGCGAGATCAGCTGCTGCCGCTCCCGCTCCACGGTCGGGGCCTCGCGGTGGGTCTGGATCGCCGCGATCACGAGCACCAACCCGACCGCCGCCACGCCGAGCAGCACGGTCGGCGACATGCGCCTGGTCCAGTGACTGGTGCCGGCATCGGCCTCGCCGAGGGCCTTGCGCCGCGCCGCGGTCTCGGCGTACCCGGGGTCCAACGTGTCGTTGAGCAGGTTGGTGAGCAACGACATCGAGGCGTCACGGCGCGGGGCGCTCCGGACGTCGGGCGGCGTGGGCATGGACGCCATCTTGACACGTCCCGGCCAGCGGCGTGCGCCGTCAGCGCCCGGTGCCGCGCGTGAGCTGCCGGGCCTGCACGAAGTACATGCCGCCGGCCAACAGGTACAGCGCGGTCCCCCACCCGACGAACGCCCACCCGAAGATGTTGGCGATGTCCGTCAGGTGGTTGGGCTTCTCGCTGATCTGCCCCAGCAGCAGCAACGGGAAGGCATACAGCAGGTTGAAGGTCGCGGCCTTGCCCAGGAAGTGCACCGGCAGCGCCACGCCGTAGCCGGCCTTGCGCAGCTTCGGCGAGATCAGCACCAGCATCGCCACGTCCCGCCCGACCAGCAGGATCGGCAGCCAGATCGGGATGATCCCCCGTATGGTCAGCCCGACCAGGGTGGCCAGGATGTACAGCCGGTCGGCCAGCGGGTCGATCATCGCGCCGAACTTGGTCATCTGGTTCCAGCGCCGGGCCAGCTTGCCGTCGAGCCAGTCGGAGAACCCGGACAGCGCCAGGATGACCAGCGCCCAGACGTCGTACTTCGGACCGCCGTAGTACGGCGACAGGATCAGGCCCAGGAACAGCGGGACGCCGGCCAGCCGGGCCAGGCTGATCAGGTTCGGGATGGTGAAGACGCGGTTGGAGACCGGGAGGTCGTCCTCGCCGTCGCCGTCGTCGTACCCGTCGTAGGCTGCGCCGCCGTGGTCTCCGTGATCGCCGTGATCGCCGTGGCCGCCGTCGTCATACCCGTCGTCGCCGTAGCCGTCGTCCTGGTACCCGCCGTCCCGGTAGCCGCCGTCGTCGTAGGAGCCGCCGCCGTCGCCATAGGAGCCGTCGCCGTACTCGCCCTGGTAGTCGTGGACGTTGACCGTGGCGTCGTCGTCCGGGGAACCGTAGCCGGCCTGGTACGGGTCGCGCTCGTAGCCGTACCCGTCGTCGTAGTCGCCCGCCCTGCCTGGATTCACACAGAGAACATTAGGCGATCAGCGGCTGGGCCTGGGCATTGGTACACGTCCGCCAGGGGTTGTGCCAAGAAACGGCAAAGTCTGGTTCAAGAAGTACGCCATGATCATCAACTCAGCGTGTCCAAGCGGTAGCCTTCGTGATGCAGGACCGGCCGACCCACCGCACCAGCCCGCACGGTGTCGCCGAGTACGAAACCGCTCCACCCGCGCCCTGTCTCCCTCTCCCCCCAGGTGATCCGGCAGCGCGGGTGGAGCGCTCAGTCTTAGGCCTGCAGACAACCGAACACCCCCCTTCGCCGGACTCCGCACCCCCCGCACTGGAGCCCGGAAACGGTCCGAGTGCACCTCAGAGCACTGTTTCGCGCTGCGCCGCTGCCGGCTACCCGCCGGTAACGGCGGCTTCGGCGTGCCTGCGCGTATAGCCTCAATCGGCTGAACTCAACATCCGTAAATCTACGTACACAGATCTACAGCGCAGACCCGCTGTCGGAGTGCCCTTTCCGTGAATATGATGGGCTTGAACAAGTCCATTCCACTCGACACGCAAAAGAGCGCTGTCACCGCGTTGGCGGGAACGCGGCAGTGGGTGGCACCAACACGCAAGGGGGGAAGACCCGCTGTGTCAGAACACACATCTGTACACACCGCCGAGCACGAGGACGAGGACGAGCAGGAACTGGTCCCGGCGACCGGCGGATCGCTCGCCGGCCGAGGCCATCGCCCGGTCCGTTACCGGCCCTCCACGGGCTATCTGCCGTGGCTGCTCACCATGTGCGACCGTGAGCTCGCCCGGCACATGACACGCCTGCTCGCCGAACTCGACCTCACCGAGGCCCAGTACGGCGTCCTGCAGGCACTGGTCCACCTGCGCCGCGCCTCCTCGGCGACGCTGGCCCGCTCGGTCTCGGTGACGCCGCAGGCCATGGTCGGGCTGGTGGCCGCGCTGGAGCGCAAGGGCTACATCACCCGCGAGTTCGGCCGTGGGGCCGGCCGCGTCATCGACGCGGAGGTCACCGCACGCGGCAAGGAGGCCTACGAGGCCGCCAAGCGCCGGGTGCGGGCCCTGGACCGCTCGCTGCGCCGCTCGTACACCGACGAGGAGTTCGACCAGCTCGTCGGGCTGCTGGAGCGTCTGCCGGGCGTGCTCGGCCGGCTCGACGACCAGCGCGGAAGCCGTCGTCGCGCCGACGACTGACGCACACCGCGAGAACGCCACCTTCTCTTCACCGGCGCCACCCCACCGTCTCTTTCACTGTGGACGGCGCCGGGTTCCGTACTGATCACTGATCCACCGCGGGCCGGCGTTCCCGGAGCAGCCAATCTGATATACCGTCAGATCCATGACTGACGGCATACCGGCCGCTCCGGGAACCGAAGGATGGTTCCGCGAGGGTCCGGACGGCTTCGCCCTGCTGGCCGGCCGCTGCACCGCGTGCGGCGCCCTGAGCTTCCCCCCGCGGACCGTCCCCGGCTGCCCCGACCCCGGCTGCGAGGGTCTGGAACAGAGCCCGGAACCGCTGTCCACCACCGGGACCCTCTGGTCGTACACCGACGCCCGGTACGCTCCCCCGCCGCCCTACCCGCGGCCCCCCGGCACCGAGTTCGAGCCCTACGCGCTGGCCGCCGTCGAACTGGCCGCCGAACGCATGATCGTGCTCGGACAGGTCGCCCCGGACGTCCCCACCGGGGCGCTCCAGGTCGGAATGACCATGGAACTGACCCCCGGAACCCTCCGTTCCTCTGCGGGCATTGAGGAAAGGGTCTGGAATTTTCGACCCGCCCCGAACTATGAGGCATACACCGGGGAGGCACAGGCATGAGCCGCACCGACTCCGTCGCCGTGGCCGGCGTCGGCATGCACCCCTGGGGCGCCTGGGGGAAACCCTTCATCGAATACGGCTCGGCCGCGGCGCGCGCCGCCCTGGCCGACGCCGGTATCGGCTGGCGCGACGTCCAGCTGGTGGTCGGCGGCGAGACGATCCGCAACGGCTACCCGGGCTTCGTCGCCGGCTCGGCCCTGTCCCAGGCCCTGGGCTGGCACGGCGCACCGGTGGCGAGCTGCTACGCGGCGTGCGCGACCGGCGCGCAGGCGCTGTCCACCGCCCGCGCGCACATCCTGGCCGGCCTGGCCGACGTGGTCCTGGTGGTCGGCGCGGACACCACCCCCAAGGGTTTCTTCGCCCCGGTCGGGGGCGAGCGCCCCGACGACCCGGACTGGCTCCGCTTCCGCCTGCTCGGCGCGACGAACCCGGCGTACTTCGGCCTCTACGCCCGCCGCCGCATGGCCCTGCGCGGCTCGACCGAGGCCGACTTCGCGGCGGTGAAGGTGAAGAACGCCCGCGCCGGCGCCCTGAACCCGAACGCGCGCTTCCGCGCGGAGGTCGACGCCGAGACGGTCCTGAACTCCCCGATGGTCAGCGACCCCCTGCGCCTGCTGCAAATCTGCGCCACCAGTGACGGCGCCGCGGCGGTCGTGTTGACGTCCGAGGACTACGCCCGCCGCCTGAACAAGGACGCGGTGCGCATCCGCGCCGTCTCGGCACCCACGCCAACCTACCCGCGAACCGTCCCGGACTTCCCGTATCTGGCCTCCGACTCCATGGCCTCTAACTCCACGGCGACCGCCGCACCCGCGACCCGCACCTTCCGCGAGTCGCTGGCGCACGCCGCGTACGAGGCGGCGGGCATCGGTCCAGAGGACGTGGACCTCGCGGAGGTCTACGACCTGACGACCGCGATGGAGCTGGACTGGTACGAGGAGATCGGCCTGTGCGCCCCCGGCGACGCCGAGAAGCTGCTGCACGACGGCGCGACCGCGCTCGGCGGCCGCGTCCCGGTCAACGCCAGCGGCGGCCTGAGCTCGTTCGGCGAAGCGATCCCGGCGCAGGCCATCGCGCAGGTCTGCGAGCTGACCTGGCAGCTGCGCGGCGATGCCGGCGCGCGGCAGGTGGAGCGGGCCCGGGTCGGGGTCGCCGTGAATCAGGGATTGTTCGGACACGGGTCGGCGATCGTGGTGGGGCGGAAGTAGCCCGCCCCACCCGACGACGGTCAGCCCGCGGACTCCAGCGCCTGCTCCACCAGTTCAGCCAGCTCCGCGATCGGCAGGCTCCCCGGAGCCCGCCCCTCCGCGGCGAAGCGCGCGCTCAGCCGCTGCATCAGCGCGTTGACCGGCGTGGGGACGCCGTGCATGCGGCCGATCAGCGAGATCTCGCCGGACAGGTAGTCCGTCTCGATCGAGCCGGTGCCGCGGGCCAGGCTCTGCCAGCTGGAGCCGCCGCCGCGCGGCGCGCCGGGGACCTCGGCGAAGTCCATGCGCCCGCCCTGGACCGCGCGGCGCTCGGCCGTGCCGACGAAGGGGATGCCGGCGGCGTTCAGGGCCCTGATGCCCTCCTCGCGCGCGGTCGCGACCAGGCGCTCGGCCAGCGGCTCGTCCGCGCTCAGGTCGCCGACCGCGTCGAAGGCGTTGCCCAGGTTGTTCAGCAGCTTGCCGTACTTCCAGCGCATCACGTCGTCGACCACCGGCGCGTCGAAGCGGCTCTCGCCGAGGTCGTGGCCGATCTGTTTGATAACGTCGTCGACACCGTCGGGGTAGCGGCCGACGGTGAGGATGCCGGACTGCGGCGCGCAGTTGGCCGCGACCACGCCGGGCTCCAGGTGCACCGAGGGCAGCCAGACGCAGAGCCCGTACACGTTCTGGAACAGGCGCAGCGCCGTGCGCTCGTTCTCGACGCCGTTCTGCGCGCAGACCACGGGCAGCAACTCGGCGGCCGTGCCGCCGCCGGCGACCGGGGAGCGCGCCCACAGATTCAGGGTGCTCGCGGTGTCCTGCGACTTCACGCACAGCACGAGCACGTCGTCGCGCCGCAGCTCGCCGAGCTCCTCCGGACCGGAGACGGCCGGGATCGGCAGCCGCAGGTCGGCGTCCGGGGTGAGCAGCCGCAGCCCGTCCCGCTTCAAGGCCTCCAGGTGCGCCCCCCGCGCGACCAGGACCACGTCCCGCCCCGATTCGGCCAGGCGGCCGCCGATGCTGCCGCCGACCGCGCCGGCGCCGATGATGATGTAGCGCATCCTTCGGACTGTAGCGCTCGCACCCCCCGGATGAAGAGTCGAAAAGAAGTTCGTGAACAAGTGATTTTGCGATCTTGTGTCCAAAGCTTCTACTGACAACCATCTCAATACATGTTTGACTCCGCTTGTGAGCCAGACCGACCCGTCTACCGCCGTGCCCGATCCCTATGCGGAACGGCCATGGCTGCGGTTCTACGCAGCGGGTGTGCCCACCGACGTCACCGTCCCCGACGTCCCGGTGACCAGGCTCCTCGACGACGCCGCCGACGCCTTCCCGGACCGCGCCGCCCTGGTCTTCTTCGGCCGCAAGACCAGCTACAAGCAGCTGCGCCGGGACGTCGACCGGCTGGCCGGCGCGCTGCGGGCGATGGGCGTGGCCAAGGGCGACCGGGTCGCGCTGGTGCTGCCGAACTGCCCGGCCGCCGTCACCGCCTTCTTCGCGATCACCCGCCTCGGCGCGGTGATGGTCGCCTGCAACCCGCTGTACACCGACTCCGAGCTGCGGCACCAGCTCACCGACTCCGGCGCGAAGGTGGCGATCGTCTTCGACGGCGCCTACGCCACCCTGGACGCCGCGCGGCCGGGCACCGCGGTGGAGCACGTGGTCTCGGTCTGCCTGGCCGACTTCCTGCCCTCGCTCAAGCGCAAGCTTCTGGACTTGCCACTGGGCGCGGCCCGGGAGAAGCGCGAGCGGCTGATCACGCCGCTGCCGCCGGGGGCGCGCGCGGTGCCGTACACCGAGCTGATGGAGACCTCGCCGGGCCCGGTCGGGCAGGAACCGGTGGATCCGGCGACCGATCTGGCGGTGCTGCAGTACACCGGCGGCACCACCGGACGGCCCAAGGGCGCCATGCTCACCCACCGCAACCTGGTCGCCAACTCGCACCAGGTGCAGGCCTGGGACCAGGGCGCGCAGGTGGGCCGGGAGTCGGTGCTGTGCGTGCTGCCGCTGTTCCACGTCTACGGGCTGATGCTGTGCGTGGTCACCGGCGTGCTGCTGGCCGGGACGCTGGTCCTGCTGCCGACGTTCGACCCGGAGCTGGTGCTGGACGCGGTCAAGCACGAGCGGCCCACTGTGTTCCCCGGCGTGCCGCCGATCTATTCCAAGCTGCTGGAGCACCCCAAGATCGGCAAGTACGACCTGCGCTCGATCCGGACCTGCATCTCCGGGGCCATGCGGCTGCCGGTGGACACGATCGACGCCTTCCAGAAGGCGACCGGCGGCCGGCTCGCCGAGGGCTACGGCATGACCGAGTCCTCCCCGGTGACCCTGGCCAACCCGCTGAACGCCAACTCCCGGCCCGGCACCATCGGGCTGCCGCTGCCGAACACCCACGTGAAGATCGTCGACGAGTTCCGCCAGGACCGCGTGCTGCCGATCGGCGCGGCCGGGGAGCTGGTGGTGTACGGGCCGCAGCTGTTCCAGGGCTACTGGAACCAGGAGGACGAGACCAGGCTGGCGCTGCGCAACGGCTGGCTGTACACCGGCGACATCGGGGTGATGTCGCCGGACGGCTACGTGACGCTGATCGACCGCAAGCGCGACGTGGTCATCGCCTCCGGCTTCTCCATCTACCCCTCGGAGATCGAGGACGTGCTGCGCGAGCACCCGGCCGTCTACGACGCGGCGGTGATCGGCGTCCCGGACCCGTACCGCGGGGAGACGGTGAAGGCGGTGATCCAGCTCGCGGAGGGGATGTCGGCCACCGCCGAGGAACTCGACGTCTTCGCGCACCAGCACCTGGCGCCCTACAAGGTGCCCAAGCTCATCTCCTTCCGCGACGACCTGCCGCGCAACATGATCGGCAAGGTCCTGCGGCGGGTGCTGCGGGAGGAGCACGCGGCGGAGCATCCCGAGGACGGCGGCGAGGCGCCGGGGCAGGATCCGTTCGCGAACTACAAGCGGTAATAGGCGCAGCGCGGTCCGAGCAGTGACACCCCGGTACAGAACGTGGGTGCCGTATGAGACAGTCTCGGCATGCTCGGGACTGTTGATCTGCCGACCTTCGTGCTCGGCGCCCTGCTGATAGTGCTGCTGCCGGGGCCCAACTCGCTGTACGTGCTGACCGTCGGCGCGCGCAAGGGAGTGCGCACCGGCTATCGCGCCGCCTCCGGCGTGTTCCTCGGCGACGCGGTGCTCCTGACCCTGACCGCCGCCGGCGCGGCGTCGATGCTGAAGCGCTCCCCAGCGACGTTCGACGTGGTGAAGTTCCTCGGCGCGGGCTACCTGGCCTGGCTCGGCTTCGGAATGCTGCGCGCGGCCTGGAAGGCCTGGCGGCAGCGCGCCGCGGCCCCGGCCGCCGACGCGGCCGAGGCCGCCGCGATGGCCGAGGCGGTGGAGGCCGCCGAGCGGCCGTTCCGGCGCGCGCTGGTGGTCAGCCTGCTGAACCCGAAGGCGATCCTGTTCGACCTGGCGTTCCTGACCCAGTTCGTGAGCCCGCACGCGGCACACCCGACGGAGGCCTTCGCGCTGCTGTCGACGATAGTGATGCTGTTCTCGGCCGGGTATCTGAGCGTGCTGATCTTCACCGGCCACCGGCTCGCGACCGCGTTCCGACGGCGCAAGCGGCTGGCGGCGTCGATGACCGGCGGGATCGGGTCGCTGTTCCTGGGGTTCGCGCTGAAGCTGGCGACGGCTTCGCTGGGCGCGGCTTAGCGCCGCTCCGCTCCGCAAATAGGAAGAGCGCCGCAGCCTGTCGCTGCGGCGCTCTTGTGTTTCCGTTGTTTCTGGCGGTTCCGGCGCTTCAGTCGTTTCCGTTGGTTCTGGCGCTTCAGTCGTTTCCGGCGCTTCAGTCGTTTCCGCTGGGCGTCGGTCGCCGGCTAGTCGTCCCGCTCGGTCACCGTGTGCTCGTCCACCAGCGCCCGCAGCTCCCCGGCGGCCTTGCGCGCCGCCTTCCCGCCGGAGGCCTGGATCCCCATCGCCGGCAGCACCTCGCCGCTGTCCAGGTCCAGCAGGACCCACGGGTCGCCGGGCCGCATGTTCACCCGCACGATCTCGGCCCACTCCAGATGCTGCGTGCGCACGGTGTTGACCACCGTCAGGCCCGTCTCGTCCGCGACGATCTTCGGGCGCGCCAGCAGGTACAGGCCCGCGGAGATGATCGGGCCGATGGCCGCGAAGCCCACCCGCTCGGGGACCGACCAGGCGGTGGAGCCGGTGTCGGGCAGTATCAGCGAGACCACGACCAGGGTCACGATCAGCGCCGTGGACACCGCCACGACCGCCACGCGGGTGCGCCGCGGCCGGAACGTCGCCGGCAGCGGCGGGACGTGATCGGGAACCGGGAGGTTGTAGGGGTCGAGCGGGCCGGGGGTCTGGCGGTCGTGATCGTGATTGTCCGTCACCTGCACGCTGGTCCGTTCCATCCCGGGCTCGCCGAACCCTGACGTCTATAGCCGACACGCGAGGATATCGGTGACGAGGATTCCCCTCGCACCCAGATCCCACAAGTCGTCCATCATCCGCTGGGCCTCGCTGCGCTGGACCATCGAACGCACGGCGACCCAGCCCTTGTCATGCAGCGGCGACACGGTCGGCGACTCGATGCCCGGGGTGACCTGGACCGCTCGGTCCACGTTCTCGGCCCGGATGTCGTAGTCCATCAGCACGTACTCACGCGCCGTGATCACACCCTTGAGCCGCCGCAGGAACTGCTCGACCGCAGGGCTCTCCTCGGCCCCGACCCGCCGGATCAGCTGCGCCTCGGAGGTCAGGATCGGGTCGCCGAACACCTCCAGCCCGGCGTGCCGCAGCGTGGTCCCGGTCTCCACGACGTCGGCCACCACGTCGGCGACGCCCAGCGCGATCGACACCTCGACAGCACCGTCCAGCTTCACCACATCGGCCGACACCCCGGCGGCGGCCAGGTACTCGCGCACCACACCCGGGTACGCCGAGGCGATCCGCAGCCCCGCGAGCCCGGCAACCCCGCCCTCCTTCGCCACCTGCTCCGCCGTCGCCGGCAACGCGGCGAAGCGGAAGGTGGACCGGGCGAAGCCCAGATCCATGATCGGCTCAGCCGAAGCACCGGAGTCCAGCAGCAGGTCACGACCGGTGATCCCGACATCCAGACGCCCAGCCCCGACATACGTGGCGATGTCACGCGGCCGCAGGAAGAAGAGCTCGGCATTGTTGGCCGCGTCAACGACCATCAGCTCCTTGCCGTCCTTGCGCCGCCGGTAGCCCGCCTCATGAAGCATCGCCGTGGCCGCCTCCGAGAGCGATCCCTTGTTCGGCAGTGCGATGCGCAGCATGGGGTGTGACCTTTCGGTTACCGGTGGTTGACGGTGTTCCACCGCCAGTATCGACCACGGTCGGCGCGACGCGCCGGGGTGTTCACTCGGTGGGATGAAGGTGTGGTGGCGGGGGGAGGCTGTTGGGTTGCGGTTCAGGCGTGGGTTTACAGGCGTTTCTTTACGGCTTCGCCGCAGGGGGTTGCTGGATCGGGGTCACGAGGGCGCGAGTCGGCGGGATCGGCCGCCGGTCGAGCGGTCCTCGACGGTCTTGGGCAGCCCCAAGCCAGTGGCCGAGGGAGGATCCTGAACCAACCACGGGCCCGTGAACAACGCAACCGGCAGCCGACACACCAGGCCGCCGCCACCGAACCCCGAACCAGCAACACCTGCGCGAAGCCGTAAGAAAACGCCTGTAAACCCACAGCGCAACCGCACCAGCCCCAGGCAAAGCAGGGCCCCGCGACAACCGCGGGGCCCTGCTCAAGCACCGGCCTACAGGTGCTTGTACACGTCCTCAAGCTCCAACCCACGCGCCAGCATCAGCACCTGCACGTGGTAGAGCAGCTGCGAGATCTCCTCAGCCGTCCGGTCGCCGTCCTCGTACTCGGCGGCCATCCAGACCTCGGCGGCCTCCTCGACGATCTTCTTGCCGATGGCGTGCACGCCCAGGCCGAGCAGCTCCACCGTGCGGGAGCCCTCCTCGCCGCGTTCGGCCTTGGCGGTCAGTTCGCCGAACAAGGTCTCGAACGTCTTGGCCGTGATCGGGACCGCGGTTCCCACTCGTACCTCCACGGGTTCGTCGGCTGTGGGCGAGGCGTTCACCGCTTCGCGCCGATCTTCTTCAGTACCAGGGCGGTCGAGACCGCGGCCTCCACGGCCTCGCGGCCCTTGTCCTCCCGGGAGCCGGCCAGGCCCGCGCGGTCCAGGGCCTGCTGCTCGGTGTCGCAGGTGAGCAGGCCGAAGCCGATCGGGACGCCGGTGTCCAGGGCCACGCGGTTCAGGCCGTCGGTGGCGGCGGCGCACACGTACTCGAAGTGCGGGGTGCCGCCGCGGATCACCACGCCGAGCGCCACCACCGCGTCGTAGCCGGCCTCGGCCAGGGCCTTGGCCAGCACCGGCAGCTCGAAGGAGCCCGGCGCGCGGAACAGGTCGTGCTCCGCGCCGATCTCCGCCAGGGCCTTCTCGGCCCCGGCCACCAGGCCGTCCATGACCTGGGTGTGCCACTGCGCGGCCACCACCGCGATCTTGAGGTCGGCGCCACCCTCGATGTTGATGGCCGGCGCTCCCGCTCCGCTCACTTGTGTTCACTCCTTGGTGCGTTGTCGTGGCCCCGCGTGTCTGCTTCTGTCCATCAGTCTCGCGCGGAGGCAAGTCTTCCAGACCGGGGGCGCGGGTCGCGTCCCGATCTTGAGGGGTGGTCGGTACCGGTGGTCGGTACCGACGGCCGGCCCCGGCTCAGCCGCTGGCCGGCCCCGGCTCAGCCGACGACGGCCGCGGCCAGCGCGTCGGCCTCCGCCGCGTCCAGGCCGGGCAGGTCGTGCCCCATCCGGTCGCGCTTGGTCCGCAGGTAGCGGATGTTGTCGGGGGTGACGTTGCCGGGCAGCGGCACCCGGCCGGTCACCCGGAGCCCGAAGCCCTCCAGCGCCGAGCGCTTGGCCGGGTTGTTCGTCAGCAGCCGCATGGAGCGCACGCCGAGGTCGGCCAGGATCTGCGCGCCGGTGCCGTAGTCGCGGGCGTCGGCCGGCAGGCCCAGCTCCAGGTTCGCGTCCACGGTGTCGTGGCCGCGCTCCTGCAGCTCGTAGGCGCGCAGCTTGTGCATCAGGCCGATGCCGCGCCCCTCGTGGCCGCGCATGTAGAGCACGACGCCGCGGCCCTCGACGTCCACGGCGCGCAGCGCGGCGTGCAGCTGCGGACCGCAGTCGCAGCGGCGGGATCCGAAGATGTCGCCGGTCAGGCACTCGGAGTGGACCCGGACCAGCACGTCCTCACCGTCCCCGAGCTCGCCCTTGACCAGCGCGACGTGCTCGGTGCCGTCCACCTCGGAGCGGTAGCCGACGGCCCGGAAGTCGCCGAAGGCGGTGGGCAGCCGGGTCTCGGCGGCCCGGGTGACCGACTTCTCGGTGCGGCGGCGGTAGGCGATCAGGTCGGCGATGGAGATCAGCGCCAGGCCGTGCTGCTCGGCGAACTTCGCCAGCTGCGGCAGCCGGGACATCGAGCCGTCGTCCTCGACGACCTCGCAGATGCCCGCGGCCAGCGGCAGCCCGGCCAGCCGGCACAGGTCGACGGCGGCCTCGGTGTGGCCGGGGCGCACCAGCACCCCGCCGTCCTTGGCGCGCAGCGGGAAGACGTGGCCGGGCCGGGTCAGGTCCTCGGCGGTGGTGCCGGCGTCGGCCAGCAGCCGGATGGTGCGGGCCCGGTCGGCGGCCGAGATGCCGGTGCTCACGCCGTCGCGGGCGTCCACCGAGACCGTGTAGGCGGTGCCCTTGCGGTCCTGGTTGATCGCGGTCATCGGCGGCAGGTTGAGCCGGTCGGCGTCCTCGGCGGGCAGCGGCACGCAGATCACCCCGGAGGAGTACCGGATGGTGAACCCGACGACCTCGGGTGTGGCCAGCGAGGCGGCGAAGATCAGGTCGCCCTCGTTCTCCCGGTCCTCGTCGTCGACCACGACGATCGGCCGGCCGGCGGCCAGCTCGCTCAGCGCGCGCTCGATGGTGTCCAGGACGATGGGCTCACTGTTCGCGGTGTCCTCCACGACACCGGCTTCCACGGCGTTCATACCGCGACCTCCTCGTATGTCAGTGTCAGAGTCGGTGTCGGTGTCGGTGTCGACGTCGGTGTCGTTCATGCCCGCTGCCCGCCGATCACCGCGGCACCGGAAACGCCGCTCTCCGGCTGGTCGGCGGCGGTGTCGCCGAGTCCGAGCAGCCGCTCGGTGTACTTGGCGATGACGTCGATCTCCAGGTTCACCGCCGCGCCCGGGCCCTTGCTGCCCAGCGTGGTCAGCTCCAGCGTGGTGGGGATCAGGCTCACGGTGAAGGAGTCCGCGGCGGCCTCGACCACGGTCAGCGAGATGCCGTCCACGGTGATCGAGCCCTTGTCCACGACGTAGCGCGACAGCGCCGAGGGCAGCGAGACCCGGACGACCTCCCAGTGCTCGCCCGGGATGCGCTCCAGCACGGTGCCCACGCCGTCGACATGCCCCTGCACCAGGTGCCCGCCCAGGCGCGCGCCGAGCTTCATCGGGCGCTCCAGGTTGACCGGGTCGCCGGGCTTGAGGTCGCCCAGGTTGGACTTCACCAGGGTCTCGGCCATCACGTCGGCGGTGAACTCCCCGGCCTTGGCGGCCTGGTCGCCGGCCTCGATGACGGTCAGACACACGCCGTTGACGGCGATCGAGGAGCCGTGCTCGGCGTCCGAGGTGACCAGCGATCCGGCCACCCGCAGGCGTGCGGAGTCGCCTTCCACTTCCAGCGCGACGACGCGGCCGAGCTCTTCGACGATGCCTGTGAACACGGTGTGCTCCCCTATCCGCCTCATCCGCGTGCCGCTCGGCACCCGGTTCGAACCAGTCGAACCCGGACTCCGGGAAAGGGGTTGCGTGAGGGGAGGCGGCGCGCCACGGCACACTCCGCCAACAGCGGCGGCAGCCGTCGCGAACGCCGCGACGGGACGAGTGCCGGCGCCGATACCGTACGGACACAGCAAGGCGGCACGCCCGTCGCGTGCAGCCTCCCATCCGGACTTTAACCGTCGGTCCCGGAATTCCACCGGATCGGCCACCCGTTCGCCGAAGCGAACGAGCGGTTCGCGGACTGTCACCGCCGGTTCGGAATTTCACCGACCCCGGAGCACGCGTTCGTCGTTCTGAACCAGTGTGCCACGCGATTCATTCCCGGGCGGTCCGGGCGTGGTGCGCGTCACCTCTGGCCCAGTCCGAACTGTAACACGTTCTACTTTTGCCGGGAACCCGCACACCGGCGCCGGTCTCAGGGATCGAGATCGTTCGCTGGGGCGAACGCCATCCGGAGCGGGATGAACGCGACTTTGACTTCGCGGACAGTAGGCTCGCGCGGCGACGTAGAACACGTAGCCTGAGCTCGACACAAACCACTGATCCGGGGGGACGCGCATGGCTGGACAGGCAGAGCCGGGGCAGCTGGTCGGCGGCCGGTACCGACTGCTGGCACGGCTCGGCTCCGGCGGCATGGGCCGGGTCTGGCGTGCCTCCGACGAGGCGCTGCGCATCGAGGTCGCGGTCAAGGAGGTCTACCTGCCGGCCGCCGGGCCCGACGCCGACGACCGCCTGCGCCGCGCCGAGCGCGAGGCCCGCAACGCCGCCCGGCTGCGCGACCACCCGAACGTGGTGGCCGTGCACGACGTGGTGGTCGAGGACGGCGTGCCCTGGACCGTGATGCAGCTGGTCGCCGGGCACACGCTGGAGGAACACGTCGAGGCGTACGGCCCGCTGTCCGTGCCGCACTTGACCCTGGTCGCCGGCGCGCTGCTGGACGCCCTGGAAGCGGCGCACGCGGCCGGGATCGTGCACCGCGACGTGAAGCCGGCGAACGTGATGCTGGCCGACGACGGCCAGGTGCTGCTCACCGACTTCGGCATCGCGGTCGGCGTCACCGACACCGCGCTGACGGCGGCCGGGAGCCTGCTGGGGTCGGTGGAGTACATCGCGCCGGAGCGGGCCCGCGGCACCGAGGGGCTGGCCGTCAGCGACCTGTTCTCCCTCGGCGTGACGCTGTATCAGGGCGTCGAGGGCTTCTCGCCCTTCCACCGGGAAACCGCGACCGGGTCGCTGACCGCGGTGATCCTGGACGAGGCCCCGCCGCCGGTGCGGGCCGGGCGGTTGACGCCGCTGATCACCGCGCTGCTGGAGAAGGAGCCCTCGGCGCGCGCCGGGATCGCGGAGGCGCGGGCCTTGCTCGCGGCGCGGGAGGTGCCGCCGACGGAGCGGGCCACCGTTGCGGACGGGACGATCGCGGCGCCGCCGGCCAGCACGCCGCACCGGCCGGGTGCTCCGTCCGGACGCGGGTCGGCGGCGACCGCTTCGCGGGGTTCGGGAACCGCGCACGGTCCGGGATTGTCCCGCGCCTCGGGTATTTCCCATGGCCCGGGCACGGCACGCGGCGCGACCGTGCCGCGCGGGCACGGCGGCCCTGGCGACCCCGGCGGCCCTGGCAATCCGGGTGGGCCGGGCGGCACGCCCCCGCGGCGGCCGAGCGACACCGGCAACCGCATGTCGCAGGGCACGGATCAGCGCCGTCGCGTCCCGGGGCCGGGGCCCGGTCCCGATCAGCGCCGGACCACCGGCGCCGCCCAGCGCGCACCCGGCACCGGCCAGCGCCCCATCCCGCGTCCCCACACTCCCGGCGCGCCGGTCCGTCGACGGGCCCGGTTGCGGCCCCGCGCGGTGATCCTGGCGGTTCTGGTGCTGGCGACCATCGGCGGCGTGCTTGTGGCGACCATGCGGCCCGCGTCGTTCAACGTCGGCAGCGTCAAGGCCGGCGACTTCGTCAAGGTCGACTCCACCGGCCACATCACCGGCATCGTGTCCGCCGCGAAGGCCCGGAGCAGCGCCGACGGCCGCCGGGTCACCGCCCGCGAGGACCAGGCCGACCCGGACGTCTGCAAGAAGTTCCACGCCCTGGGCCGCGCCGATGTGGAGACCGGCTCCTCGATCAGCTTCTGCCTGGTCCGGCCCCTGGAAGAGACCGGGGCCGCGGAGCCCGCGCAGTGAGCCCGTCTCAGGCGAAGCGCGCGCCGGCCGCCTCGGCCTGGGCGCGCAGCGCCTGGATCGCCCTGTCCGGGTCCTCCGCGCCGTAGACCGCGGAGCCGGCGACGAACACGTCGGCGCCGGCCTCGGCGCAGCGCTCGATGGTGTCCGCGGCGACGCCGCCGTCGATCTGCAGCCACACCGAGCCGCCGTGCCGCTCGATCATCTGCCGCGTGCGCCGGATCTTGGGCAGCACCACATCCAGGAACTTCTGCCCGCCGAAGCCCGGCTCCACGGTCATCAGCAGGACCATGTCCAGCTCCGAGAGCATGTCCTCGTACGGCTCGATCGGCGTCGCCGGCTTCAGGGCCATCCCGGCCCGCGCCCCGGCCGAGCGGATCGAGCGCGCCAGCCGGATCGGCGCGTGCGCGGCCTCCACGTGGAAGGTGACGCTGCCCGCGCCGGCCTCGGCGTAGCCCGGCGCCCAGCGGTCCGGGTCGGCGATCATCAGGTGGCAGTCCAGCGGTCGCGGCGAGGCCTTCACCAGCGCCTCGACCACCGGCAGGCCCAGCGTCAGGTTCGGCACGAAGTGGTTGTCCATGACGTCGACGTGGATCCAGTCGGCCGACGGGACCGCGGTGACCTCTTCGGCCAGGCGGGCGAAGTCGGCGGAGAGGATGGACGGGGAGATCTGGACGGGGCTCATGGGGAAAGTCTGGCAGACGCTCTACAGCCAACCCCACCGCGTCGCCAGCCACCCCAACTGCACCCGGCTCTTCGCCCCGGCCAGCGTCATCAGCCGCCGCACCTCGCGCTCGACGCTGCGCGGGCTGACCCCGAGCACGCGGTCCACGCGCGCGTCCTCCAGCAGCAGCGCCAGCAGCCGCAGGTCCGCCGGCGCCGGCTGGACCGGCTGGTCCCGGGGCTCCACTGCGGACGGCAGATCGGGGATCGGCAGACCGACGCAGGCGGCGTGGTGGCCGAGCTGCATGCGGGTCCGGGCGCCGGCGGCGTCCATCAGGTCCCGCACCGCGCGCTGCACCGTCCGGCGGCTCACCGCCAGCCGACGCGCCACCGCGTCGTCGGTCAGTCCGGTGATCAGCAGCGCCAGGGCCCTGGTGGGCCGCGCGTCAGGGCCCGGAAGCCAGCCCTTGTCCTGTCGCATCACACCTCCGATCGCAGACATCTCTTCATCATCCGTCACCGCCACGATGACACGGAACCGGTTGCCACCGGAACAGGTCGGCGAAACATACCGCGTATCCCTGAGAGGGTCTCTCAGCGCGGCCCATCGACGCTGACGCACCGACCCACTAGTGTCGAATCCTGACGTCGGATCCAGAAAAAATCCAGAAGAAGCACAGGTGAGAGGGCATGAGCGGCAACGACGACGCTGGCAGCCGGGACCGCATCGACGAAGCACATCGCAAGGGCCCCGACTCCCCGCCTCTGCCCGACGAGACCATCGGCGCGAACCTGGCGCGGATCGCGGCCGCCTATCCGGAACGCGACGCTTTGGTGGAGTTCGCGACCGGCCGCCGCTGGACCTACGCGCAGTTCGACGCCGCCACCACGGAACTGGCCCGGGGAATGCTCGCGGCCGGCGTCGCCAAGGGCGACCGCGTCGGCATCTGGTCGCCGAACTGCGCGGAATGGATCCTGGTGCAGTACGCGGCGGCCAAGGTCGGCGCGATACTGGTGAACCTCAACCCGGCGTACCGGGTCCACGAGATCCGCTTCACGCTTAAGCAGTCCGGGGCCAGCCTGCTGTTCGCCGCGACTCAGGTGAAGTCCAGCGACTACGTCGCGATGGTGAACGCGGTGCGCGAGGACTGCCCCGAACTCCAGGACGTCGTCTACATCGGCACCCCCGGCTGGACCTCCTTCGTCGAGCGCGGCGCGACGGTGCCCGACTCGGTGCTCGCCGACCGCGAGAGCCGCCTGCACACCGACGACCCGGTGGACATCCAGTACACGTCCGGCACGACGGGATTCCCTAAGGGCGCCACGCTGTCGCATCGCAACGTCCTGGGCAACGGCTACATGGTCGCCGAGGTGCAGGGCTGGACGCACGAGGACCGCGTCTGCCTGCCGGTGCCGCTGTACCACTGCTTCGGCATGGTGATGGGCAACCTCGGGGCCACCAGCCACGGCGCCTGCATGGTGCTGCCCGGCCTGCTGTTCGACCCCGCCGACACACTGCGCGCGGTCTCCGAGGAACACTGCACGGTTCTCTATGGCGTTCCCACCATGTTCATCGCGGAGTTGGCGCTCCTGGAGAAGTCCCCGGACACCTACGACCTCAGCTCCCTGCGCACCGGCGTCATGGCCGGCTCGCCGTGCCCGGTCGAGGTGATGAAGCGGGTCATCGGCGAGATGGGCATGACGGACGTGACCATCGCCTACGGCATGACCGAGACCTCCCCGGTCTCCACCCAGACCCGCCGCGACGACAGCCTGGAGCGCCGCGTGGCCACCGTCGGCCGGGTCCACCCGCACGTCGAGATCAAGATCGTCGACCCGGACACCGGCGCCACCCTCGGCACCGACGAGCCCGGCGAGCTGTGCACCCGCGGCTACAGCGTCATGCTCGGCTACTGGGATGAGCCCCAGCGCACCGCCGAGGCCGTCGACGCCGACGGCTGGATGCACACCGGCGACCTGGCACAGATGGATCCGGACGGCTACGTGGCGATCGTCGGCCGCATCAAGGACATGGTGATCCGCGGCGGCGAGAACGTCTATCCGCGGGAGGTGGAGGAGTTCCTCTATGCGCACCCGGACGTGGAGGACGTCCAGGTGATCGGAGTTCCCGACAAGAAGTACGGCGAGGAGCTGATGGCCTGGGTCCGCCTGCGGCCCGGCGCCCAGCCGCTGACCGCCGAGGACGTCCACGCGTTCTGCGAAGGACACCTCGCGCACTACAAGATCCCGCGCTATGTGCACATCGTGGACGGGTTCCCCATGACGGTCACCGGGAAGGTCCGCAAGGTGGAGATGCGGGAGCAGGCGGTGGAGATCCTCGGGCTGGGGTGAGCGGTTCGTCTACCGAGCCGCGTTGAAGCCGCCGTCCGAGTTCAGCACCTGCCCATTGATCCAGCCACCGCGCTCGGAGCACAGGAATGCGACCAGCTCCGCGCAGTCCGCGGGAACGCCGTTGCGTCTCAACGGAGTGTGTTCTCTGATGTAGGTCTCGAGGTTGTCGTCCATCCAGCCCGTCTGCGTCGGCCCCGGATCGACGGCGTTGGCGCTCACCCCGAGGTCGCGCAGCTCTACCGCGGCGGCCAGTATGAGCCGCTCCAGCGCGCCCTTGCTGGCCCCGTAGGGCAGGTTGTGGACGATGGCGCTGCTGGTCAAGGCGATGATGCGACCGGCCCCGTGCGGACCGGCGAAGCCCTTGGCGTACTCCCGCACCAGCAGCCACGACGCGCGCGCGTTGACCGCGAAGTGCCGGTCCCAGGCCTCCACGGTGGTGTCGAGGATCGAGGAGTCCACGGACTCGCAGTGCGCCATCACCAGGGCCGTGACGTCCCCCAGCGCGCCGCGCACGTCGGCGAAGACCGCCTCCGGCGTCTCGGCGAGCGCCAGGTCCGCCTCGACAGCGTGGACCCGGGCGCCGCGGGCCTGCGCGTCGGCGGTGATGGCCGCGAGCGCCTCCTCATCACGGCCCCAGTCCATGCGGTCGTCGTAGGCGCGCCAGTAGGTGAGCCCGATGTCCCAGCCGTCGCGCGCCAGAGCCCCCACGATCGCCGCGCCGATCCCGGCCCTCCTGCCCACTCCGGTCACGAGCGCGACAGGGCGCTGATGCTGCGTCATGGGCGAGCAGTCTGGTCCAGGCGACGGAGGGGGTCAACGCGATTTCCGGTCAGGCGGCCTTGAGCGTGACCTTGACGACCTGCGCCAGCGACGGATCCGGCTCGGGCGGCAGGTACCCGGAGCAGCGCATCTGGAACATCACCGTCGCCCCCGCGGCGACGTAGTCCAGTGAACCCTGCGGGCCACTGGTGTCGATGCTGCCGTCGGAGCCACCGGTGCAGGTGCCGCCGGCCTTGATCTTGAGATCAAGGGTCACCTGGGCACTGACCCCGTTGTTCTCGGGATTGGTGAACTGGCCCGTGACGACGATGTCGACCTGGTCCGTCGCCACGAGCTGCTGGATCGTCACCGCGTCCTTGTAGTTCTTGGGGCCCCCGCAACCGGCGGCCCCGCCTGCCGCCAACACCACCGCGGTCCCGAGTCCCGCGACGCGCGCGGTCCGACGACGTGCCATCAGAATTCCTCCCTTGCCGAAGTACCCGGCAAGGATTCGGTAGGCCGACCGCGTCGTGTGAGGGCACAAGTCCCCGCATGCCTGTTGCGCGCCGTCAGGCCTGGAACAAGATCGACAGTGCGACGTCCGCCTTGGCGCGTTCGAGGCTCGCGGCGTCCTCGCTGGCGCCGAAGGCCAGCGCCGGGACGAACACGAAGATCGCGCACCGCCCCGCACCGTCAGTCTCCGGTGTTCCGCCACTTGACCCAGAACGCCGACAGGTCCCTCCCCGACACACTCTGCGCCATCGCACGCACGTCGGCGGGCTGCTCGACTCCGTACTCGAACTCGGTCACCAGCCCGCGCAGCAGCCGGTCCATGGCGTCGCGGCCGATGGTGTGCTCCAGGTCGAACAGCATGCACGTGCCCTCGTGGTAGATCGCGTCGTGGTAGAGGTTGTCCCCGGCGTTCCCGTAGACGTCCATGGAGTCGTCCATGCGCTCGTCGGCGGCGATCCAGTCGCAGTTGTGCGCCGGCGTCGTCGAGCCCTGGAACTCCTCGGCGCTGTACTCCGCGAACGCCTCGTCGAGCCACGGGTGCCGGTACTGGTCGTCGCCGACGAGGCCGAACCACCACTGGTGCGCGACCTCGTGCGCGACCGCTCCCTGGTAGGCGGAGGCCAGGACGTAGTTCGGGTACTCCATCCCGTCGAAGGCGGCGCCGAACTCGTCGAACACGATCGTGAAGCGCGGGTAGGGGTAGGCGCCGAAGCGCGCGGAGTAGGAGTCCAGAGCCTGGGCCGCATAGCGCATCAGGTACTGGCAGTTGGAGTCGCTCTCGGAGTTCGGCCAGTAGGCGTCGACCTCCACGCCGGTGGCGCTGACCATGCTGTCGTGGTGGAACGCGCCGGCGGACCAGGAGAAGTCGCGTACCTTCGGCGCCGTTATATGCGTGATGACTCTGTTCCCCTCAGGGGTCTCTCCCGCTATGGCTCCGGTCGAGGGGACCTGCAAGGTCGCCGGGTGGTCGAGGGTCACGTCGTAGTCCGCGGTCACCGAATAGAAGCTCTCGCCGAAATCGACGTACGGCGGTAGCTCCCAGCCGTGTTCGTCCTTGACGGCCAGAACCGCTAAAGCGTCTCCCACATACGTATCCACACCGTTGACCCCGAACCGGTCACGCCGCGTGGGAACGTCTATCGCTATATCGAACCCGATCTGAGTGCGCGCACCAGGCGCCAAAGCGGTGTCGAGCACTATGCGGAACGCAGTGCACTTCTGCTCCGTCTCCGCTATGGAGCCGCCGCTCAGGTCGCTGATGCGTTCCGGCTGTGCGGCTCCGCAGCCGACGTCGCCGTTGCCCCACAGGCGTATCCAGAACTCCCGGATAGGAACGCTCCCGGAGTTCGCAAAGGAGATCTGCTCGGTGCCGTTCCAGGAGTGCCCGGTTACGTCGCTCTTAAGCGCGACCGTATAGCGCGCCTGATCTGGTGCGCCGGGATCGCCCTGGGGAATCGCCACAGTGCTCTTGCTTATAGCCGCGTAGTCCCCGGCTCCGGCCGGACTGTCTGTAGCGATTCCCTCCGCATGGGCGGGGAGCCCCAACGAATGTGGTCCCAACGGTGCGGCGATCCACACAGCCACCGCCACCGACATCGCCGCCCCACCCAGCGGCACCCACAACCCGGCCCGCCTTAACGCGGACACACTGTTGGAAGACGTCATGCCACCCCACCCGCCCCATCGCCGTTTGCACCAGCCCTGCTAAACCTCCAGACCACCTGGGAGGTGCGAAACGTCACTACGCGGATGAGCCAGGGACGAACTTGTGATCGTTCTGAGACAGTGGGCGGCGGCGATCTTCCTCAGGAACGGCGCAAGAGCGCCAGATACATAGCGTCGGTACCGTGCAGATGCGGCCAGAGCTGGACATCGGGACCGCCGCCGAGCTCCGGCACGCCGGGCAGCAGCGGCCGGGCGTCCACCCGCTCCACGTCCCGCCGCGACTTCACCACCTGGCGGACCACGTCGCGCGTCTCCTCCAGGTGCGGTGAGCAGGTCACGTAGGCGACCAGTCCCCCCGGCCGCACGGAGTCCAGCGCCGAGGACAGCAGCCGCCGCTGCACCCGGGTCAGCCGTTCGAGGTCCTCCGGCCCGCGCCGCCAGCGCGATTCCGGACGCCGCCGCAGCGCACCGAGTCCGGTGCAGGGGGCGTCCAGCATGACGCGGTCGAAGGAACCCGCCTGCCACGGCGCGCGGATGCCGTCGGCGGCGATGACCTGGAGCGTGCCGCGGCCCGCGCCGGAATCCGCGCCCCCGTCTACACCAGCGCCGTCGCGCTGAGCAGAGCCGGATGCGGACACGGTGCCAGTGCCGTCGGCCGTCACAGCGCCAGTGTCGCCCGCGCCGTCCGAACCCACCAGCCGATCCCCGTACCCCCGCAAAGCCCGCCGCACCAGCTCGGCCCGATGCGGTGCGATCTCGCTCGCCAGCAGCGACGCCCCGCGCTCCAGCGCCAGCCCGGCCAGCAGCGCGGCCTTCCCGCCGGGGCCGGCGCACATGTCGAGCCAGAACTCGTCCCGGCCCTCCAGCGGAGCCGCCGCCAAGGCGGTGGCGACCAGCTGGCTGCCCTCGTCCTGCACCCCGGCGCGCCCCTCGCGCACCGGCGCCAGCGCGCCCGGATCGCCGCCGGCCAGGTACGCGGCGTACGGCGAGTAGCGCGCCGCCAGCGCCCCCAGGTCCGTCAGCTCCGCCACCTCCGCGAGCCCCGGCCGCGTCACCAGCGTGACGCCCGGGCGCGCGTTGTCGGCGTCCAGCAGCTCGCCGATGTCCTCGTGCGCGCGCTGCGCCCCGCGGTGCGCCTGCAAGGAGTCCCACATCGCTGAGACGATCCACCGCGGATGCGAGCGCGACACCGCGAGGTAGCCCTCCGGGTCGTCCTGCGAGTTCGGCGCGATCCGGTCGACCCACGCCTGCAGATCGCGCTGTCCGACGCGGCGCAGGACCGCGTTGGCGAACCGCGAGGCGCCCTCGTTGGCGGCCGCGCGGACCAGGTCCACCGTCGTGGACACCGCGGCGTGCGGCGGGACGTCCATCGCCAGCAGCTGGTGCGCGCCCAGGCGCAGCGCGTCCAGTACCACCGCGTCCACGGCGTCCAGGTCGCGGTCCACGCAGGCGGCGATGACCGCGTCGTAGGTGCCGAGGCCGCGCAGCGTCCCGTAGCACAGCTCGGTGGTGAAGGCGGCGTCCCGGCCGGTCAGGCCGCCGTCGCGCAGGACTCGGGGCAGCAGCAGGTTCGCGTAGGCGTCCCGGGTGCGCACCGCCTCCAGGACTTCGAGCGCGGCGGCGCGGGCCGGATCGGTGGAGGTGGACGTGCGCGGTGCCATGGTGAACTCGCTGTTCCTTTGTGACGGGGCTGTGGGTGATGTGGGTGATGCGGCCGGAGTGCTCAGACGAACGCTTCGTCCCCGCTCAGGCGAAGCCCTCGCGCCCAGTCCGCCGCCGGCATCCGCCGCTTGCCCTGCGGCTGCACGTCGCCCAGCCGCACGGTGTGGCCGCTGCCGGTGCCCACCATCAATCCTCGCGAGTCGTGCACGATCCGGCCCGGCGGGATGTCGGTGGCCCCGGGCAGCGCGCTGACCGGGAAGATCTTCACCCGCAGGTCCTCCTCGCCGTCCCGGCCCGGCAGGACGGTCCAGGCGCCGGGGGCCGGGGTGCAGGCCCGGACCAGGCGGTCCACGCGCAGCGCCGGGGCCGTCCAGTCGATGCGGGCGTCGCCGGCCAGCACCTTCGGGGCCAGCGTGACGCCGTCGGCCGGCTGCGGGACCGGGCGCGCGGTGCCGTCCTCGATGGCGTCCAGGGTGGCGGTCAGCAGCCGGGCCCCGGACTCGGCCAGCCGGGCGAGCAGGTCGCCGCTGGTGTCGGTGCGGCGGATCTCGTCGGTGACGGTGCCGTAGACCGGCCCGGTGTCCAGCCCCTCCTCCAGCAGGAAGGTGGAGGCGCCGGTGATCTCGTCGCCGGCCATCAGCGCCTGCTGCACCGGGGCCGCGCCGCGCCAGGCCGGCAGCAGCGAGAAGTGCAGGTTGACCCAGCCGTGGCGCGGGACGTCCAGCGCGGACTTCGGGATCAGGCCGCCGTAGGCCACGATCGGACAGCAGTCCGGGGCGATCGCCGCCAGCCGCTCCAGGAACTCCGGGTCGCGCACCTTCTCCGGCTTGAGCACCTCGACCCCGGCCTCCTCGGCCAGCTGCGCGATCGGCGAGGCCTCCATGCGGCGGCCCCGGCCGGAGCGGGCGTCGGGGCGGGTCAGGACCGCGGCCACCTCGTGGCGGGAGCTGGAGTCCAACAGGGCGCGCAGGGACGGCAGCGCGGGCTCGGGGGTGCCGGCGAACAGGACGCGCATCGTCAGATCGCCCGTCCGAAGGTCGCGTGCGGGGACACCTTCACGACCGGCTCGACGCCGTCGTCGGCCCAGTCGGCCAGCCGGATCGCGCGCATCGCCTTCTTGCGCCACTCGCGGTCCAGGCGGTCGATGAACAGCACGCCGTCCAGGTGGTCGGTCTCGTGCTGGATGCAGCGCGCCAGCAGCTCGCTGCCCTCGACCTCCACCGGCTCGCCGTGCATGCTCCAGCCCTTGGCGACCACGCGCAGGGCACGCTTGCAGGGGAAGGCCAGGTCCGGGATGGACAGGCAGCCCTCGTCGCCGTCCTGCTCCTCCTCGGACAGGTCCAGGCTGGGGTTCACCAGGTGGCCGAGCTCGTTGTCGACGTTCCAGGTGAAGACCCGCAGGCCGACCCCGATCTGCGGGGCCGCGAGGCCGGTGCCGGGCGCGTCCAGCATCGTTTCGGTGAGGTCCTTGACAAGGGTGCGCAGCTCCTTGTCGAAGTCGACGACCGGCGAGGCCGGCGTGGTCAGGACCGGGTCGCCGAAGAGACGGATGGCCTGGACGGTCAAGGGTCGCGCTCCGTTCATGGGTGTACGGGATTCGGCTATCTAGTGTACGGAGCCCGGAGGCGGTGGCGGAGCGTGGCGGTTCGGCTGCACCGCGCTCACCGGGGCAGCCGGCCGCTCAGCCGATCTGCTCAGCCGATCTGCACCGGGTCGATGCGGACCCGGACCCAGTCCTCGGCCTTGCGGGCACTGCGGACGCCTTGGGCTTCGCGGACCGCCGCGGACAGCTCGCCGCCGAGCCCTCGGGGAACGCGGACCAGCGCGCGGTGCAGCTGCTGGCGAGGACGCTCCTCGACGGGCTTCGCCTTGTCGGGACGCTCCCCCCGACCGAGGCGGTCGGGGTTCTTGCCGACGCGCGCCTCGGACTTCTGGGCCGCCCGCTCGTCATGCCGCGGGGCGTCGATCGCGACCGGGCCGAGTACCTCGGCCATCTCCGGCAGCCGCAGCAGGCTCAGCTCCTCGGCGACGGCGGCCGGGGTACCGGTGAGCTCGGCGACCCGGGCCAGCGGCGGGTAGTGCAGCTCGCCGCGGTCGGTGAGCTCGCGGCGTGCGTGCCACACCGGATCCCAGCGAACGAGGGCCTGGACCGGGGCCAGATTGGGCTCGGCCATGATGACGACCTTGCCGCCTTCCGTGCCCGGGCGCACCAGTGCGGCGGCGTTAAGCCAGCGGCGCAGTGCCTCCTCCCCGGAGCGCAGGTCTCTGCGGGCCAGGAGGGACCAGCCGTCCAGGAGGAGCGCGGCGGCGTACCCGCCGTCCGCCACGGGTTCGGCTCCGGGAGTCGCCACTACGAGGGCCGGCTTGTCAGACACCTGTGAGAGAACGGTGTCCTGCGCCGAGGAGATGATTTTGGTGTTCGCGAACGCCCGGCCGAGTTCTTCAGCGGTGCGATGGACGCCGACGGCGAGCATGCGGAAGCGGTCGCCGCCGCAGGGGCGGTCGTTGAGGATGCCGTCGCAGCGCCAGCCGCCGGCCGGGCGTCCGCACCAGAGGCAGGAGGCCATGGCGTGGCCGGAGGAGAGTTCCAGCGGGCCGTGACAATGGTTGCAGCGTGCGTGCTTCCTACAGCGGATGCACGCCAGGGAGGGTGCGTAGCCGCCGCGCGGGACCTGGATGAGGACGGGGCCGTCGTCGAGGGCGGCGCGCGCCGTTCGCCAGGCGAGGTTCGGGAGGCGGGCCGCTGCTGCGGCGGGATCCCTTTC
The DNA here is from genome assembly GCF_041262705.1 of Catenulispora sp. MAP12-49. Taxonomy (NCBI): domain Bacteria; kingdom Bacillati; phylum Actinomycetota; class Actinomycetes; order Catenulisporales; family Catenulisporaceae; genus Catenulispora; species Catenulispora sp. MAP12-49. Next base: position 235,629 of record NZ_JBGCCP010000008.1, on the reverse strand, counting down.
CTTCTCCAGTTCCTCTCCAGAAGTACGGATAAGGGGAGACTTCGCGCGGACTGTAGAGCGGAACGCAGTAAGGGGATACGCCCATCTGCTCTCTACTAGCTGTGCCCCTTCTGCGGTACACGTATAGCCGCCGATGAGTGCGGCCGCACCTGTGGCGTGTGCGCGCAGGAGGAGCACTTCGCGGACGTGCGGGTAGGGGGCGCGCGGTTCGGCGTGGAGGTCGTCGCCGTCGTCCCAGACGGCGACGAAGCCCAGGTCGGCGACCGGGGCGAACATCGCGGAGCGGGTGCCGATCACCATCTTCACGTCGCCGCGCAGGACGGCCAGCCAGTTCTGGTAGCGCTTGGCGGGGCCGAGTTCCTCGGACAGGACGACGTGGTGGCCGGGGCCGGCGACCTCGGTGAGGGCGGCGTCGAGGCGGGCCAGGTCGCGGTGGTCGGGGACGATGGCCAGTGCGCCTCGGCCGGGGATGCGGAGGGGGTCGGTTGCGACGGGTGCGAGGGTATGCGCTTCGGTTTCGGCTCCACCGCCACCGCCACCGCCGCCTCCACCTCCACCTCCGTCTCCGTCTCCGCCGCTATAGCGGTCATCGTCCAGGTCGCGAAGGCTCTCGGGGTCGATGTCGTAGTCGGTGGGCAGATCCGGATCCGGGAGCGCTGGATCAGTCGGATCGGGCGCGAGGTCGGGGGTGGCCGGGTCGTCGACTACAGCGTCGGGGTCCGCGGCGGCCGTCTCTGCTTCCTCGTCAGCCACCTGTACCTGTGCCGCCTCGATTTCCGGCAACACCACTGCGTCCGCAGCCACGGCGTGCATAGCGGTGGCGATCGCTGTAGCCCAGCCCGTAGCCGGCAAGCAGGTCCACACTGCACGCGGCAGCTTCGGCGCCGTCTTGCTCTGCAGTGCCTTTATGAACTCCCGGCCTCCGCCATACACACCCCAGGGCGCTCCATCGACCGGCTTGCCAGGACTGCTCTCCGGCCCCTTAGCCGGGGTCTTCTCCGCACTCGCGTGTCGCGGCGGTACTGCCAGACGCAGGACGTCCGCAAGCGTTCCCGCATAGCGATTCGCGACAGTGCGGGAGAGGTCCAGGATCTCCGGTGTCAGGACGGGCAGCGGCGAGACGACCTTCTGCAGCCACTCGAACCGGCCCGCGAAGTCCGACTCCGCCGCGCGGCCGATGACGAAGCCGTCGACCAGCTGGCCGGCGAATCTCACCCGGACCCGGACGCCGGGTTGCGCATCGGCGTCCAGATCAGCCGGGACGAGGTAGTCGAAGGCGCGGTCCAGGTGGCTGAGCTCCAGCGACAGGACGACCTGCGCATAGGGCAGCTCCGCCGCGGGTTCGCGCGCCGGCTTGGGCTTGGCCTGGCGTGCGGATTGACGGGCGGTGCGGCGGGCGGTTTGGCGAGCGTCCGCCGATTCGTCCTCCGGGGTGGGGGCGTCCAGCAACGGAACCTCAGTCGGCTTGTCGTCCGGCCTTCCCTCCGTGTTCTTCTGCTCCAGCGCCTCCACAGTGTCAATTTCTACCTGATAGCAGTGACACCGGTCCTGTGGGCGGGCAGGTTCGGCGCGGATAGGCTGCCGCGCATGTCTGAAGATCGCACCGTTGTCCCGGGATTCGCCCTGTCCGTCGCCGACGCCGTCCTGGAGCCCGTGGCCCTGGACCCGTCGCAGGTCGTCGCCGGTGCGCCGGAGGTCTCGGAGCTGGTGCTGAGCGAGTCGGCGGACGGCCGCGTGGTGCGCGGGATCTGGCAGATGACGCCCGGCGTGGTCACCGACACCGAGGCCGACGAGCTGTTCGTGGTCCTGTCCGGCCGCGCGACCATCGAGTTCGCCGACGGAACGGTCCTGGAAGTGGGCCCGGGCGACACCGCCATCCTCACCGAAGGTGCCGAAACCCGCTGGACCGTCCACGAAACCCTCCGCAAGGTCTATCAGGCAACTGTCTAGTTCCCCCCAGATCACCCGTTCGGGCGCTGACATCCCCCAACCGCCCCATCTATCCTGAATTCATCCGAATAAAAGGGGTCGGGCACGAAAAAGGGCTGACAAACCCAAGGGGGAATCCACCATGATCGACGCCTGGCTGCTCTTCGGCCACGTCATAGGCACCGTGATCCTGGTCGCCGGCATAGGCCTGGAGGTCTACGCCGTCACCGCCGCCGGCCGCGCCACCACCGTCGCCGAACTCCGTCTGGCCGTCCGAGCCGCCCGCACCCTCCCGGTCCTGATGCCCCTGGCCACCCTCCTGATGACCGGCTGCGGCCTGGCGCTCACCGCCCACGACCCGCAATTCCACTTCGGCGACGCCTGGGTCGTGGCCGCCATCGGCATCGTGGTCGCCATCTCCGTCGTCGGCGGCGGCTTCAGCGGCCGCCCCGCCACCCGCCTCCTCGACGCCGCCGACGCAGCCCCCGAAGGCACCCTCCCACCCCACCTGGCGCACCTCACCCGCGACCCGGTCCTCCTGGCCAGCGCCCGCATCACCGCCATAGCCGCCACCTGGGCCATCTGGCTGATGTCCATCCGCCCCCACGCAACCGGCACCCTCCTCTCCCTAGCCGCCGCAACCCTCCTGAGCACCATCGCCATCGCCACCTCCACCACCCCCACCCACCCACCCATCGGCACCGACGCCGACGCCGCAGCCGCCGCCGGCGCGGGCACCGGTCCCGGCGCGAGCACCGGCCCTGGCGACGCAGGACGCCGAGCCACCGGAGCCGCTTGAGCGCCGGGCACTCGCCGCTCACCGCCCCGCCGCTCGCCGCTCACCGCCCCGCCGCTCGCCGCTCACCGCCCCGCCGCTCGCCGCTCGCCGCTCGGGGCTCGCTCGCGTCCGGGGCACACCGCTCGCCGACCCGCCGCTCGGGGCACGCCGCCTCGCTGCTCACCGCCCCGCCCCTCGCCGCTCGATGCTCGCCGCCCCGCTCCTCGCCGCCCAGCCGCTCACCGGCCCGCCGCTCGCCACCAGCTGCCACCCAGCACGCCGCTCAGCACCGACACCCGCCGCTCGGCACCGAGCACTCACCGCTGGACACCCGCCGCCGCCGCGCGACACTCGCCGCCCGCTCGACGCTCACCCCTCGACAGCAGCGACTCGCCACCCGATCCCCGCTCGCGCTCGGCGCCCAGCGCCGACATCCGCCGATCAACGTTGGGCTCGGCGCTCGACACCAACGTCCACCGCTCGACGTTGCGCTCGCCGCTCGGCGCCAACATCCACCGATCGGCGCTGCGCTCACCACTGCCACACAGCACTCACCGCCGACCACTCGGCGCCCACCCCCCGACAGCAGCTACTCGCCACCCGTCACTCGGTGCTTGGCGCTCGGTCCTCGCCGCTCAGTGCTCAGTGCTCGGCGCTCGGCACTCGGCACTCGGCACTCGGCACCGAGATACACCGATCAGCGTTGCGCTCACCACTGGCACACGGCACCCGCCGTCCGCCGCTCGCACTCACCCTCGACAGCAGCTACTCGCCACCCTGCACCCTGCTCGGCGCTCGGTGCTCGGCACCGACATCACCGATCGGCGTTGCGCTGGCCGCTGCCACACGGCACTCGCCGCCAACCGCTCACGTTCACCGCCCGACACCTGCCATTCACCACCCGGCACGCGCCGCAGCGCTCGGCGATACTCGGCCCTCGGCCCCCGCCCCTCAGCGCAATCCATTCGGCACGGTAGGCCGCACACGCCAGCGCTTGGCACTGGCGTGCGAAACCGGCATCAGTGAACCGACACCCGCGCCGCCCGTTCATCAGCCATAAGGCTCACAGCGCTCGCGGACTCCCCGGGCCCGGGCCGACCGTTGAGCCATGACCACGACGCCCGAACCGCCCCCGGCCCACGACGACGAGTCCGGCGCGAGTGGCGCGTCGGGTGTGAGCGACCCGACCGGTGCGGCCTCAGCCGGCGCGACCTCGGGCGGTGCCGCGGCGGGGTCCGGGCTCGGCGCTGGTACCGGCGCTGGTACCGGCGCTGGTGCCGGGACCGGCGGGCCGACCAACCCGGCCGGCCCCGCTGCCGCCGGCGAGCCGGCCGACTCCGCGGACGACCGCTTCGATCGCCGGATCGCCCTCGGGGTGGTCGCGGCGCTGGCCGTGGTGGGTACGGTTGGGCCGTTCGGGTGGCATCTGCTGTCGAATGTGACCGGGTCTTCGAATGCGTCCGGTGGTGTGGCCGCGGTGGCTGCTGGCGGTGGGGGTGCTGGGGCGAACGGTGCCGCGGCCGTGATTGTCGCCACAACCAGCAGTCCGAGTGCCAGTCCCACCACGTCGGGCAATTCCGCCGCCGCGAGTGCGAGTGCCTCGTGCTCCGCCGCGGTCGCCGGGGCCAAGACCGGCAGTGGTACGGCCCCGTCCGTCAATGCCTGGGTCGTCAAGGCCGCGCCGAGTGTCAGCGCTCTTCGGACCGACTCCGCCACGCTGAAGGCCGTCGTCGTGAGCCAGGACGCGGCCGCCGTCCCCGCCGCTGCCAAGGCCCTGTGCGACAACGTCAGTACCGCGAGTCTGCTCGACGCCAATCCCGAAGCCGTCAACGCCACCGGCTGGCAGGCCGCGCTGAGCGCCTACGTCGCCGCCGCGACCGACGCCCTGGCCGGCGCCAACCATCCGGCCTACTTCCAGGCCGCTCGGGCCCAGCTCGCGCAAGGCGAACAGGAACTCGACGTGCTCACCGCGCACATCACCGCCACAGCAAACCAGTGATCAGTAGCCGCTGATCAGGAGCCACCGACCAGTAGCCGCTGACCAGTGACCGGCGATAGGCGACACCAGCACCAACGACGTCGCCGGCTGCGTGCCAGCCAACCCACCCTCTACCGCCCCACCCGCAGCCCGCTCTCCCCGTCAAAAAGGTGAATCTCCCGCGGATCCGGCACCACCCCGACATGAGCGCCCGCCCGCGGCGCGTCATACTCGTCGCAGCGCACGATCACCGTCCGCCGCGCGCGTCCCGTGCCCATCTCGCAGTGCAGATACGCCGTGTGCCCCAAGCGCTCCACCACGCCGACCGTGGCGTAGATCCCGTTTCCGGGTGCCGCGATCTTCGCGTGCTCCGGCCGGAATCCGACCAGCACCGATGGGGACGTCAGGGGCTGCGCCACCTCCACCGGCACCTCGAACACGTCCAGTTCGCCGATCAGGGCCCAGCCGTGCTTGTACGTGCCCGGCACCAGGTTCATCGCCGGGGAGCCGACGAAGCCGGCCACGAACTCGTTCACCGGGTGGTCGTACAGGCGGCGCGGGGTGTCGACCTGCTGGAGCATGCCGCGGTTCATGATGGCGATGCGGTCGCCCATCGCCATGGCCTCGACCTGGTCGTGGGTCACGTACAGGGTCGTGATGCCGCTGCGGCGCTGCATGTCCGCGATCTTCGCCCGCGCCGAGGCGCGCAGCTTCGCGTCCAGGGCGCCGAGCGGCTCGTCCATCAGGAACACGCGCGGTTCGCGCACCATCGCTCGGCCGATGGCCACGCGTTGCTGCTCGCCGCCGGACAGGGTTTTCGGGAGCCGGTCCAGGCGCTCGGTCAGGTTCAGTTCCGCGGCTATGCGGCGGACTCGGCGGGATACGGCCGAGGCCGGGGCGCCCGCCAGTTCCATGCGGAAGCCCAGGTTGCGGGCCACCGTCATGTGCGGGAAGAGCGCGTAGCTCTGGAAGACCATGGCCAGGTCGCGGTCGCCGGGGGGCATGCCCTCCAGGTCCCGGCCGTCGACCAGGACCTGGCCGCCCTGGACCTCCTCCAGGCCGGCGAGCATGCGCAGCGCCGTGGTCTTGCCGCAGCCCGAGGGGCCCAGCAGGACCAGGAACTCGCCGTCCCCCACGGACAGTGTCAGATTGTCAACGGCCTTGCGTTTCCCTTCCGGGTACGTGCAACTTGCGCGAATGAAATCGACTGTCGCCACACCGCCACCGCACTTCACAGCCCAGGTGACCGGCCTCGGTCCGCCCCGCCGCGCCGGTTTTGAACGCGGACGTTACGCCTGGCTGAACGGTGTCGCAATACCCTTCCTCTTTTGTCCTTCTCCGGGCGCCGGACATGACGCCAAGTGCGGCATATGACCGCAGGGTAAATGTGTAATTCTCATCTTGGGCTGTGGAACTTGCCGGGGAACTTGCCGGGGAACTTGCGGGGGAACACGCCTGCCGAAGGCGCGCCCCGGACGCCGGCGATGAAGGCGGCCCGAACCGCGCCCGGCGGCTACGGCTTGTTCGCCCCGACGGCCCACATGGCGAAGAATTGAGATCCGCCGCCATACGCGTGTCCCAAAGCCAGCCGCGAACCGTCCACGGCGGCCTCCACCTGATGCTCCCCGGCCTGGCCGCGCACCTGCTGGGCGGCCTCGGCGAAGCGGATCATGCCCGAGGCCCCGATCGGGTTCGACGACAGCACTCCCCCGGACGGGTTCCACGGGATGTCGCCCTCGAACGCGGTCGCGCCGGCCTCGGTGAGCTTCCAACCCGCGCCCTTCTCCGCGAACCCGAGGTTCTCCAGCCACATCGGCTCGTACCACGAGAACGGCACATACACCTCGGCCGCGGCGAACTGCCGCCGGGGCTCGGTGACGCCGGCCTGCCGGTACACGTCGGCCGCGCAGTCGCGCCCGGCCCGCGGGTCCACGCTGTCCCGGCCGGCCATGCCCATCGGCTCCGAGCGCATCGCCGCACCGTGCACCCAGGCCGGACGCCGCCCGGTCGCGGCGCTCGCGGCCTCGGCCGCCCGCTCCGAGGCCAAGACCATCGCCGCTGCACCGTCCGAAGAAGGACAAGTCTCCAGATAGCGAATCGGATCCCACAACATCATCGATTCCTCGACCATCGCGAGGTCGATGTTCGGGATCTTCAAATGCGCGTAGGGATTACGCAACGCATTGATCCGGTCCTTGACCGCAACCATCATCCCGATATTGGCCGGTGCACCGGAACGCCGTATATAAGCCCGAATATACGGCGCGAAATACCCGCCGGCGCCGACCACCAGGGAGGCGGAGAACGGCGAGTGCATGGACAGCGCCCACGTCGCGTTCGACTCCGACTGCTTCTCGAACGCCACCACCAGCACCCGCTCGTGCACCCCGGCCTGCACCTGCGAGGCCCCGACCAGCGTGGTCGAACCGCCGACCGAGCCGGCGGTGTGCACCCGCATCATCGGCTTGCCGGCGGCGCCGAGCGCGTCGGCCAGGTACAGCTCGGGCGTGGCGACGCCCTCGAACATGTCCGGGGCCTTGCCCAGCACCACCGAGTCGATGTCCGCGAACGTCAGCCCGGCGTCCTCCAGCGCGCGCAGGGCCGCCTCGCGGACCAGCCCGGCCAGGGACACGTCGGCGCGCTTGGTGCGGTACTCGGTCTGCCCGACGCCGATCACGGCGCAACGGTTACCCATGCTCACCGCTCCCCTTCGAGGACGCATACAAGGTTGTGCTGCAAGCACGGCCCGGCGGTGGCGTGCGCCACCACACGCTCCGCGCTCCCGTCGTGGATCCGCGCGGCCGCCTCGCCGATCCGGATCAGCCCGGTCGCCATGATCGGATCGGCCTTGCGCGGGCCGCCGGAGGCGTTCACCACGGTCTTCTCGCCGAGCCCCAACTCCTGGCGCAGCAACGCCTCCTCGTGCTCGAAGCGCGTGTGGAGTTCCGCGAACTCCACAGGCCCCGCGCCCACACCGGCCTTCTCCGCCGCCAGACGCGCCGACACACTGCGCGTCAGGTCCCGCGCCCCGATCCCGTGCGGTTCGATCCGGTGGTCCAGCCCCCGGATCCACGCCGGACGCGCGCACACCCGCCGCGCCGCGTCTCCGGCGGCCAGCAGCACCGCGGCGGCGCCGTCCGTGGCCGGCGGCGGCGTGGGATCCGGGTCGACGTCGAACCCGGCGTCCTTCAGCGCCCGCGCCTGGAGCCCGGCCATCGCGACGTGCCCCGGGACCAGCGGCGCCAGGTAGTAGGGGTCGTATCCCAATGAGCTGATGCCGACCTGGTCGCCGACCGTGCCCTTGCCGAATCCGTAGACCAGCGCGACATCGACGTCGCCGTGCTGGATCCGCACCCACGCCTCGTACAGTGCCCAGGCCGCGTCCTGCTCGACATGGCTCTCGGCGATCGGCGGCCACGCGCCGATGGTGTCCAGCGCCGCGACGAACGAGAACGGCGTGCCGACCAGGTAGTCGTTGGACCCCGAACAGGTGAAGCCGATCTCGGAGCGTTCCAGCCCGGTCGCCCCGAGCACCTCGTTCACCAGCGGCATGACCAGGTCCGCCTCGGTCCACCCGAGGTCGGAGAAGCTGTGTTCGCTCTGCGCGAAGCCGACGACCGCGACATCCCTCATCACACGTACTCCTCAAACCGCTCGAACGGGATGTCGGGCTCGCCGGTCGGCGCGAACCACTTCAGGTTCTTCACCGACCGCGTCCGCTCGGCGTCCGGCACCCACACCGCCCGCACCCGCATCCCGATCCGAACGTCCTGCCACGGCACGTCGGAGATGAGGACGAGCATCGCGATGTCGGCGCCGTCCAGCAGCACATAGCCGCTGATGAACGGCACCTCCGGGGCGCCGGCCGCCGGCACGTTGTTGACCGCGAACGTGGTCAGCACCCCGGTGTCCGGCAGGTCCACCCACTCGGTCGCCGGCAACCCGTCCGCAGGGCACGCGCCGCGCGGCGGGACGTAGACCTTGCCGCACGCCGCACACCGCGTCGCGCGGATCTGCCCCTCAGCCATGCCGTCGATGAAGTGGTTCCACACCGTCCCGGGCCGCAGCCGGTACTCCAGCCGGTGCGGCAGCGTGACCACCGTGACCGGTTCAAGTTCCGCCTCCCCGGCGAGCGCCTCCGCTTCCCCGGCAAGTGCCTGCCCCTGCGCCGGCGCCGGCACCTCGGCCGGACCTTCTCCGGGCACGAAGCAGGTGATGTCCTTGACCGAACCGGTCCGCTCCGCGCGCCAGGTCGCGTGCACCCGCATCCCGGTCGCCATCGCCTCCGCCGAACCGCTGTCCACGGCGTGCAGCATCGCGGTGTCCGCACCGTCGGGCTTCACCAGCGCCCAGGCGAAGGGCCGGTCCAGCGGATGGTCCGGGCGCGGTGCGTCGACCCAGGTCCAGCTGGTCACGGTCCCGGCCGGGCCGACCTCGACCCAGTCCTCGTCGGCGGCGCCGAGGGCGGCCGCGGTGACCGGGTCGTACTCGGTCGGCGGGAACAGGACCTTGCCGTCGGGGGTCTTCACACCGTAGATCCGCCCGGAGCGCAGGCCGGTCAGGAAGCGGCCGATCACCGGGCCGGTGGAGCGGGTGTAGCCGCCGGGGAACTCCAGGACGTGCACCGCGTGCCCGTCGGAGGAGGAGGCCGGTGTGGGCGCGGTCTGAGTCGGCTGAGTAGTCATCTGGCGATCCCGGGCCTCAGATCGCGCTCTGGTGGCCGGCCCAGTACGGGTCGCGCAGCCGTCGCTTGAACAGCTTGCCGTTGGGCTCGCGCGGCAGCTGGTCGGTGAAGTCCAGGGTCTTGGGCCACTTCAGCCGCGCCAGCCGGCCGTCCAGGGAGCCGATGATCTCCTGGGCCAGTTCCTCGGAGCGCTCGTAGCCCTCGTTGAGCTCGACCACGGCCTTGATCTGCTCGCCCCAGTCCTCGTCCGGGATGCCGAACACCGCGACGTCGCCGACGGCCGGATGGCGCAGCAGCTCGCCCTCGATCTCGGCCGGGTAGATGTTGACGCCGCCGGAGATGATCATGTCGATCTTCCGGTCGCACAGGTAGAGGAACCCGTCCTCGTCGAAGTACCCGATGTCGCCGACCGTGAAGAAGCCGTCGCGGCGGTTGGCCTCGGTCTTGGCCTTGTCGCCCTTGTACTCGAACTCGCCGATCATCATCTTCATGTAGACGGTGCCGGGGATGCCCGTGGCGACCTCGGCGCCCTCGTCGTCCAGCGCCTTGACCTCGCTGATCGGCCAGGCCTTGCCGACCGTGCCGGGATGGGCGATCCACTCCTCGGGGGTGGCGATGGTGCCGCCGCCCTCGGTCGCGGCGTAGTACTCGTAGATGACCGGGCCCCACCAGTCGAGCATCGCGCGCTTGACGTGCTGCGGGCACGGCGCTGCCGCGTGGATCGCGACCTTCATGGATGACACGTCATAGCGCTGCTTCACCTCCTCCGGCAGGTGCAGCATGCGGTGGAACTGGGTCGGGACCATGTGCGTGTGCGTGGCCTTGGTCCGCTGGATCATCTCCAGCGTGCCCTCGGGCGTCCACTTGTCCATCAGCGCCAGCGTGTGCCCCATCTGCAGCGCGTTGCCGCCGAACTGGGTGACCGCGGTGTGGTAGTTCGGCGAGGTGACCAGGTGCACACCGCCGCCGCCGGGGGTGATGCCGAAGAAGCCGGGCAGGACGGTCCCCAGCTCGGCCATGTCGTCCGGGTCCTGGCCGGACAGCGTGCGCCGCACGCCCTTGGGCTTGCCGGTGGTCCCGGAGGTGTAGTGCATGGCGGTGCCGTAGCTGCGGTTCTCGGGGTTGTCAGTGCTCTGGCCGGCGCGGAACTGCTCCAGCGGCGTGAAGCCGGGGATGTCGCCGCCGACGCTGATCAGCGCATCCTTCGGCAGCCCCTGCCCCTCCTTCTCCAGCTCGGCGACGGCGGCCAGGCCGATCTCGGCGAAGCGCACGTGGCAGAAGAAGGCCTTGGCCTCGGCGTCGTGGATGATGTAGGCGATCTCGGGACCGGCGAGGTGGAAATTGATCGGGGTGTAGTAGAACGCGGCCTGGAGCGCGGCGGCGTAGATCTCGACCATCTCCACCACGTTGGGCATCAGCAGCGTGAGCCCGTCGCCGTCGGCCAGGCCGAGGGCGCGCAGCGCGTGCACGGTCTGGTTGGCGCGCGCCAGGACGTCGCCGGCCTTGTGCTCGCCGCCGGCTTCCTCGATGACGGCGGTCCAGTCGGGGTTGGCTTGCGCGATTCTCCAGAAACCCAGCCCTGCCATGCGCGACTCCCGCCTTGGAGACATCTGATGGATCGTCAGTAGTGGAGTACAACACGGCCCCTGAGAGGCTGCAAGGGTTTCGCGGGGCAGAACTAGAACGAGTTCTCGTTCGCCCGGGAACGCTTGCCGACGGCTCGCCGGCGAGCGATGCGCGGCGCCGACGAGCCGTGGCGGGAACCGTCAGTGACCTGTCATACCCGCGTGGTAGCGCGAGACCATGGCGCGGGCGAAATTCACGAGCCACTGCTGATCGGCCGCCGAACTCAGGTCGAGCGGCTTGTCCTCGGTCCAGATCGCGTCCTGGGCATAGGCGGCGTTGGTCACATCGGCGCGCAGGATCGTGTCGCCGATCCGGACCACGACGCTGACCATCCCCAGGCCCGGGACGTCCGCTTCGAAGGCTTCGTCGCCGATGCCCGCCGGCAACGGGACGACCTTGTCACCGCTGTAGTCGACCGGCCCGTTCTTGCCCTTGCACCCGTTCTGCGCCGCCGACCGGACCTGCGCCATCGTCTGCGCACCGGTGCCGGCACGAAAAGGGAATTCGCCTTCATACACCGTGCCCGAGATGCCGTCGGGCAACTGGCCCCAATAGCGTGCCTCCGATCCGGCCTTGGCCACGGGGACAGTCCGAGTCGGAACACAGCCGTTGGCGATCTGGTACTGCAGGGGGCTTCCGCCTACGCCCCCTGAGGTGTCGAAAGCCCACCCTTTTCCCAAGTCGGCAGGCTGCAGGAGCCTCCCGTCGGAGTCCGGCGGCGGGATCGGGTGCCAGCCGGGCGCGACCGCCGGATCGGCCAGCGCCGCGGCGAGGGACTGCTCGCTCCAGGGTGTCGGGTGGACCACGGTCGTCGGGTCCGGCACCGAACCCTGCCGCCCCGAGGTCCAGAAGTCCGTCGCGATGACGGAGAAGACTTCGCCGTCGAAGAACTGGCGCACCGCGACCATCGCGGTCCCCTCACCGATCCGCACCGAGGCGGTGCCGATCGTCGAGCCGTCCGCGAGGTGCGTCTGGGCGCACGCCGACCACTTGACCGACACCGACGGCGTGATCCCGGCCCCGGCCAGCCCCTGATCGTGACCGACGGCGAGCGCGCACAGTCCGGTGAGCTGATCGGTGCCGAGCACACCGGTCGCCACGCTGGGGACGGATCCGCCGGGGGAGGCGAACTGGAAGCTCAGCTGGCCTGCCGGCCGTGGGGCGTCGGTGATCCAGACCGAGCTCATGCCGATCGCGGTGGCCTGCTTGACCTCGGCATCACCGACGGAGACGACGCGCACGTCGTCCGACTTCCCGACGATGTGCGACAACGACGGGTCCAGGCGCCCCATCACCACCGCCAAGTCGGCCACCGCCGGCTCCGGCGCATAGGCCTGCAAGGACTTGTCGACAGGACCGAGATAATCGGTGTGCTTGAAGACTTCCGCCAGCGGCCTGTTCCCCCACCCACCGCCCGGCCCGGGCTGCGACCCGAGATCGGCGGTCCCCGCGCCGAGACCGACCGCCACGGCCGCCGTCACCGCCACCACCCCCGCCAGCCCGCCGCCGGCTCCGGCCGTGCGCAGTCGCCGCCGCCGGTCCCCGGAGCGCGCGAGCACCATCGCATCGGCGGTCCACACCGGCTCCCCGGCCCCCCGGGTGCGGTCGAACAGGTCGCGAGCCCATTCCAGTTCCAGGTCCTCGGTCATGCTCATCCTTCCTTCCACGTGAGCAGATCGGGGTCGGTGGCGTACTCGGGCCTCGCGAGTTCCGCGCGCAACGCCGCCAGTCCCCGGGACGTCTGGCTCTTGACGGTGCCGAGCGAGCAGCCCAGCAGCCTGGCTGTCTCCTCGACGCTCTGGTCCTCCCAGAAGCGCAGCACCAGGACCGCGCGCTGCCCGGCGGGCAGCGCGCGCAGCGCCGCGACGAGCAGGTCGCGGTCGGCGGCGGCCTCGTCGACCGGGCCCTCGGCGGCCGGCGGATCGGGCAGCCAGTCCGAGGCCGAGTGCTCCCAGCGCCAGCGCGCACGGCGCTTCTCGTCGATGCAGGCGCGCAGCAGGGTCTTGCGAAGGTAGGCGTCCAGATCCTCACGGCGGCGGACGCGGCCCCAGGCGGCGTGCAGCTTGATGAGCGCGATCTGCGTCAGGTCCTCGGCCTGGTGCCAGTCCCCGCACATCAGGTACGCCGTGCGCCGCAGCGTGGGCGAACGGGCGGCGACCAGTTCGCTGAACTCGCCGTCGTCGGGTCTTCTCATGGGGCCACCCCTCGTGATCGCACTGCGTGCAGGAGCTACACGAGGGTGGGGGTGCTTCAGGTTGTCACGCCGCACGGGGCGACCGACACCGGGGCCTCTAGAGCGCGGAAAGAGACCCCGGTGTCCCGGTCACGTCTGCCCTCGGCGCAACCGGTTGGGGCGCCGGGACCCGTACAGGTCACCGGTGCCAGTTCGCAGAGTACGGTGTGACAGGCGGTGACCGCACGGTTATCGGCGGATGTGGATGATTTTCCGCTCGTGCCCCTTACGACCGTTCGCGGTCGCGAACGCCGGGGCGTCTCGGTCCTCGGTGAATCTCGGTCCTCGGTGAATCTCAGGCCTCGGTGAATCTCGGGCCTCAGTGAATCTCAGGCCTCGGTGATGGCGCCGAGGCGCTCGACGGCGGCCGCGTACTCCTCGACAAGCTGGTAGATGACCTCCCGAACGGGCCGCACCTGGGTCATCGACCCGACGATCTGGCCCACCGGCATGCCCATGAGCTCGGTGCGCCCGGCCCGCGCGATGCGCCGGTGCGCCTCGGAGACCAGCATGTACTGCAACGGCATCGGCAGCGCGCCGGGGGAATCAGTGCCCTCCCAGGCGTCGGTCCAGTCGGTGCGCAGCTGCCGCGCCGGTTTGCCGGTCAGGGCGCGGGAGCGGACGGTGTCGCGGGAGGACGCGGCCAGCAGCTTGGGGACCACGCGCGGGTCGGTGTCGGCCTCGGCGACCGTCAGCCAGATCGAGCCGGTCCACGCGCCCTGCGCGCCCAGCGCCATCGCCGCGGCCACCTGGCGGCCGTCGCCGATGCCGCCGGCGGCCAGGACCGGGGTGTCGCCGACCGCGTCGACGACCTCGGGGATCAGCACCATGGTGGAGATCTCGCCGGTGTGGCCGCCGGCCTCGGTGCCCTGCGCGACGATGATGTCGACGCCGGACTCCACCTGCTTGCGCGCGTGGTGCGCGCTGGAGGCCAGGCCGGCGGTGCGGACGTTGTTGCGGTGCGCCAGTTCCACGATGTCGGCCGGCAGCGGGCCCAGGGCGCTGGCCAGCAGCGCGATCGGGTGGTCCAGGGCGACCTCGACCTGGGGGCGCGCGGTGGCGTCGGTCCAGCCCAGGAGCTGGTGGCTGTGGTCGCCGTCGGCGGGCAGGTCGGGCACCTCGTACTTGTCGAGGATGCCCTCGACGAAGTCGCGGTGCTTGGCGGGGATGTAGGCCTTGAGCGTCTCCTCCATGCTCGTGCGCGCCGAGTCCTTGGCCGAGACCTCGTGCACTGATGTGGAGACCGAGGCCGGCATGACGACGTCGACACCGTACGGCTTGCCGTCGGTGTGCGCGTCCAGCCAGCGCAGCTCGGTCTCCAGCTCGTCGGGGGTGAAGTAGACGGCGCCCAGGACGCCCAGGCCCCCGGCCCGGGTGACCGCCGCGACGACGTCGCGGCAGTGACTGAACGCGAACAAGGGGAATTCCAGACCCAGGGATGCCGAGAGCGGGGTTCGCATGGTGGGGACGGTAGGGGCGGCGGCGTGAAACTGCAACAGGTTCTAGTATTTTGATGCATCCTGAGCATGCCCGCACTTGACCAACGCTTGACCGAGCCACCGGCTAGGCTCGCGGGGTGATTTCCTTCGTGCAGGTCGGAAAGACGTACCCGGACGGGACCGTGGCCGTCGCCGCGACGGACCTGACCGCTGACAGCGGCCGCGTCACGGTGCTGGTGGGTCCGTCGGGGTCGGGCAAGACGACCCTGCTGCGGATGGTCAACCGGATGATCGACCCCACCAGCGGCGAGATCCTCATCGACGGGGTGGACGTGCGGTCGAAGTCCGCGCCGGAGCTGCGGCGCGGGATCGGCTACGTGATCCAGAACGCGGGCCTGTTCCCGCACCGCACGGTCCTGGCCAACGTGATGACCGTGCCGCGGCTGCTGGGCTGGTCCAAGGAGAAGGCGCGCGACCGCGCCATGGAGCTGCTGACCACCGTCGGGCTCGAGGAGTCCCACGCCAAGCGCTACCCCTTCCAGCTCTCCGGCGGCCAGCAGCAGCGCGTCGGCGTCGCCCGGGCGCTGGCCGCCGATCCGCCGGTGCTGCTCATGGACGAGCCCTTCAGCGCCGTGGACCCCGTGGTGCGCAAGGACCTGCAGACCGAACTGCTGCGCCTGCAGTCCGAGCTGAGCAAGACGATCCTGTTCGTCACCCACGACATCGACGAGGCGATCCAGCTCGGCGACAAGGTCGCGGTGCTGAACACCGGCGGCGTGCTCGAGCAGTTCGACACCCCGGCCGAACTGCTGGCCCACCCGAAGAACGCGTTCGTCGAGAGCTTCCTGGGCCTGGACCGCGGCGTGCGCCGGCTGTCCTTCTTCTCCTCCACCGGCGTCCCGCTGCGCCCCGAGCCCGTGGTAGCGGTGGACGCGCCGCCGGCCGAGGTGCTGGCACGCCGCGGGGCACAGCCGTGGCTGCTGGTCGTGGACGACGCACAGCAGCCGCTGGGCTGGCTGCCGGCGGACCAGGTGCCGGCCGACGGCGACCTGAGCCGGGTGCCGGTCGGCGACCTGACCTCCTACGGGCACACCTTCCACGCCGAGACCGACTCGCTGCGCGCGGCGCTGGACTCGGCCATCCTGTCCCCCTCCAGCCGGGCGGTCGGCGTGGGCGCCGACGGCCGGGTGATCGGCGTGGCCTCCGTGGAGGAACTGATACCCGCGATCAGGGCGGCGCAGAGCGAGAGCGCGCCGGAGATACCCCACGGCGACAATCCGGAGACCGTCTGATGAGGACAGGCCACCTGGTGGGGTCCACGGGCCTGTTCCCCCACATCCCCAGTTATCTGGGCACATACGGTTCACTGATCCAGCAGCAGCTCACCATGGCGCTGCTGTCGGTGCTGTTCGGGTTCATCGCCGCGCTGCCGATCTCGCTGCTGTGCGTACGGTTCCCGAAGATCTACCCGGCGATGGTCGCGCTCGTGACCGTCATCTACTCGCTGCCCTCGATCGCGTTGTTCGTGCTGCTGGTGCCCTCGACCGGGCTGACGCAGACCACGGTCATCATCCCGCTGTCGTTCTACAGCCTGGCCGCCCTGGTCCCGAACATCGTCGAGGGCATACGCGGGATCCCCGAAGACGTCCGGCTCGCGGCCGTGGCCATGGGGTACACCGGCACGCGCCGGGTGTTCGGCGTGGACCTGCCGCTGGCGGTGCCGCCGATCATGGCCGGGCTGCGGGTGGCGACGGTCGGGAACATCAGCATGGTCAGCGTCGGCACGGTCATCGGCGTGGGGGCCTTCGGCGCCCTGTTCACGGCCGCGGCCCAGCTGAGCCGCTCGGACCTGGCGGTGACCGGCATCGTCGTGATCGTGGCGCTGGCCCTGGCCTGCGACCTGCTCCTGGTGATCATCCAGCGGCTGCTCACGCCGTGGAACAAGCGGAGGTCGGCGTGAACGTCCTGAGCCAGGCCTGGGGCTGGCTGACCACGAGCGCGAACTGGAGCGGGTCCGACGGCATCCCGACCCGTCTGCTGCAGCACTTCGAGTACTCGGCGGAGGCGGTGCTCATCGCGGCCCTCATCGCCTTCCCGCTGGGCCTGCTGACCGGGCATTCCAAGCGCGGCGGCCCGTTGGTGAGCTCCCTGGCCAACCTGGCGCGGGCGCTGCCGACGCTGGGCCTGGTGGTGCTGTTGGTGGTGGTCATGGGCGTGAAGTTCCGCGCCGTGATGATCCCCCTGGTGGCGCTGACGGTCCCGCCGATCCTGCTGAACACGTACGAGGGCATCCGGAACGTGGACCCGCAGCTCACCGACGCGGCCAAGGGCATGGGCCTGAGACCGTGGCAGGTGTTGTGGCGCGCCGAGGTCCCGGCGGCGCTGCCGCTGATCCTGACCGGCTTCCAGTTCGCGGCGGTGAACGCCATCGCGAACACGGCTATCGCGGCGTACTCCTCGTTCGGGGGGCTGGGCCGCTTCGTCATCGACGGCCTGGCGACCACCGACTACGGGATGGTGGCCGGGGGCGCGATCCTGATCGTGATCGCGGCGATCCTGAACCTGCTGTTCTTCGCGCTGCTGCGCAGACTGCTGGTCTCGCCGGGATTGAGGCAGAAGAAACAGACCGCTTAGCGCGATTGCAGGGGGCAGCAGGGGGGCCGGCTTTCACGGACCGTACGAAGGACGCCCCATGAGCAACACCCCCCTGAGCAAGACCCCCCGCATTCTGCTGTCTGTCACCACCGTGGCGGCCGCCGCCCTGGCCGCCACGGCCTGTACCAACGGCAATCCTCTGGTCCCAGGACCGAAGAAGGGCCAGGTGACGGTCGGCTCTGCCGACTTCCCGGAGAACGTCCTGCTGGCCGACATCTACTGTTCGGCGCTGAAGGCGAAGGGCGTGAAGGTCGGCACACGCTTCAACGTCGGCAGCCGCGAGGTGCTCTACCAGCAGGTCCGCCAGGGCTCGCTGACCGTGCTGCCGGAGTACAACGGAGCATTGCTGGCGTATCTGGACTCGAAGACCCGGGCCGCGACCACCCAGGACATCAACGCCGGCCTGGCCGCGAAGCTGCCCGCGCAACTGGAGATCCTGGACTCCTCCCCCGCCGAGGACAAGAACGCCCTGGTGGTCGCGGCGGCGACGGCCGCACAGGACCACCTGTCCTCGATCGCGGACCTGGCCCCGTACGCACCCTCGATGACCATCGGCGGCCCGCCGGAGTTCAAGGAGCGCTACCAGGGCCTGCCGGGCCTGAAGGACAAGTACGGCCTGACCTTCAAGGACTTCGCCTCCCTCGACACCTCCGGCCCGATCACGGTCAAGGCCCTGGCCGGCGACACGGTTCAGGTGGCGACCCTGTTCACCACCGACCCGAGCATCACCTCGCACAACTTCAAGGTCCTGGCCGACCCCCAGCAGGTCTTCACCGCGCAGAACGTGACGCCGCTGGCCTACCGCGCGAGCATGACGCCGGTCGCGACGGCGACGCTGAACGCGGTGTCGGCGAAGCTGGGCACCGAGGCGCTGGCGGCGATGATGGAGCAGGTCATGAATCAGAAGAAGGACATCGATGTGGTGGCGGACGCCTGGCTGAAGGGGGTCGGGCTGCTGTAGGCGGGCGGCGGCTCGGCCGCATCGGGCCTGATATCTCGGCCTGACCGGCGGCTGCTCGGGGAGTGCTCGGGGAGTGCTCGGCGGCTCATCCCACATCCCGGACTCCGCCCATCCATTCCCCGACACCCGCTGAGACATCCGCGTCCACATCCCGAACGCCTCCGCCGCTCCCCCACCCCCGCGTGCCACCATCACCGCATGTCCGCTCCGCTGCTCGCCTGGTCCGACCGCCCGGTCGACCTGCTGCGCGTGGCGTCCTGCATGTGTACCGAGGCCGTCCCCGACCTCGACCCACATCCCGGACCACGGAGTTGCCATGTCCTCGGCCTTGCAGACGCCTGAGCTCGACGTCGCCGACCCTTTCCTGCACGAGCTCGTCATCCCCGACCGCCCGCTGTGGACGCCCACGCAGCTTCGGGACCTGACCGCGACGCTGGCCGGCACTTACGCCGACCGGCTGCGCCCCCTGCTCCAGTACACCGAACCGCAGCGCTGGTGGCTGCGGCTCGCGCTGACCCGCGGGGTCGAGGTCTGGCTGCTGAGCTGGCTGCCGGGCCAGGGCACCAAGCCCCACGACCACGGCGGCGCCGCCGGCTCCTTCGCCGTCCTGACCGGCGAGGTGCAGGAGGAGCACCGCTATCCCGGCGGGCCCATCGGGGTGCGCAGGCTACAGGTCGGTGACGGTCTCGGATTCGGCGGCGATCGCGCGCATATCGTCCGGCAAACGGGTATCGGGCCCGCCGCGACCGTGCACGCGTATTCGCCCCCGCTGCTCCCCACCCGGGAGTACCAGAGCCTGGAGGACCTGGTTTGAGTTCCGTGGACACGTTCCTGGAGAAGGCCCGTTCAGGACTGCGGCGGGTGAGTCCCCAGGAGGCCGACGCGCTGCGCGGCCGGGGTGCCCTGCTGATCGACATCCGGCCGCACGCCAACCGGGAGGCCGAGGGCGAGATACCCGGGGCGCTGCCGGTCGAGCGCATCCACCTGGAGTGGCGGCTCTCGCCGGACAGCGAGTGGCGGCTGCCGGGAGTCACCGCCGAGTCGCAGGTCGTCGTGTTCTGCAACGAGGGCTACGCCTCCAGCCTGGCCGCCCGCGACCTGCAACTGCTCGGCCTGGCGAATGCCACCGACCTGGTCGGCGGGTTCCGGGCCTGGGCCGCCGCGGGGCTGCCGACCGAGGCGGGCGGGCGGCCGGCGCTGCCGTGATGGAGGCCACCGGCCGGCGCGCTTCAGGAGGCGCCGCCACAGCATCTTGATCCGGACCGGGCCGGTCGCAGCCACAAACGGTCTCGAATAGGTCTCGAAACGGCTTTGTGGGAAGCCTGCCGTTGTCGGCATGGGTTGCTAGGTTCGACATGTCTATTGGTTCGGAGGGGATTTAACATGCAAATGCGCACTACAGGTTCCAGGACACGACTCCTCGGCACGGCTCTGGCGGTGGCGTTAGCCGCCACCGGCGCGCTGAGCGCCTGCTCGTCGAGCTCCAAGGGCGGCTCCAAGGTCGTCGTGGCCTCGGCGGCGTTCCCGGAGAACGCGCTGCTCATGGAGATCTACGCGCAGGCACTGGAGGCCAAGGGCATCTCCGTGGAGCGCAAACCCAACGTCGGGCAGCGCGATGTGCTGTTCCAGCAGTTGAAGTCGGACTCGATAACCGTGGTCCCGGAGTACAACGGCGCGCTGCTGGCCTACCTGGACAAGACCGCGACCGAGACCTCGCAGAGCGCCGTGGACCAGGCGGTGACCGCGAAGCTGCCGAGCAACCTGGAGATCCTGCAGCCCGCCGCCGCCCAGGACAACGACTCGCTGGTGGTCACCCAGGCGCTGGCCACGAAGGACAGCCTGAAGAACGTCTCCGACCTCGCCCCCTACGCCAAGGACCTGGTCCTGGGCTCGGCGCCGGAGTTCAAGACGCGGCAGCAGGGCGTGGTGGGCCTGCAGAGCCTCTACGGGCTGACCTTCAAGGACTTCAAGCCGCTGGACAACTCCGGGCCGCAGACGGTCTCCGCGCTGCAGCACGGCGACGCGGACGTCGTCGACCTCTACAGCACCACCCCGGCCATCAAGACCAACGGCTTCGTCGTCCTCAACGACGACAAGGGCCTGTTCGGCGTGCAGAACGTGATCCCGCTGGTCGACAAGACCAAGCTGTCCCAGGCCGGCGTGGACGCGCTGAACGGCGTGTCGGCCAAGCTGGACACCACGACGCTGACCTCGCTGCTGGAGCAGGTCGTCACCGAGAAGAAGGACCCCGCGGACGTGGCCAAGACGTGGCTGGCGTCGGTGGGCCTGAACAAGTGACCCGTCGCTGAACGATGATTCCGGGCCGCGGGCGGGCATCTCGCCCGCGGCCCGGAATCACCTGCCCGCAGCCCTTACGGCAGCTTGTCCTTGTGGCCCGACTTCGAGATGAGCGCCATCAGCTCGCCGACCGCCGCGGTCGGCAAATTCTTGGCCAAATCCGCGATGCCGATCACCCCGACGAGCTTGCCGGCCGCGACCACCGGCAGCCGCCGGACCCGGTTGCGGCCCATCGTCTCCACCACGGTGGTCACCGGCGCGTCGGCGTCGACGCTGTGGATCCCGCCGCGCATCAGCTCCCCGGCCTGCCGGATCGTCGGGTCGTCGTTCGAGGCCATGGCCTCGACCACCAGGTCGCGGTCGGTGAGCATGCCCACCAGGCGGCCGGTGTCGTCGACCACCGGCACGCAGCCGACGTCCTCGTCGCGCAGCACCCGGGCCACGTGCACCAGGTTGTCCGATTCCAGCACCGACTTGGGTGCCTCGGTCATCACATCGCGGACCGTGACCATGCTTCCTCCTGCTGCGGCTGCCGCACCGAATAGCCGGGACTGTCCCGTTCAGCTTGGCCGGGGCCGGGCTGAACCGCTTTGTCGTGATCTGCCAGACGGGTTACCGTCGGCAGACCGCCCGCCACCCGCCGTAGCCGGCCGAAACGGGTTATCCTCCCTTGGCGAGCCATGAACCAGCCTTCACGGGGCGCGACAGGGGGGAGCCACACCATGACCGAGGCCGTCACGACGGCCCTGTCCGGATCCGCACCGCTGCCGGCCCCCAAGGTGACCCTCCCCCGGGAGCTCATACGGGTGCTGCGGGTGTGGCCGGACTGGCTGTTCGGGATGCTCGCCTCGATGGGCCTGGGACTGGCAACCGGCGCCTTCCTGTACTGGGCCCCCTTCAGCGGCCGGGTCCGGGACCCGCTGACCCTGATCGTCACCATCGTGCTCACCGCGGCCGCCGACGCCTCGCTGACCAACCAGCTGGCCGCCGAGCCGGAATGGGCCATCAAGGTCCTGTCCGCCGGCGGCGACCCCGCGCGGATGCTGCGGGTGCGCAACCAGGTCCTGTACATCTTCGAGGCTGGATTCGCCTTCGGCGTCGCCGGCCTGGTGATCCTGCTGACCAAGGACCACCACTGGGTCAAGCACAACTGGCCGATCATCGCCGAGCTGCCGCTGGCCCCGATCGCCGCCGGCAACCTGGCCTCGGTCCTGTTCCCCTGCCCGTTCATGCGGCTGCGCCACCGGCTCCAGGCCACCACCACGTGGCCGCGCTGGGGCGCGTACATAGGCATCCCGTTCGCGCTGACCTCGCTGGGCACCGCGACCGTGATGGGCTTCCCGGCCTGGATGGAGCAGCAGGTCAAGCACTCCGCGGCGCGGATGCACCACCGGCCGGGCTGGCTGACCGCGGACAACATCCACTACGCGACCTGGCTGATCGCGGTCCCGGTGCTCAACCTGCTGATCTGGGCGCTCGCCCTGAAGACCGCCGACAGCCTGGCCCACCTGCGCCGCCGCCACCTCGTCGTCCTGATGCAGAAGCACACCGAGCTGGCCCAGGACATGGACGACATCTCGCTGTGGCAGGCCGTCAAGGCCCTGCCCGCGAACCTGCGGACCATCCCCTCGGAGGTCTACGAGGTCGCGACCGTCGAGATCGAGGAGGTCCGCAAGGTCGGCGGGCACATCGACCGCGGCCTGGAGCACGCGCTGGCCCGACAGGCCGCGAAGATCCGCGCCAAGCGCGCCGCCGAGCAGAGCACCGGAACGGCATGACCGGCAATCCCAAGCGCTGGCTGCCCGCCGCGGTGGTCGTCCTGGCCATCGCCGCGATGGCCGTGGCCGGCCGGCGCAAAGACGGGCTGAACGCCGGCCTGGCCACCGGGGTGTGGGACGGCGGCCGGGTGATCGCGGCGCTGGCCGCGGTGATCGTGCTGGCGGTGATCGCCACGAACTTCGCCAAGCACCGCGACGACGGCTACGGCCTGCTGCACCGCGCCGGCACGGCGACCGCCGTGCTGCTCACCGTCGCCGCCGTGCTGACACCGATCGGGCTGCTGTTCTTCGGCCGCAAGCCCGAGCCGCCCCCGGTGCAGAAACCGGCCCCGCCCGGAACGGCCTCACCCCGCTTCCCGTCGATGCCGAGCCAGAACATGCACGTCCAGTCCGGCAAGGACGGCTTCGCCCGCGCGATCGGGCTGAGCCTGTTGTTCCTGGTCCTGGCCGCGGTGTTCGCGCTCCTGGTGTACCTCCTCATCCGGCTGCTGTCCCGCCGCTGGTTCACCCGGCAGGCGCTGGAGCTCCTCGACTTCGACCCGCTGGCCCCGGAGCTCGAGCAGCTCGCCGAGGCCGTCGCGGCCGGAGCTGAAGCGCTGGAGTACGAGGGCGACGCCCGCGAGGCCGTCATCGCCTGCTACTCGGCGATGGAGCTGGCGGTGAGCGCGGGCGGCGGCGGACGGCGGGCCACGGACACCCCCGAGGAGTTCCTGCGCCGGGTCACCGTGGCGAACCTCATCCCGGAGGAGCCGGCGCGCAAGCTCACCGAACTGTTCCGCGAGGCGCGCTTCTCCCGGCACCGCATCGCCGAGGAGAAGCGGGACGCGGCGCGCGAGGCGTTGCGCGTCATCTCCGTGCACATCGAAGGGCGTGCGGCGGCATTGGCCGCCGAGTCCGCGCAGCGGGCGGCCGGCGCCGCCGCCTCCCCGGCACCGGCCGGCGGGAGGCCTTGATGGGCGGCCTGAACAACATGGAGAACCATCAGGCGGCCATGGAGCGCTCCCAGGAACGCCACCGCCGCGCGCTGGCGAACCGGCGCCGGGACGAGCAGGACGGCGACCAGCCGGGCCCGTCCGCCGCCGAGCGCCGCAAGTGGCTCGCTATCGTCGGGGCGCTGGCGGCGATGACCGCCGTCGTGGGGCTGTCGTCCTGGCTGGTCCTGGGCACCCGGTGGCTGGGCCTGGCGCTGGGCGCCTGCGTGGCGGCCGTCGCGCTCGCGGCCTGGTACAGCGTGTCCGGCCGGACCCTCGGGATGGACGGCGACGTGCGCGAGCGCGTACTGGAACGCCACTACATCGGCGTGGCCTGGTACGCCTCCATGCTGCGCACCACGCGCGAGCGCGGCGGCTACGAACGCGGGCTGCGGCGGGAGCTGACCCGGCTGGCCGCGGCGCGGGTGGCCGAGCGGCACGGCGTGAACCTGTACCGGGATCCGCAGGCCGCGGCGCGGTTGATCGGGACCGACCTGTGGCCGCTGGTGGACCCGGCGGCGGCCCGGGCCGCCGGCACCGGCCCGGGTACCAGCGCAGGCACCAGCGCGGGCACCAGCACAGCCGCCGGCACCGACCGGCCCGGCACGCCGCCGCCCGAGATCCCGATCCGGGCGGTCGCCGAGCTGATCGAACGGCTGGAGCGGATGTGAGCGGATGTGAACAGACCAGAGGAGAACCGATGTCGGACCAGCTGACCCCCGAGCAGACCTGCCGCAAGGCGCTCGCCGTGCTGGACGAGGTGGAGAAGGCCGTCGTCGGCAAGCGCGCGGCCCTGGAACTGGTCCTGCTCGGCGTGCTGGCCGGCGGCCACGTGCTGATCGAGGACCTGCCCGGGCTCGGCAAGACCCTGATGGCCCGGTCCTTCGCCACCGCGCTGGGCCTGGACTTCACCCGCATCCAGTTCACCCCGGACCTGCTGCCCTCCGACGTCACCGGCGCGCCGTTCTACGACCAGCGCGGCGGCGACATGGTGTTCCGGCCGGGCCCGGTGTTCACCCAGCTGCTGCTGGCCGACGAGATCAACCGCACGCCGCCCAAGACCCAGGCCGCGCTGCTGGAGGCGATGGGCGAGGGCCAGGTGTCGGTGGACGGCAAGTCCCACCAGCTGGACCCGGCCTTCGTGGTCCTGGCCACCGACAACCCGATCGAGTACGAGGGCACCTACGCGCTGCCCGAGGCCCAGCTCGACCGCTTCCTGCTGCGGGTCCGGATGGGCTACCTGCCGCCGGCCGACGAGGCCGCGATGCTGCTGCGCCGGCTGGACCGCAAGGCCGAGCGCGTGGACCTGCAACGAATCGTCGACGCCCCCGAACTGCTGGCGATGCGCGCCGCCCTGGAGACGGTCGAGGTCGCCGCCGACGTCGTGGACTACGTGGTGGCCCTGGTGAACGCCACCCGCGCGGCCACGCAGGTCCAGGTCGGCGCCAGCCCGCGCGGCGGCCTGGCGCTGGTCCAGCTGGCCCGGGCCCGCGCGGTCCTGTCAGGACGCGACTACGTGATCCCCGAGGACGTGAAGGCCGTCGCCGTCCCGGCCCTGGCGCACCGGATCACCCTGCGCCCGGAACTGTGGGTGCGCCGGGTCTCGGCGGACGAGGTGGTGGCCTCGCTGCTGGCCGCGACGCCGACGCCGCGGACGCTCCCGCGCCAGCAGAACGCCACCGGAGCGGGCCCGGTTCAGGCTCCGGCGCAGCAGCCGGGGCAGAATCCGGCGCAAAAGCCGGCCGGCGCCACCCGATGAGCGGCGAGCCGACGCCGGGTTCGGCGACCCGCCCAAAAACCACCCCGGCCCCCGCCCCGACCGTCTGGCGTCCCTCCCAGCGCGCCGTCAGGCTCCTGACCGCCGCGATCTGCGCGCTGGTCCCGGCGGTCGCGTTCGGCGCGTGGTGGTGCGTGCCGGTGGCGGCGGTGCCGCTGCTGATGCTCACCGCGCACCCCGCCTCGCATCCCAAGCGGGTGCGCGCCGAGGTCGAGGTCCCCGAACGCCGCTTGTTCGAGGGCGACGTCCTGACCGCGACCATCCGGCTGGGCGCCGACGGCGCCGCGGGCTGGACCCGGCAGGAGTATCTGCCGCCGCGCTCCCGCGACGACCACGACTTCGGCGGCGCCCCGACGCCCTCGGGGGTGCGGCTGGAGTCGCTGGACCTGGCCCGCGGCGTGATCACCGTGAAGCTGCTGATCCCGCGCTGGGGCCGCTGGTCGCTCGGCGCGGTCGCGATCGACGTGTACGACACCGCCGGCCTGCGCCTCACCTCGCTGCACGCCGACCTCGGCGAGGTCGAGGCGTTCCCGGTGCCGGCCCCGGACGACACCACGCTGGCCCCGGTGCGCTTCCCGGACCGCTTCGGCGAGCACTCGGCGCGCACGCCGGGCGAGGGCGTGGAGTTCATCCAGGTGCGGCCGTACGTGTTCGGCGACCGCCAGCGCCGGATCAACTGGCCGGCCACCACCCGGCGCCGCGAGCTGCAGGTCAACACCTTCGAGGCCGAACGCGCCGCGGAGGCGGTGGTGGTCGTGGACGCGCTGTCCGACCTGCCGCAGCCGCCGGCCCTGGACAACCCGCGCCCGCGCTCCACCCTGGACACCGCGGTGCGCGGCGCCGCCGGCCTGGCCCAGGCCTACCTGACCGCGCACGACCGGATCGGCCTGGTCACCCTGTCCGGCCGGGTGCAGTGGCTGACGCCGGGCTCCGGCACCGCGCACCTGTACCGCATCGCGCAGACGGTCATGGACCTGCGCAAGGACTTCACCTACGAGACCGGCGGCCTGAGCCGCCTGCCCACCCGCGTGCTGCCGCGCGGCGCCCTGGTCTACATCTTCAGCCCCCTGCTGGACCCCGGCGTGGTCGAGGCGATCAGCGAGCTCGCCGATCGCGGCCACCCGCTGGTGGTCATCGACGTGCTGGCCCACGAGCCGGCCCCGACAAGCAGCGCCGGCGCCAGGCCGGACCACCTGGACGCGCTGGCGCTCCGGCTGTGGCGGCTGGACCGGCAGGCGGTGCGGTTCGTGCTGGGCGAGCTGGGGGTGCCGGTGGTGTCCTGGGACGGTCTGGAGCCGCTGGATCTGGCGCTGGCTCCGCTGCAACAGGCGCCGCTGGCCGGGAGGGTCCGATGAGCGGACAGAACGCGGGCCCGAGGTCTGCCACGGCTTCGGCTTCGGCTTCGGGCACCACCTCGGCCCTCCCCGCCGCGGAAAACGGCGGCGGCGGTCTCCTGGCCACCCGCGGATTCTGGGCCGGCTACGGCGTGGCGATGGCCGTGATGGGCGTCCGCCTGCCGATGTGGTCCTGGCCGCCGCAGACCGACCAGGTCGTCGTGCTGCTCTTCGCCACTGTGATCTTCGCCGCCCTCGCCCAGCCCTACACCGGCCGCCCGGTGCTGGCCTCGATGCGGATGCACCACATGGCGCTGGCCCATCGCAACACCCTGCTGGTCGGCGCCTTCGTGATCCTGGTCGCCGTCGGGAAGCCGCAGGCCTGGGCCGCCGGCGTCGACGCGCTGCTGCTGGCCGGCTACCTGGTCCTGACCGACGCGCTCACCGTCCCGCCGCGGGTGCTCAAACGGATCGCCTCCCCGGCGTTCCTGATCGCCCTGGTCGCGGTCATCGCCGGCGCGACGGCGCTGGTCGCGCTGCCGGCGGCGGACGACGCCTACCGCCCGATCCTGGTGGCCGTCGCGGGCGCCGCCGCACTGGGGGCCGCGATGGCGACCGCCTTCGGGAGCGCCGAGGAACGGCGAGTAGGCTCGCGGAGAACCGAACACCAAAACCAGGACAGGTCCTCCGAATGACTACGCTGACCTCCGGTGCCATCAAGCGCTACCGCGTGATGGCTCTGTTCACCGGCACCATGCTGCTGCTGCTCACCTTCGTGGTCATCCCGCTGCAGCTGTGGGCCCACAACAAGACGCTGGAGAAGCCGGTCGCGATGATCCACGGCTACGGCTACATGCTGTACCTGATCGTGGCGCTCGACCTGTGCCTGCGGGCCCGGTACAAGCCGATCCGCACCATCCTGATCCTGCTGGTCGGCGTGGTGCCGTTCCTGGCGTTCTACTACGAGCGCATCGTGGTGCGCGACACGCAGCGGCTGCTGGCCGAGGCGCAGGAGCGGGCGGCGAAGAAGAAGGCCAAGGCCGCCTCGAAGGCGACGCGGACCAAGACCGCCGTCACCGTCGGTGCGCAGGGCGGGAACGCTACGGAGTCGCCGGAGCCCGCTCAAGCGGACTGAGCGCTTCGGCCTCTTCCAGTTCCGCTTCTGACTCTTCTGACTCTGCTTCGTCTTCTTCGTCGTCCTCGAGTTCGTCGTCCTCGGGCTCGACCGGGTTGGCCAGCCGCCGGACGTAGGTGACGAACCACCACAGCCCCACGACGCCGAACATCCACCACTGCAATGTGTAGCCGACGTTGAGGATGTACCACGACGAGCTGTTCGGCGGGGCCGGCGCCGGGATCGCGGTCAGCGTCCCCGCCCCCGGGTCGGCGACCGGGGCCACGCTCGTCTGGTTGACGTAGGCCTGGTCCAGGTTGCTGTACGGCCAGGTGTTCACCAGCGTCGCGACGTCCACCGAGGCGATCAGGTGCGCCGGGTCCTTCGCCGCGGCGTCGGAGGCGTCCGGCGGGGCGCCGTCGGCCGGCTCCTCGGCGGACAGCCAGCCGGTGACGGTGACCCGGCCGGCCGGGACCGGCGGCGGCGTGACCTTCTGCGCGCTCCAGCCGCGGCTGACCACGACCACGGTGCCGTCGGCCAGCTTCAGCGGGGCGATGGTGATGTAGCCGATGCGGCCGTCCGGGAAGCGGCGGTCGGGCACCAGCAGCTGGTGGCCGCCGTCGAAGACCCCCGAGACGCTGACCGCGTGGCCGATGGCGTCGTCCGTGGCCGGGGACCCGTCCTTGAGCAGCTGCGCCAGCGGCGCGGGCGTCACGTACGCGGCCGCGGCCTGCGGGCTCAGCTTGTGCGTGCGGTGGGCGCGCGACCACTGCCACATCCCCAGGCCGACGAAGGCCACGGTGAGCACGATCAGGGCCGTGATCGCCGCGAGCCAGGCGGGGCGGAACAGGAAGCGGTACTTCATCGCCCCCAGCTTCCCACGCCTGTGAACGCGGTAAGAATCGGGTCGCTTTTCGGCGTGAAAACCGTGGCTCCTCCTTCGTTGTGCGTCACTAAGGGAATACTCTGAGTGCGGCGGGAGGCGCTGCCCGTAAAAATCTGCGCACTATGAAGGTCTGCGCACACAATGAACAGGCCCTTCGCACCCGCCAGGGCTCCCATCCCGGCTCCCATCCCCGCGTTGGAGGTGACGTGCAGCAACCGAGGCCGCAGGTCCCCGGCCCCGGGCGTCCCCGCGCCCCGAAGGACGACGACGCGCGGATCGTCGAACGGCTCCAGCGCTCCCTGCTCCCGTCGGTCCTGGAGGTCAAGGGCCTGGTCACCGCCGCGGAGTACGTCCCGGCGGCCCGCCACCACAACGTCGGCGGCGACTGGTACGACGTCTTCGAGCCGGTCCCGGGCACCGTCGCCTGGGTGATCGGCGACGTGGCCGGGCACGGCTTCGGCGAGGCGGTCGTGATGGCCCAGCTCCGCAACGCCCTGCGCGCCTACGCCCTGGACACCGACGACCCGGCGGAGATCCTGCGCCGCCTGGACCGCTTCGTCACGGCCTACCTCCCGCACGACACCACCGCGACCGCCTGCGTGCTGGTCCTGGACCGCGCCACCGGCCGCGTCCGCTACAGCGGCGCCGGCCACCCGCCCCCGCTGCTGGTGGGCGAGCGCGAGGGCACCGCCAGCACGCAGTGGCTGGACCAGGCCAAGGGCCTGCCGCTGGGCGTCCGCGAGACCGAGTACCGGCCGGTCGCGCAGTTCATGCTGGCCCCGGCGGACATGCTGGTGCTGTACACCGACGGCCTGGTCGAGAAGCCCGGCGACGACATCGAGGACGGCATGGAGCGGCTGCGGATGGCGGCCCAGCTGGTGTGCACCGAGACGCCGGAGACGGTCTGCCGGCAGCTCATGCGCCTGCCCGGCGAGGCATACGCCGGGGACGACAGGGCCCTGCTGGTCAGCCGCATAAGCTGAACGCATGTACGCGACCCGACCGGTAGACCTCGATTTCCTGGCGACGGCCCCGCTGCGCCTGTCCTTCGCCAACACCCTGCACGCCACGCCCGAGGCGGTCTTCGACGCCATAGCGCACGACGTCGCGGCGCTCCCCCGCTGGTACGGCGCGGTCGCGGCGGCGGAGTACGGCGGCGCGGCGCCCTTCGGCGTCGGCACGAAACGCCGGGTGAAGCTGGTCGGCGGCGTCGCGTTCCACGAGGAGGTCCTCGCCTGGGACACCCCGCACCGCTACGCGTACCGCATCGAGCGCACCACCGTCCCCGGCATCCGCGCCATGGCCGAGCAGTGGACCGTCCTGACGACCCCGGCCGGCACCCGGGTCGCGTGGACGATGGCGATCGACGCGACGCGGCCGGCGGCGATGGCCGTGCGCGCCTCGGCGCCGGGCATCGCGCTGGCCACCCGGCGGGCGATGGGGCAGCTGGACCGGTTGCTGGCGGCCGCTTAGCGACCCCGCTTCCGTCCCGACCGATCACGCCTGGCACCATGTCTGGTGCCATGCCGACCATCGCGCCAAAGCCAAAGCCAGCGCCAGGGCCCGAGAAGCCCCAGCCGCCGACGCTGCGCACAGCGCGCGCCGCGGTCTTCGCCGCGCTCTGTGTCCTGGTCGGCGCGGTCGGGCACGATGCTTTCTCGGTCGGCGCGATTCCCGTGTGGGCACTGTTCGTCGGCGGCGGCGCCGTCTTCCTGGTCGCGGCGCCGCTCACCCATCGCGAGCGCGGGCTGCCGACCATCCTGGTCCTGATGGCGGGCGTGCAGCTCGGGCTGCACCAGCTCTTCGCGGCCGCTCAGGACAGTGCCGACCACATGAGCATGCCGATGGCGATGCCGCCGCGCGGCGAATTCTGGTGCGGCCACACCGAGCCGGCCGGGGTCACCCAGGCGATGCACAACGTCGCCATGCCGCCCATGGCCGCCGCGCCGCACCACTCGATGACCGGCGGCATGCTGGCCGCGCACGTCGTCGCCGCGCTGGTCGCCGCCTGGTGGCTGCGCCGCGGCGAGGCGGCGGTGTGGTCGCTGGCCCGCACGCTCGGGCTGGCCCTCATCGAGCCGCTGGTGCTGCTGGTCTGCGCGCTCGTGGCGGCGGCATGGACGCCGCCGCGGCGTGCCGCAGCGCTCGTCACGCGCACCCCGGCGCGGGTCGGGCCCGGGCGGCTCCTGCGCTTCGACGTCGCGCGGCGCGGACCGCCGATGACGGCCGCCGCATTCGTCTGACACCGCTGCCGGGGGTCCTCGCGACTCCCCGACGCGTGCCGGTCCGGTGCGGCCCTCGACCGTCATCGATCCGCCACGCCCCATCCCGCGTGGCCCCATCCCATGGATAGGCATGTCCACGAAGCTCACCTCCGGCACGCGCCGGACCGCTGTCCTGCTCGCCACCGCCGCCGCGTCGCTGCTCGCCGCGGCCTCGGCCGCCGAGGCGCACGTCACGGTGAACCCCAACTCCGTGTCGCAGGGCGGGTACACCAAGGTCTCCTTCCGGGTGCCGAACGAGGAGGCGAACGCCTCGACGACCGCCCTGGAGGTCGACATCCCGGTGGACCACCCGATCGCCTCGGTGTCGGTGCGGCCGGTCCCCGGCTGGACCGCGACGACGACCACCAGCCAACTGGCCACGCCGATCAAGACCGGCGACGGCGAGGTCACCGCGGCGGTCAGCAAGATCGTCTGGACCGGCGGCAAGATCGACCCGGGGCAGTTCCAGGAGTTCGACGTCTCGCTCGGGCCGCTGCCGAAGGACACCGACCAGATCGTGTTCAAGGCGCTGCAGACCTACTCCGACGGCAACGTCGTCCGCTGGATCGACCTGCAGCAGCCCGGCCAGCCCGCGCCGGACCACCCGGCACCCGTGCTGCACCTGACGCCGGCCGCCGCCGCCAACGGCAGCACGACCGGCGCGACCGGCGCGACCGGCTCGGGCAGCACGACCACCCCGGCCGGCAGCACCGCCACCACCCCGACCGGCGCCCCGACCACCGCACCCTCGGTGAGCCTGGCGGCCGACGGCGACGCCAAGGCCGGGTCCGGCAGCTCCAGCAGCAGCGACACCAGCGCCCGCACCCTGGGCGTCGCCGGCCTCATCGTCGGCGCCTTGGGCTTCGGCACCGCGATCGTCGCACTGCGCCGCAAAGACACCTCGTCCTCCTGAGCCGGTCCTGAGCCGGCTCTGAAACACACCTGATCCCGACCCGGAAGAGAAGAAGAATCATGAACCCGCGGTCCACCCGGATCGCACGCCTCGTCCCGATGGCTGCGGCCATCGGGGCGCTGGCCGTGCTCAGCACCACCGCCTGCGCCAGCCCCTCCCAGGAGGTCGCGCAGGCCTCCGGGGTCTCCACGCAGCAGTCCGAGTACAAGGGCACCGAGCTGGCGATCCCCACCCCGATCCCGGCGGTCACCCTCACCGACTTCAACGGCAAGCCCTACGACCTGAAGGCCAACGCCGCCGGCAAGCTGACGCTGGTCTACTTCGGCTACACCCACTGCCCGGACGAGTGCCCGACCACCATGGCCGACCTGGCCTCGGCGCTGCGTCTGCTGCCGGCCGACAAGGCCGCCAAGGTGCAGGTCGTGTTCGTCACCACCGACCCGGACCGGGACACCGCGCCGGTGCTGAAGGCCTGGCTGGGCAAGTTCAACCCGGACTTCGTCGGCCTGACCGGCACGGTCGCGCAGGTCGACGACACCGCGAAGCTGGCCGCGACCCCGGTCGCGCCGCCGGTGAAGAACCCCGACGGCACGATCGAGGTGGACCACGGCACCCAGGTCAACGCCTTCGGCACCGACGGCCTGGCACATGTGGTGTGGCTGGCCGGCGTCGCCCCGAAGGACATCGCCCACGACATCAGCCTGCTGACGTGAACCTCCCGCTGAGGGCCGGCGCGCTGGCCGCCCCGGTGGTGGTCCTGGCCGCCGGCGCGAGCCTGCTGCTGTGGTCCGGCGGCGGCACCGGGCCGCACGGGGCGAAGCTGGCGGTGAGCGACGCCTACGTCCGCGAGCCGGCGAACCCCGCCGAGGCCGCGGCGTACTTCACCATCGCCAACTCCGGCGGCACCGACGACACGCTCACCGCGGTCGCGGCCTCGACCGGGCACGCCACGATGCACACCACCAACGGCGCCAAGATGGTCGCGCTGACCACGGCGCCGGTGCCCGCGCACGGGAGCCTGGACTTCTCCCCCGGAGGCAACCACGTGATGATCGAGGATCCGGGACCGCTGAAGCCCGGGACCTCCGTGCGGCTGACATTGTCGTTCGCCGCCTCCGCGCCGATCACGGTGACCGCGCCGGTGATCGGGATCGCCGATCAGGCACCGGGCCAATGAGGACGGGGCGATGAGGACCGCTCGGCCCGCGGCGGCGGCGAGGGCCGCCGCTCGGGCCGGCGGCACCGGCAGCGGCATACGCCGGTATGTCGTCGCGGTCCTGACCGCGGTCCTGTGTATATGGGGCCTGGCCAGCGCACCGATGGCGTCCGCACACGCCACCGTGGTGACCACCGACCCGGCCGACGGCGCGCTGCTGGCGACCGCCCCGGCCCGGGTCACCGTCACCTACGACGAGGCGGTGTCCCTCCAGCTCGGCGCACTGCGGGTGTTCGCCCCGGACGGCTCGCAGGTCGAGGTCGGCACGGCCGACCACCTGGACGGCAAGCCGGAGACGGCATCCGTGCCGTTGAAGCCCGGCTTGAAGAACGGCACCTATGTCGTCTCCTGGCGGGTCATCTCAGCGGACTCCCATCCGGTGCGCGGCGCCTGGACGTTCTCCATCGGCACCACCTCCGCGCCGAACGCCGGAGGCGCCGCGGCCGCGCCGAGCGGTTCGCGCACGGTCGGCGTGCTGTTCGGCATCG
Organism: Catenulispora sp. MAP12-49; assembly: GCF_041262705.1. Classification (NCBI taxonomy): domain Bacteria; kingdom Bacillati; phylum Actinomycetota; class Actinomycetes; order Catenulisporales; family Catenulisporaceae; genus Catenulispora; species Catenulispora sp. MAP12-49. The sequence continues at coordinate 202,307 of NZ_JBGCCP010000008.1, read as the reverse complement.
CGCGCTGGCTGGCCTACCTCGGCTTCGCGGCGCTGGCCGGCGGCGCGCTGCTGCTGGTCGCCTTCGCCCCGAAGCTGGCCGGCGACCGGCGGCTGCGGCTGCTGATCGGCGGCGGCTGGTTCGCACTGCTGCTCGGCACCGTCGCCGCCCTGCTGTTGCAGGGTCCTTACGGCGGCGGGTTCGGCATCGGGCGCGTCACCGACGTGGACGTGCTGCGCGCGACCCTGAACACCCGCCTGGGCAAGGCCCTGGCCTGGCGGCTGATGCTGCTCGGCGCGGCCGGGGTGCTGGTGTCGTGGATCGCGACCCGGCTCGCCGAGTCCTCGGTGCGCACCCGGCGGGCGGTCGGCGGCGTCGGCGCGGCGCTGGCCGTGGGACTGGCGCTGACCTGGTCGGTCGCCGACCACTCCGGCACCGGCTCGCAGGTCGCGCTGGCGCTGCCGGCCGACGTGCTGCACCTGCTGGCGATGGCGGCGTGGGTCGGCGGTCTGGCCGCGCTGGCCTCGTCCGTATTGGGACCCCAAGTCGTCGGCATCACCGACGACGAGCGCCTGATACTGGTCCGCCGCTTCTCGACCACGGCCTTCGCTGCGGTCTGCGTCCTGGCCGCCACCGGCGTCTACCAGGGCTGGCGCCAGGTCCGGCACTGGGACGCGCTGTTCGGCACCGACTACGGCCGGATGCTGGTCATCAAGTCCAGCCTCTTCGTGGTTCTGCTCGCGCTGGGCTTCCTCGCGCGCCGGATCCTTGCGTTCCAGAAGCCTGCGCTCCAGACCCTCGCGGCCACCTCCCCGGACCTGGCCCGGCTGCGGCGCTCGGTCGCGGCCGAGTTCGGCCTGGCGATCGTGGTGCTGGCGGTGACGGCGCTGCTCGTGGAGTCGCAGCCGGCCGCCGACACGGCGGCGAAGGCCGGCCCGGTGACGGTCGCCTCCCCGTTCGACACCGGATCCGCCGACGGCACCGGCACGGTGCGGGTCACGCTGGACCCGGCGCGGGTCGGCACGGCCCAGGTGGTCATCGACGTCCTGGACAAGACCGGCAAGCCGGAAGCGGTCCCCGAGGTCGACGCCTCGCTGGCGCTGCCGGCGCAGCAGCTGGGCCCGATCAAGATCAAGCTCCAGCCCGCCGGGCCGGGCCACTACACGGCGAGCGGCGTGGTCGTGCCGATGTCCGGCGCCTGGCAGGTGCTGGTCACGGTGCGGACCACCGACATCGACCAGGCCACGGTCATCCTGAACACCACAGTGAGCAAGTAAGCGAGAGTCCTGTGAAGCTCCCCACCCGCCGCGCCTTCCTGGCCACCGGCGCCACCGGCCTCGGCGGCGTCGCGATCGGTGCCACCGCCTCGGCCCTGCTGGTCGACGACGGCAGCAAAGCCACGCCGGCCGCCGACCGCGTCACCGGCCTCGGCACCGCGACCGTCGCGGCCCCCTTCCCGCACCAGGCGGGCATCTCCGTCCCCGCGATCCAGCAGGGCCACGGCACCGTCGCCGCCTTCGACCTGCTCCCCGGCACGTCTCCGGCCCAGCTCAAGGCCCTGATGCGGGCCTGGAGCGCGGCCATCGCCGCCCTGTCCGCCGGCCGCTCCCCCGCCGCCGACGCCGACACCACCGCCCTGGGCAGCGGCCCCTGCTCCCTCACCATCACGGTCGGCTTCGGCCCCTCGCTGTTCGGCAAGGCCGGCCTCGATGCCGCCCGACGGCCGCCGCAGCTGGCCCCCCTTCCCGCCTTCGGCACCGAGAAGCTCGACGCCGCCCGCAGCGACGGCGACCTCGGCGTGGTGCTGGCCGCCGACGACGCGCTCGTGGTCTTCCACGCGCTGCGCACCCTGACGCGCGCCGCCGCCGGAACCGCCAAGCCGCGCTGGGTCATGTCCGGGTTCAGCCGCGCGCCGGGCTCCTCGCCCGACCCGACCGCCACCGGCCGCAACCTCATGGGCCAGCTCGACGGGACCAACAACCCGGCGCCGGCGCAGCCGGACTTCGCGAGCAAGGTGTACGTCGCCCCCGACGACGCCACGGCCTGGATGCGCGGCGGCTCCTACCTCGTCTTCCGCCGCATCAGGATGCTGCTGACCTCCTGGGACGCCCAGACCGTCGCCCAGCAGGAGCGGGTCATCGGCCGCCGCAAGGACACCGGCGCGCCGCTGTCCGGCGGCACCGAGCACACACCGGTCAACCTCGCGGGCCAGAACCCCGACGGCTCCCTGGCCATCCGCGGCGACGCCCACATCCGCCTGGCCGCCGCGGCCGGCAACGGCGGCGCCGCGATGCTGCGTCGCGGCCTGAGCTACGACGACGGCCTCACCGCCGACGGCGAACCCGACGCCGGACTGCTGTTCCTGGCCTGGCAGGCCGATCCGGCCCGCGGCTTCATCCCGGTCCAGCAGCGGCTGACGCGCAATATGGACGCCTTGAACCGGTTCACCACGCACGAGACCAGCGCGCTGTTCGCGATGGTCCCGGCCCCGGCGCCGGGTGGCTACTTGGGGCAGGCGCTGCTGGAGGGGTGATGCCTTCGGCCCGTCACGGGCACTGATACTTCAGATCGCCGGCGCTCTGCGTCTCAGCTCCTGGCGCCAGCACCTGGGGATTGGTGATCCGGAACGTCGCGGTGACCGTCCCGCTCCCGGTCAGCTTCAGCTGCCAGGCCAGATGCACCTCCGGCGACTTGCCGCTCACCGTCTCGGCTCCCGTGACGGCCTGGGTCGTGTGGTTCTTCGCCGGGATGTCCCACTCGTAGTCCACGACCCCGGTCCCGCCGTTGGTCGTCAGCTCCGCGACCATGTCCACCGAGGTGTCGCAGATCCCGGAGGGCTTCACCGGAGCGTAGTTGTGCACGGAGATGCTCGAGATCTGCACCGGCCGCACGGCCTTCTTGTCCCGCAGCTGCACCGCCGCGAACGCCGCCGCCCCGAGCACCGCGCCGACCAGCACGAGGCCGACGAAGCCGCGGATGACCCGGCTGGGCAGCCCGTCCTTCAGGTCCTTCTTCGCGGGCTCCTTGATCCCGTGGCCGGTCGCGGCGAGCCCGCTCACCGGCGCCGAGCCGAGCAGCAGCGCGACCGTGCGGGCGGCCGGCCCGGCCTCCGGCACGACCGGCGTGATCAGCCAGATGCGCCCGGCGTCCTGCACCAGGTCCAGCACCGGCAGCGTGCCGGGCAGCAGCCCGCCGCGCGCCGCGACGGTCCGCTCGACCAGCCGTTCCACGCCCCCGGCCGCCTGCACCCGCGCCGGCTCGAACCGCAGCACGCCCAACGTGCCGCCGTCGGCTCCGGTGGCGGAGTACCAGACGCCGTCGGTGCTCCGCAGCACCTCCGGGCCGAGTTTCAGGCCCATCCCGGGCACACCGGCCTCGCTCAACGCACTCCCCCCAAGAAGTTCCAGTCGCACAGCGTCCCGCTGCGCACCTGATCCGCGCTTGCGGCAGTGTAGAGCGTCCGGGGACGATGGAGGGGCACCCCTTCCCGAAGAAAGAGCCCGAACGATGCCCGTGACCCGTCTCAACCACGCCGTGCTGTTCGTCCGGGAGGTGGACCGCAGTGTGGCCTTCTACCGCGACCTGCTCGGATTCGAAGTGCTGACGCAGGCCCCTAACGCCGCGTTCCTCCGCGCGCCCGGCTCCACCAACGACCACGACCTGGGCCTGTTCGCGGTCGGCGCGCAGGCCGGCTCCTCCGAGGCCGGCCGCTCCCGGGTGGGTCTGTACCACCTGGCGTGGGAAGTGGACACGCTCCAGGAACTGGCGCGCTTCGAGGACGTGCTGAAGCAGCACGGCGCCCTGGTCGGCGCCAGCGACCACGGCACCACCAAGGCCCTGTACGCGCACGACCCGGACGGCCTCGAGTTCGAGATGTCCTGGCTGGTGCCGGCCGACCTGGTCGCCGGCGCGCAGCTGCCGGAGGGCTCGTTCACGCTGCCGCTGGACCTGGCCAAGGAGATCGAGCGGTACGGCGCGACCCGGCGCGGCGGCGTCGGGATCTCGCACATCGTCGCGCCCTGACGCCTCTGCTGCCCTGAACTGCTCACTTCCCTGCCTCAGTGCAGCGTTTTGAGTGGCTCAGTGCAGCGCTTTGAGACCAATCACACACCCGACGATCCCGGCCAGCAGCAGCACCTTCGCCGCCGACACCGTCTCCCCGTCGAACACCATCCCGTACGCCACGGTCAGCACCGCCCCGATGCCCACCCAGACGGCATAGCCGGTGCCGACCGGGAGCGTGCGCAGCGCGTAGGCGAGCCCGGCCATGCTCAGCAGCAGCCCCACCCCGAACAGCGCCGTCGGCCCGAGCCGGTGCAGCCCCTCGGACTTGCCCAACGCGGTCGCCCAGACCGCTTCCATGCACCCCGAGACGGCCAGGACGATCCAGTCCACCGCACCCACCTCCTGATGATCGGCCCATCCAACCAATCCGGGGGACCACCGGGCCAATGCGAATCCCGTGAGCCCCGCCACCAGATAGTCTTGATGGGCCGCAGGTCCCACCTCTTCGACCACTTCTCATCACCTCTCATCACCTCTCTGGAGTCACCGGTATGTCGCTGCCCAGCCAGCAGGCCCTGTCCGGGATGGTCGTCGCCATCGACGGCCCCTCCGGGTCGGGCAAGTCGAGCGTGTCGCGCGGGGTCGCGGCGCGGCTGGGGCTGCGCTACCTGGACACCGGCGCGCAGTACCGGGCGATGACGTACTGGATGCTGCAGAACAAGATCGACATCGCCGACGCCGCCGCGGTCGCGGCCGACGCGGGGTCGCCGCGGATCGTCTCCGGGACCGACCCGGCCGCGCCGCGGATCAGCGTGGACGGCCACGACGTGGCCGCCGCGATCCGCGAGGCCGACGTCACCGGCACGGTGAGCGCGGTGGCCGCGGTGCCGGAGGTGCGGGCCCGGCTGATCGAGCTGCAACGGGAGATCATCGGGGCCGGCGGCATCGTGGTCGAGGGCCGGGACATCGCCTCGGTGGTGGCCCCGGACGCCGCGGCGAAGGTCTTCCTGACCGCCTCCGAGGACGCCCGCGCGGCCCGCCGCAGCGCGGAGAACACCGCGAACGGGACCAACGGCGGGGGCGCGGCCGACTCCGTGGCGGCCACCCGCGAGGCGCTGACCCGCCGCGACAGCGTCGACAGCCGGACCAACGCGCTGGCCGCGGCGCCGGGGGCGGTGGTGGTCGACGCCACCGAGCTGACACTGGAGCAGGTGATCGAGAAGGTCGCCGGCATCGTCATCCACACGGCCGAGGGCACCGCGCCGGACGCCTCCCAAGGGGTGGGACTCACCAGATGAAGGTTCTCCGAGATGCACACCGACCGTCGGTCCCGTGGCGGGGCCGGCCGGGCACCGCAAACGGGACGTCCGACCAGGGCCAGGCCCGGAACCGCTCCGGCGGGCACGACCGCACGACGCCCAGCGCCCGCGGCGCCAAGCGCGCGCACCGCATCGGTATACCGCTCATGCACTCGCTGTGGCACGTCACCCAGCACAACATCGCCAACGTCCCGGCCGAGGGCTCGCTGCTGATGGCCGGCAACCACACCGGCTTCCTGGACGGCCCGCTGATCGCCGGCGTGGCCCCCCGCCCGGTGCACTTCCTGGTCAAGAAGGAGATGTTCGTCGGCCCCCTGGGCCCGATACTGCTCGGGCTCGGCCAGATCCCGGTCGACCGGGACCACCCGGACCGCGCGGCGGTCCAGGCGGGCCTGGCCGCCCTGCGCTCCGGCGGCGTCCTGGGCGTCTTCCCCGAGGGCACCCGCACCACCAGCGAGTTCGAGTCGGTGCACAACGGCCTGGCCTACTTCGCGGTGGCCACCGGTGCCCCGGTCCTGCCGGTGGCCGTCCTCGGGACGGCCACGAACGGCCGCACAATCGGCTCCCTGCCGACCCCCCGCACCCACCTGGACCTGGTGTACGGAACACCGCTGACCCTGGAGGAGTTGTCCCAGGGGTCCGAGGGCCTGGGCCGGCGGCAGAAGATCGCCGCCATCAGCGAAGAACTCCGGATCCGCCTGGCGGCGCACCTGCAGTACGCCAAGCAGCTCACCGGGCGCGACAATTAGACACGGACACGGACGCCAAGACTGACGCGCTCCGGTCGGCGACTCCCCGCGAACGCAAGGGGGAACCGCCGGCCGAACGCTTTTACGAGACGCGCTTCTAGGTAAGCGCGCATTACGAACATGAGGAATGCCTGATGCAGCCCGACACCGAGGACTACACTCCCGGCGACCTGAGCACCGCCACCGCCGGCGCCTCAGACGTGGGTTACTTCGACGAGGACTTCGACTACGAGGCCTACGCCGAGGGACTCGAGGCCGAGGAATGGGACCGGGGCGAGGGCGACAACGTCCGCCTGCCGGTACTGGCCGTCGTCGGCCGCCCCAACGTGGGCAAGTCCACCCTGGTGAACCGCATCCTGGGCCGCCGCGAGGCCGTGGTCCAGGACGTCCCCGGCGTCACCCGCGACCGGGTCTCCTACGACGCCCACTGGAACGGCCGCCGCTTCACCCTGGTCGACACCGGCGGCTGGGAGCGCGACGTGGAGGGCATGGCCAAGGCCGTGGCCTTCCAGGCCGAGGCCGCCATCAACGCCGCGGACGCGGTGATGTTCGTGGTGGACGCCACCGTCGGCATCACGGACACCGACGAAGCCGTCGTCCGCGTCCTGCGCAAAGCCGGCAAGCCGGTGGTCCTGGCCGCGAACAAGGTGGACGACCAGCGCACCGAGGCCGCCGCGGCAGAGCTGTGGAACCTGGGCCTGGGCGAGCCCTTCGCCGTCTCGGCCCTGCACGGACGAGGCTCAGGCGACCTCCTGGACGCCGTCCTGGACGTCCTCCCGGCCACCCCGGCCGTCAGCTTCGGCATCCCCATGGGCGGCCCCCGCCGCGTAGCCCTGGTCGGCAAGCCCAACACCGGCAAAAGCTCCCTGCTGAACAAGCTGGCAGGCGAGGAGCGCGTCGTCGTCGACCCCACCGCCGGCACCACCCGCGACCCCGTCGACGAACTGATCGACCTCGGCGGCAAAACCTGGCGCTTCGTCGACACAGCCGGCATCCGCCGCCGCGTCCACCAAACCTACGGAGCCGACTTCTACGCCTCCCTGCGCACCCAGGCAGCCATCGAGAAGGCGGAGGTAGCCGTAGTCCTCGTCGACGCCTCCGACAGCCTCACCGAGCAGGACCTCCGCATCATCACCATGGTCGCCGAAGCCGGCCGAGCCCTCGTCATCGCCTACAACAAGTGGGACCTGATGGACGAGGAACGCCGCTACTACCTCGAACGAGAAATCGAACGCGACCTGGTCCAAGTCCGCTGGGCCCCCCGCGTGAACCTGGCAGCCAGAACAGGAAGGCACGTGGACAAGCTCGTCCCGGCCCTGGAAGCAGCACTGGAGGGCTGGGAAACCCGCGTCCCCACAGCAAAGCTGAACGCCTTCCTAGGCACCCTGGTAGCAGAGCACCCCCACCCCCTCCGAGGCGGCAAGCAGCCAAGAATCCTCTTCGGCACCCAAGCCTCAACCAGGCCCCCCAGGTTCGTCCTGTTCGCCAGCGGCTTCATCGAGGCAGGCTACCGCCGCTTCATCGAACGCCGCCTCCGCGAGGAATTCGGCTTCGTCGGATCACCGATCCAAATCTCGGTAAAGGTCCGCCAGAAGAACAAGGACCGCAAGAAGTAAGGGCTCCCCGCCCCCTCCCTGCCCCCCATCGCACAACCCACGGCGCGCCACCGCCAACCGATGTGATTCGGAGGCCCCAGGTGCGGTATGGTCTTCCTGCCCGCTGATGCGGGCGGCGGGCTGTAGCGCAGCTTGGTAGCGCACTTGACTGGGGGTCAAGGGGTCGCAGGTTCAAATCCTGTCAGCCCGACCGCGACGAAGGCCGGTTTCCTTGGGGATATCCCCAGGTCAACCGGCCTTTATGCTTTCCAGTCGCAGCTATGCTTCCAGCCCCTCCGAGGGCTTTTGGGGGCCACTTGGGGGCCACAGGGCCTTGACCAGGTCTTTTAGCGGTTTCGCGCGTCACAGCTCGGGTCGCAGCGGTTGAGTAGCCAGTCGTGGGCGCGAAGCCACCACAAACCAGCCCTGATAAGGCCTGCAGGCCTGTGGGGTCCAATAACCCTGCCGGGGTGCTGAGCTGGGGCTATGCTGCCGCATCGTATTCATTGATCAGGCCGCCGAGGATCTTTGTTCGGGCGATCCGTTGAGCCGGGAACGGGATGACGTTCGGGTCGTCCAGGGGTGCGCGCAGGCTCAGCGCGTGGCCTTGATGCGCCCGTCCGGCGTTGTAGTGCTCCGTGTACTGGTCGAGGACGACCCGCAGGTGGTGGTCGCTGACGATGAGCATGCGGCCGGTGCACTCGGCACGGACCGTTTTCACCCAGCGTTCGGCGAAAGCGTTCATCTTCGGGGTCTGCTGGAACAAGTCGGTGGCCAGAATCGTCGTGGCCTGAGCTTGCAGAAACGACCGCCAGGTCGGGCCGTCGTCCCGTTGCGGTGCCGGCGGGATCCGGTGGCTTCGCAGAATCTTGCGGATGGTGGCCGCGGCGACCCGGTCGCCCAGACGCCGCAGCTCCCCTTGAATACGGGTGTAGCCCCACGACGGATTGTCCCGTGCCAGCCGGAGGAACAGTTCGACGAGCTCTGCCGGGATCGGCGGGCGCCCCGGCGGCCGGGGCTGGCGCCACTTCACCGCCACCAGCCGCCGATGCCAGCGCAGTACGGTGCCCGGCGTGACCAGCCTGTGAGCACGAAGGTGCTTGGGCAGCAGCCGGATCAGCGCCGCGAACAACGCCCGGTCGGCCCAGTCCAGGCGCGGCTTCGGGTTGGCCCGGCGCAGGACCGCCACCTCATTGCGTAGTACCAGCAGCTCTACATCCTTGGCCGCGCTGCTGCGCCCCAACAGCACCAGCCAGGAGGCTATCCGGCAGAACAGAAGGTAGACCAAACGCGCAGACACGAGCATCATCATCCCGTACCCGGCGCCGCCATCCAGCAGCATTCACGCAGGTGAGACCCTATAGCAGGGTTTTTCAACCACGCAGGATCCAACGAGAACATCTACGGCTTGCTCCGCCAATACTTCCCCAAGCGGACCGACCCGTCTGTGCACCGACGTCTGCGGGTCAACCATGTTGCCGCCGAACTCAACGCCAGGCCCCGCAAGACGCTGGGCTGGCGTCCACCGCAGCACACCCTCAACCAGCTGCTCGATGCCAGCTGATCACGGGCCGGGGCCCCGCAGAAGCCCACCCCAATAGCCTAGCGCGGATGCGCCCGAGTGGCGTCGCGATAGCCTGTGGGAGCGGGCGTCCCTACCTGAGATTCAGGCGGAGGACCCATCTACGACGGCCTGACCGTCGGGCCAAGAGAGCGATTCGCATGCAAGCTCTACTACTGATCGACCTCCAGGAAAGCTTCTGCCGCGAGGAGGGATCGACCGCCCCCGAGCTCGCCCGCGAAGTTCAAGCGCGCGGCACTCTCGACAACGCCCGCCAATGCCTCGACGCCGCTCGCGGCCGCGACGACCTGGTCGTGTTCGTGCATCTGGCATTCGACGCCGAACACCGCAACCGCACCAACCGTACGTACCGGTTCGACGAGCACGAGCGCGCTCAGCGATACATGGCGGGCTCGGCAGAATCCACGATCGTCTCGGAGGTCGCGCCTGCGGCGGACGAACTGGTGCTGGACAAGGGATCGGTCGGCCCGTTCGCCTCGACGATCCTGGACGCGGTTCTGCACGCGGCAGACGTCGAACAGCTCGCCATCTGCGGCGTCGCCACACACCTTGCCGTCGAGTCGGCTGCACGGGATGCGAGCGACCTTGGCTACCAGGTCTCGGTGATCAGAGACGCCTGCGCCGCCCCGGCCGAGCTCCACGACCACTCCCTGAACAAGGTACTCCCCGCCTTCGCTGAGATCATCACGTCCAGCGACTTCACCGCAACCAGCTAGCGCAACGCGCCCGGCCCCGCACGAGAGGCCGTGTTCTGACAGGGATCGAGGCGAGCGTCCGGTGGCCCCGCAGCCCAATCGCTCGAGCGCTGGAGAGTCACGTCAGCACACGTACGAGAAGACGACTTCAGGTGGAAAAGGAGTAGATCATCATGACGGTCTCCAACATCAAGAAGGTCGCCGCCTCCGTCAACACCGGACGCTCGGCCACCGATCCGGACGGGCCGACCGGGAAACTGGCTACCTGGGTGGCTAACACGAGCCTCGACGACGTCCCCTACGAAGTACGCGACCGCGCGCGCCACCTGATCCTCGACGGCGTCGCCTGCGCCCTGGTCGGCGCCCAGCTACCGGTCTCGCGCAAGGGCGTGGACGGTATCACCGCGCTCGACGACGCCGGCAGCGCCGAACTGATCGGGTGGGGCGGGCTGACCACAAGCCCCCCGTCGGCCGCGCTGCTCAACTCCAGCTTCATCCAAGGCTTCGAACTCGACGACTACCACCCCACGGCACCGCTGCACAGCAACGCGATCGTGCTACCCGCCATGCTCGGCGCAGCCTCCCGGCTCGGAAAGGTAACCGGCGCCGACTTCCTGCTCGGCGCGATCCTCGGCTACGAGACGGGACCGCGAGTCGGTATGGCATTGGGCGGATTGGACATGCTTTCGCGAGGCTGGCATTCCGGCACCGTATTCGGCCCCCTGGCCAGCGCCGCGGCGGCGGGCAAGCTCTACGGGCTGGACGCGGCCGGCTTCGAGGACGCCTTCGGCATCGGCGCCACCCAGGCGTGCGGCCTGATGGCGGCGCAGTTCGAGTCGATGGTCAAGCGCATGCAGCACGGGTTCGCCTCCCGCAACGGGCTGACGGGGGCCGCGCTGGCCGCAGTAGGTTACGTGGGCATCAAGCGGGTCTTCGAGCGTAAGTACGGCGGGTATCTCGCCGCGTTCGGTGAAGGCCACAACCCGGACGCCACACAGATCTACGCAAGGCTCGGAGACTTCTGGGAGACCAACCGGATCGCCGTCAAGCCGTACTCCGCCATGGGTCTGCTGCACGCGGCCATCGACTCGGCAATCGCGCTGCGCGAGCAGGGAGTCAAGCCCGACGAGGTCAAGAGCATTGAGATCGACATGCCCGAGGCTGCCTACGGACACGGCGGCTGGAAAGCCGAGCGGCCGCTGGAGGCGATCGGCGCGCAAATGAACGTCGCCTACACGGTCGCCGTAGCGCTACTGGACGGCAACGTGCTGATCGACGAGTTCGCAGCGGACAAAATCAACAGCGACGAGGTGTGGAACCTGATCGACCGCACCACCACCCGCCACGAAGCGAAATACGACGCGCTGCCCGTCGAGGAGCGACTGACCACACGCGTGGTGGTCACACTCAAGGACGGCTCAGTGCATGAGAAGACCACCGTGCACCCGCGCGGAACCGGAGACCGACAGCTCAGCAACGACGACATCGTCGAGAAATACCGCAACCTCACCCACTCCATCATCTCCAGCGACCGCCGAGCCGCCATCGAATCGGCCGTGCTCGCCCTGGACAAGATGGACGACATCTCCGAACTGGTCGAACTACTCACCCCCACAACACGAGCCGCGATTGACTGACCAGCCCCGCCATCTGCGTGCGCCGCCGCGATCCCGGCCTCACCCGCAGCGCGCCGTATACACGACGTACGTCGTGTATACGGCAGGCGCGGGCAACCAGACAAACACTAAAATCAGGGCTCTTAGATTCGTGTTACGACGAGCCCTGGAATCCCCTGGAGGATCTGGCCGCACCGTCGAGGAGGCGATCTGATGGCCGAGTTCGACCGACTCGAGCCTGGGTTCCGGCGGGCGCTGTAGTCCCACCTTGTGGGCGACGAGCCGATGGTGCCAGGACAACAGGGTCGCCGGGCTGACCGGGGACACCTCGGCCCAGCGCCGGCGCGGGATCAGCAAGGAGAGTGCCGCCAACCAGAACCGGTCGGCCCGCTCGTAGCGAACCCGGACGATCTGGCGCCGCAGGACCGCGTTCTCGTGCCGCGCTACCCGGTAAGCAATCGACAAGAACATCGCGACGCCAGGATCTCAGCTCGACGATCAGAGGCTGCATGCGCCCAGGTCACAGGCTCATTCTATTTCCGAGGCCTACAGGTTGTCGGGGTAGCTACCGGGGCAGCTTCGATATTTTCAGACATCGTCTTCGTTCCTTCCGTGCTTCTCGGATACCACGAGAGCCCCTGCCGGGAAGCCGTGGCTTCGGGCATGGCAGGGGCCTTGGGCAGTGCGGCCACGGGGGACCACGCCCCGGCCGCGCACTACGGCTACTTCAGGAACCTGAGCAACTCGGCGTTGACCTCATCGGCGTGCGTCCAGCACAGACCGTGCCCGGCGCCCTCGATCGCCATGTACTCGCTGCCGGAGATCAGCTCGTGGGTCCGCGGGCCGCACGCCTCGATCGGCAGGATCCGGTCTTCGGTGCCGTGCAGCACCAGCACCGGGATGTCGATCTTCGCGCAGTCGCCGCGGAAGTCCTCGTGCCAGGTCGGGACGCACGCGATTGTCCCCTGCGGGGAGGCGCCGACCGCGGTGTTCCACGCGTCCTGCACGACCTCGGGGCTGATGCGCTTGCCGAGCGTCTGGTCGAGGTTGAAGAAGTTCTTGTTCCACTCGGTGAAGTACGCCGCACGGTCGGCGGTCAGCGCATCGGCGATCTCGTCGAAGACGCTTTGCGGCACGCCGTGCGGCGTTTCGGGCGTCTTGAGCAGGTACGGCGGCACGCCGGAGACGATCACGGCCTTGCGGATCCGCGCAGAGCCGAACTTCCCGAGGTAGCGGACGATCTCGCCACCGCCCATGGAGTGCCCCGCGAGATCGACCTCGTTCAGGTCCAGGGCATGGAGCACCTTGTCGAGGTCTGCGGCAAAGGTGTCGTAGTTGTACCCGGTGACAGGCTGGCTGGAGCGGCCGAACCCGCGCCGGTCGTAGGTGATGACACGGTGTCCGGCGCCCAGCAGGGCCCGCTCCTGGCGCTCCCAGGCCCGCCCGTTGAGGGGGAAGCCGTGGATGAGTACCACGGGACGGCCGGAACCGTGGTCCTCGTAGTACAGATCGATGGATGCGCTGTTCTCCTGGCCGACGGTCACGAACGGCATGGCGGAAACTCCTTCGCTCATCGTGGAAGGGGCGTGAGGGCCGCTCCGTGGGCTCGGCCGGATTGCAGGACAAAACCCTCACCGACACGAACGCCGTTAACGTTCGACGTCGCCTTGGGACCTATGCCCCCCACGCCGTCACCCTCCATCCTTCACACGAACTCGCGCAGGGTGCGCGAGGGGTTGCGTCATTCGAGTAGTGCGGTCGCCACGCCGGGCGGCACCGGCGGGTGGACGGCTGTCCCTGCTCCGGACACGCATAGCATGTTGAGGGTTCGTGGCTGCCCGGATCCCGAGGAGGGCCTTATGGCGAACGTTCCCGACGTCCAGCCCGGTGACGAACCGGGTCGCGGCGCGCTGGCGATCATGAAGATGTACCACGAGAACGGCGGCTTCGACTGTTTCCAGGCTGCGCCTGGCCCGACGACCGCAAGGGCCTGCACTTGGAAATCTGCGGCAACGGGATCAATTACGTCATCTGGGAGATGACGCGCAAGCGCACCGACCGGGACTTCTTCGCCGCGCGCACCGTCACCGAGCTGTCAGGAACGGAATGATGTTCGGCTCGTCGGCCGGAGCCCGAAAGTGCAGCGCCCGATGAGGTCTGGCAGCGTCGTAGTGCCGGGCGTAGCGGTCGAGGACGGTCCGCAGCTGACGGTACCCGAAGATCAGCAAGCGATCTGTGCATCCCGTTCGGGCGGTGAGCACGAACCTCTCCGCGTAGTGCAGGCGGCACCCGCAGGGGTGCCGCCTGCGTACCACCTGGTGCAAATCGCTGGTCCTGGTCGGCGGGGCGGCCGTCGCCGGGGTTCTCCTGCTGGCCGATCGTGACCGGGTGTGGTGGCGGTGGAAGGTGCCGTTGGCTGTCGGTCTCGGGGTGGTGGCGGGGATCCTCACGGGTGTGGTGGTCGACGACTGGTGGCATCCGCTTCCCGATCGTCTGCCGGCTCGCGTGTTGGTGTGGATCGGCCTGGCGGTGTCCGCGGTCGCGTTGATGGTGCTGCGTTTCGGAAGCCTGGGGTGGAATGGCCGGGTCGGCACGTGCTGCGGCGCTGTGGTCGTCGTCCTGGCGGCGTCGCAGGGGCGCCGCTGGCCCGGGTGGACCGGGGATCGCAGCCCGAACCCGGATCCTGCGACGCTGCCGGCGAACGGGAACGCGATCGGCCAGGCTTACCTGCCGCTCACCGCGCCCGCCCGGTTGGTGCGGCTGACTCGCAAGCTGGTTGCCTGACGCTGCTGCTACTGCGGTCGCGGCCGTACGGGTGTTCGCATCGTTCAGTGCCGCCGCCGCGGCATCCCGCTCATCGCGCTGACCGCTCTGTCCCAGCCCCACAGCCCGCGTCTGGCGGCGCGCCTGCGCGCCTTGGCGCTCTTGGCCGCGCCGTCCGGATAGAACCAGCGGAACCAGGGCGAGCCGGGCCGGGCCAACCGCAACGCGGCGACCAGCGCCAGGAACGGGATCATGACGCCGCCGACCCCGAGGAAGAACCGGCCCTTGAGCACGGCGACGACTGCCAAGCCCAGGTTCACCGCCAGGAACCCCGCGAAGAAGAGCCGGCTCTCCCCCTGTTGCCGCGCGAACGGATTGGACGCCACGAGCAGCACGAAGCCGATCCCGGCCGCGAAGACGACGGCGTCCACCGACTTGCGCCCCTCCTCGGCCCAGTAGACGTCGTCGAGGAGCAGCCAGAGGGCGTATTCGTCGAGCGTCAGCGCCGCCCCGACCGCGAAGGCGGCGGCCAGTACGGACCGCCAGGCCCCGTGCGGGACGAGGAAGAACTCGAGGGTGCCGGCGATCAACATCAGGAAGATGCCGGGCACGAGGTGGTGCACGTGCACGCCGCCGGCCGCGATGTTCCCGAACGGTCCACGTCCGGAACGGATCAACCGGGTCACCGCGCGGACGATGGCGAACGTGGCGACGAACGCGGCGAGCATCACCAGCAGGGCGGTGTGTCCGCTGTCGTACGTCTGGGACACGGTACTCGGGCTCTCTCCTGCTGACGGGGCAGACGGCGAACCAGGTGACGATTCGGCAGAAAGCAGAGTATAACGACCCATGAGGGCTCAGATTCCGTAGCGCCACGTGGTCACCATGCGGCGGGCACCCCCGTGGACGCCCGCGCCGCTGTCAGGCGAACCAGATCTGAACCATGTCCTTGCTCAACTTGTGTCAGTCTGCTGATGACCACACCATCGGATCCCACTATGGTCGGAGGCCGGCGCCGCACGAGGGTCGTACGGCGCGGCATTGACCACCGATTGGGCCGGTGCGAAATGAACATCGAGAATCGCCGTCTGCAACGTCGTTCGTCCGTGACGACGGCCCGCAGCCGACTCGCCGCACTTGCGAGAGTTGTCATGCTGCTCGTCGCCGTCTTCACTGGAGCGGCCACGGACGCGGCCAGTGCAGCGACCCCGGCGGCGCCGGTCGCCGCCACCACGAGTGCATCCGCCGCATCCGCCAACGCCTCCTCGGGGTGGATCTGTACCGGCGCTCCGATACCGCCGGGTTACGTGCTCGTCCTCCGCGCGCCGAACGGGTGCAACGGCGTGGGCGCCTGGTACATGCGACCCGTTCAGGACAGGATCTGGACCTGCGCCACCTCACCGATTCCCCCCGGCTATGTGATCACCCTCCACAACGCGGTCGGTTGTAGCGGTGTCGACGCGTGGTTCCTGGAACTGGCCCGTAGTGGCGAGTGGACTTGTGCGGGCTCACCGATCCCGCCTGGCTACGTGAACACCGGCCACTTGGATCCCGGCTGCGGCGGCATCGGCTCCTGGTACATGCAGACGGCCCGAGTCGGGGTGTTCATGTGCCCCTACCAGCCTGTGCCGGCCGGTTATCGCACCGGCGGCTTCAACGCCAGCATGTGCAGCGGCCTCGGCGGTTGGTACCTGCTCAAGGCCTGACCACTCGATCAGATCCGCCGGAAGGCACCGTGTGGTTCACGGTGCCTTCCGGCATCTCACGCGTGCGGGCTGCGGCAGCGCAGATAAGGGTCGACAGGGGCTTGCGACCGTCATACGTTTATCGATCCATCTCGCAGAACGCTGCTGGCCCTTCGGGGCGGCGGGACGCAAGTCATCGCTCCCTCATTCGAGGTCATATGCCCCTACCAGCCAGGTGGTTCATCACCAGGCGCCGGCCTCGCGATGCAGAGTCGAGGGCTGACTTAGCCGCCGAGCTATTGACGGGCCCGGAAACCCATGGCTACGATCCCGCCTACAACGACGGGCGTGGAACGATCCACGCTGTGGGGCCGTATCGCACAAGCGCTGTCCGTGATCCGTAGCCGACCTTGCCGTTGCTGCCGTCGTGTCCTTCGGCGGCGCATCACCACCGATTCGTCACGTCCGCCACCACGGGCGTGTCGTGCTTCCCCCATTCCTTCGGAAGGAGAAGTTCGTGACACTCAAACAGCCTGTCCGCTCCCGATGGCACAGAGGCCTGATCAGGCTCGCGGCGGCCGCGATGATCCCAGGCGGGTTCGTGTCAGTGGCTGCTGCCGCTCCGGCGCATGCTGCTGGTTCGGCTTACTACCTGGACTGCTCGCAAACCAGTAGCGGTGACGGCTCCCAGTCCAGCCCCTGGAACTCCCTGGCCGCAGTCAACGCTGTCACGTTCAACCCCGGCGACCAGATACTCATCGCCCGCGGAACCACGTGCAAGGGCACCCTCGCGCCACAAGGCTCCGGCGCCTCCGACGCGCCCATCGTCATCGACGCCTACGGCACCGGCACCAAACCCGTCATCGCCGGCGGCGGCGCGGCGGACGCTGTCACTCTCACCAACCAGCAGTACTGGGAGATCCGGAACCTGGAGATCACCAACCACGGTGCCACCGCCGCCAACCGCCGCGGCGTGCACATAGTGCTCAACGACTACGGCACCGGCAACCACTACCGCCTGACCGACCTCACCGTCCACGACGTCAACGGCGACGCGGCCAAGGACCTCCAAGGCAGCGCCGGTATCCAGTTCGACGTCCTGGGCAACTCGGTCAAGACCAAGTTCAACGACGTGGTCCTGGACGGCAACGACATCTACTCCGTCGACCGCTCCGGCATCAACATGTCCACCAGCTGGATGTGCCGCGCCTCCACCGGTTACGAAGGCTGCACCGCTGACAAAGCCAACAGCTACTACCCGTGGACCGGCTGGGTCGTGCAGAACAACACCGTCCACGACATCGGCGGCGACGGCATCGTCATGCAGTACACGCAGAACGGCCTGGCCCAGAACAACGTCGCCTACGACACCTCAGCACGGCCGTACGAGTCCAACGCCGCCATCTGGGTCTGGAACGCCGACAACGTCACGTTCCAGTACAACGAGGCCTACAACACCCACAAGCTCCCTGACAACGGCGACGGCCAAGCCTGGGACGCCGACTACGGCACCGACGGCACCCTCTATCAGTACAACTACAGCCACGACAACGCAGGCGGCATGGCCATGTTCTGCGGCTGCGGCCCCTTGAGCGGCGCGGTCACCACCAACGCCACCTTCCGCTACAACATCAGCCAAAACGACGGTGCGCAGGTCCTGCGCAACTACGGAGTGAACAACGGCTGGTTCTACAACAACACCGTCTACGAACCCGCGGGCTCCACCGCCGACATCCTCCAGCTGGGCGACTCGCAGATCACCATCGCCAACAACATCATCGTCAACAACGGCAGCGGCGGCTACGACTACAACGGCACCACCTTCACCAACAACATCATGGCCGGCAGCAACACCGCCAACATCCCACCCGGTCAGATCACCGCCGACCCCCAACTCGCCAACCCCGGCAGCGGCGGCACCGGCCTCGGCACAGTGTCCGGATACCAACTCACAGCTGGCTCGCCGGCCATCGGCGCCGGCATCGTCATCCCCAACAACGGAGGACACGACTACTGGGGCAACACCGTCCCCTCGGTGTGTCCCCCGGACATCGGCGCCGACCAGTACTCCACCCCCAACGACGCCTCGTGCTCTGGCACGAACGGTTCCCGCACGGGCTGAATCACGCAGCGCGCCTGCTGTGGCCCAGTCGGTCGGCGACGGACCTCACCGAATCCTCAGGTTTCCGCAGCACCGTCCAGTGATCGCCGCCTTGCCAGAGAATCCCGGTGGCCGGTTCTCGCCCTGGGTTGAAGTCAGAACGCCGAACAAACCGGCGGATCAGCGCTGATCGCCTGGCGGGCCGGCGAGGTCCATCGCCAACCCGAACAGAAGCGGCCCAGCCTCCTCACCTCCACCCTCAAGGGAACTGGGAGGACAGCCCTCGACGACGCCGGCCGGTTCGCGACCGATGGTGACTCAGACGGCCGCCGGCAGTACCGGCGGACCGCTCCGGACCTGTGGAACCCGGCGCCGGTGATGCTGGGCGGCCACGGCGGCTTCGGCCCGGTCGCCGCGGTGGCCCAGCGGGACCGGATCTTCCTGGCCCAACGCAACGACGCCGGGACGGTCAGCGTCGCGTGGGCGAACGTCGACCCGGACGCGGTGCCGGAAATCCCGAAGTGGGTCGCGTAGGGACCGCTGATGATGCATATGCCCGCGACGGCGATAGACGCCGAGGGCCGTGTAATCGTCGCATGCCTGGCGGCTACCGGACGGCTCTACGCCGCGCGGCAGAAGAGCGGGGCGGACAGCTTGGGAGAGTGGACGGCAGTGGGTTGACGCCTCATCAAAACCTCAGGTTCCCGCTGACAGGATCCTGCCCATCGGAAACGGTCACACCCCGACCACCCCCACGGATGGGACGGCCGTCCTCCGACACCGCAGGTTCGCGTCCACCAGTGGCTGCCGCGAGCCAGCACGCGGCCGTGCACTTCGGATGCCCATCCCCGGAAAACCGATCCGGTGCACGGCCGCACCTTCCAAGCACCACGAACCGCGGGAGCGCCGTGAAGCTGCGCGAACGTACCCAGCCCGCACGCCAGCGCGCGCCGGTCTGGACGGCTCGCCTGGATGGAGCCCCTTCTCGGCAGTCGTCCTACGCTGCACCTGCCGTACGCGCATCGACGCCGGAAGCTCCGCTCCCGCGCACGGCTATCCTGGCTGACGTGCGCATATTGGTGGTCGAGGACGACGAAGACCTGCGGTTCGCCGTCGTGGCCGCCCTGCGCGGCAACGGCCTGGCCGTGGACGAGGCGGCCGACCTCCCCGCGGCGGACGAGGCGCTGTTCGTCAACAGTTACGACTGCGTCGTGTTCGACCGGATGCTCCCGGCCGGCGACTCCGTGGACTACGTACGCCGGATGCGCGCGGACGGACAGACCGTGCCAGTGCTGTTCCTCACCGCGCGGGACACCGTCGCCGACCGGGTCGAGGGCCTGGCCACCGGCGGTGACGACTACCTGGTGAAGCCGTTCGCGGTTCCCGAGCTGGTCGCGCGGGTGCGCAACCTGTGCCGGCGGATCACCCCCGTCCGGCCCCCGGTGGTGCGCTGCGGCACCCTGGAGATCGACACCGCCACTCGGACGGTGCGCCGTGACGACGTCCTGCTCACCTTGACCGTCAAGGAGTTCGCCGTCCTGGAGATCCTGGCCAACCGGCCGGGCGAGGCCGTCCGCCGCGCCGAACTCATCGAGCGCTGCTGGGACGAGATGACCGAGCCCAACTCGAACGTCCTGGAAGTCCTGGTGTCGCAGCTGCGCCGCAAGCTGGGAGACCCGCCCCTGATCCACACAGTTCGCGGGATCGGATACCGGCTGGACTCCCAGCCGTGAGCTCTCCGGCCCCGGCCGCCCGGACACCCCGCCGGCACGGCCGGACCCCGCCGACGCCCGCCGGCCGGATTCACCGACTGCGGCGGCGGGTCGCCATCCTGTTCACCTTGACCAGCGCGCTGGCCGTCATCGGCATGGCGGTCGTCGCGGTACACGCCAACGACAGTTCCTGGCGCTCTCAGGTCGACTCCGAACTCAAACTCCAGACCAGCGGATTCGCCGCCACCGTGAGCTACGACGACGACGGCAAGCTGCAGTACCCAGACCCCGGCGACGGCGACTACGACTGTCCGCCCATCACCCTGTTCCGCAGCGTCGCAGGCCAGGTGTCACCGGTCGCCACCGCACGTCGACCCTGCCTTCAGGTTCCCGCCGCGGCCACGCAGGCGCTCGCGGCGCAAGCCGTCCAGGAGGGGGACCTGGAATCGGCCACCATCACCGACCACGGCCGCCATCTGCGCATGTCCGCACAGCCGGCTGGCGGGCCTGGATCCGACGACAGCGGCACCGTCGTGGTCGCCACCGTCGACATCACCGGGGATCTGAACTCCCACGAACAGTTCACGGTACTGCTCGCCGCGGCCAGCGGGATCCTGGTGGCAGCTGCCGCGCTGGCCGGCTACTGGCTCTCCGGACGCGCCGTCCGGCCCGCGCTGGCGGCACTGGACCAGCAGGAGGCCTTCTTCGCCGACGCCGCCCACGACCTGCGCACCCCGGTCACCTCACTGCGCGTGCTCGCCGAGACCGGGCTGCGGGGCGAGGTCGACAGCGCCGAGGTCATGCGCCGCACGCTGCGCCAGTCCACACGGATGAGTGAGCTGGTCGAAAGCCTGCTCACCCGCGCTCGCCTGCGCGCGGGCGCACTGCGGCTGAACTCCGAACCGCTGCGGCTCGACCAACTGGTCGAGGCCGTCGTCGCCGACACCCCGGCCGGCGGGCACACGGTGACCGTCCAGGCCGAACCGACGATCGTCGTCGCTGACGCCGCCCTGGTCCGCCGGGCCGTGGCCAACCTGCTGGGAAACGCGCTCGCCCACGGCCACGCACCCGACGAGCCGGCCGACATCCAGATCACGGTGGACGCCGACGGGACCGTCGCGGTGGACGACGCCGGGCCGGGTGTCCCGCCCGAGGCCGCGGAGTCTTTGTTCGAGCGGTTCCGCAGCGGTGCCGGCTCCAGCGGTCTCGGGCTGTCCATCGCCGCTTGGGTGGCGCACGCGCACGGCGGTTCGCTGAAGGTCGCCACCAGTAGCCGTGGCGGAGCCCGGTTCATCCTGCGTATCCCTGCACACAAATAGCCGTGACGGCCGTTGCCGGCCTCTCACCTCAGCGAAACCTCATGTCGCCTGAGTGAGACTCCCGTCCGTAGTGAAGTCAGACGGGAGACAGGAACCAATGGCAACGACTCGGGACCGCTATATCGACACGATTCGCGCGCTCGCCATCGTGCGCGTGATCGTCTACCACGCGCTGGGCGTCGCCTGGCTGACGATCCTCTTCCCGTCGATGGGCATCATGTTCGCCCTCGCCGGATCCCTGATGGCCGCGTCGATGACGAAGTCCGGCTCCGCGGTGCGGGTCGTCGGCCACCGGCTGCGCCGGTTGTTGCTGCCGCTGTGGACATTGGGCGCGGTGGGCTTCGCGGTCATGCTGCTCCACGGCTGGCCCTCGGATGACCCGACGCAGCCGACCGACCCGAAGATGCTGTTCTGGATCCTGCCGCTGAACACCCCGCCCACCAGCGAATGGGGCCAGTTCTTCAACGGGGTCCTGTGGTACATCTGCACCTATCTGTGGTTCGTATTGCTGACACCGGTACTGCTGCCGCTGTTCCGCCGGTTGCCGGTGCTCATGCTCGGTCTGCCGTTCGTCCTGCTGTATGTGCTGGAGCAGCATTCCTTCGGCCTGAGCGACATGGTCCTCGACCCGGCCCGGGACTTCTGCACCTACCTGGCCTGCTGGCTGCTGGGATTCGCCCATCACGACGGGATGCTTCAGCGGCTGAAGTGGAAGGTGGTAGTACCGATCGTCCTGGCCGCCGCCGTCATCGGCGGCTGGCTGACCTGGATCGGGCGGGAGGAGTCCCACTTCGACCTGACCACGGACGCGATGCCCAACGCATTCTGGTCCTTCGCCTTCGTCCTGCTCCTGCTGCGGTTCCGGCCGACCATGGCCTGGCTGGCCCGCATGCCGCGGCTGGAGCGGCTGATCGACCTGCTCAACGCCCGGGCGGTGACCATCTATCTCTGGCACAACCCCGGCATCTTCGCCGTCGGCCTGCTGCTCGGCAGCTTCGGGCTGCAGGCCGAGGAGCCCACTACCGTCGGAACAGCGGTTCTGCTGATACTCGGGACGTTCCTGTGGACCGCCGTGGCCACGCTCGTCTTCGGCTGGGTCGAGGACATCGCAGCCCGCCGACGGCCGAGCCTGCTGCCACCGAACCGCCGACGACGCGGACCCGGGGACTCGACGGCGGTGCGGTCTCCAGCCACGGCGACGTCCTGAGCCGCTCCCGGCACGCCGCCTCATCAAAACCTCAGCGTCCCTCATCCACGCTGGCGGCATGACCACCTCTACAGTCACGACAACGTCGTGGGCAAAGGACGACGAGCCCTCGGGCCCGACGTTGGCCGACCTCTACGCACTGCACCGCCTGTCCTTGACCCGCCTGGCGACCGCTCTCCTCGGCGACCAGGGCAACGCCGAGGACGCGGTGCAGGACGCGTTCGTGAGGCTGTGGCACAGCCACCGAGGCCGGACCGACATGTTGGACAACCCGCTGTCCTACCTGCGGACGGCGGTGGTCAACAACGCCCGGTCGATCATGCGGCGCCACAAGACCGCCCGCGAACACCCTCCCTTCTTCCTTCCACCTGCCGAATCAGCCGAGGAAGAGGCGTTGCCCCGCGTGCACCGGGAGGTGTTGGAAGCGGTGAAGCAGCTGCCGGAGCGTCAGCGCGAAGTGCTGGTGCTGCGCTACTGGGCTGACATGTCCGAGGCGGACATCGCCGCGACGACGGGGATCAGCCGCGGCACGGTGAAGTCGACGTCCAGCCGTGGGCTGCGCTCCGTCGCGCGGACACTACGAGAGCGAGGCCAGCTGTGAAGCGGATGTGGGCCAGGCAGGCGGCCCGCGCCATGTCCGGACCCGCCGACACCCGTTCACGCGGCGAGGACTTCGACCCGGTCGGGGACGGTGTCACGGAGATGAGCAAGAGCACACCGACGCCACGGTGGTCCAGTACAGCCCTGGGCCAGGCGCCATCTAGCCCTTCTCTTCGGCAGGACGAGGGTCACCCGCTCCCCGTTCAGCCAGATAGTCCCGAAGCACCATTCCAAAATCTGTCATTCGCCAGCCAGTAGGACCTCCGGAGGCAGTCCTTCGGGGAACGGCCGCCACCACCGGTCGACGAAAACGCCGAGCAGCGCGGTGAGCACCACGGCGACACCGAGCGCAGTCGGGGCCTTCCACCTCCAGCTCCGGCTCCGATCGGCCGACAGGACTCCGAACGCCACGACCGCAGAGGTCAAAACGGCAGGCGGATCGGTCGGAAAACAAGACGTCGGGACTGGTTCGGCGCGGACGGGCTGTAGGACTCGCCCGGCGTACCGCTGTTCGAGCGATGTGGCGCCGCGTTGGTTCGACGCTGCTCACCGACCTGCTTCGGGCCGATGAGCGCGACGTCTGCGGCCGAGCGACGAGGCCGAACGTCTGCCCAGCGCTGGTCCGATCAGGTGTGTCCGGCGCGATGTGGTTCCAAGCTGCGGTCGCGAGCAGCGCGGCAGCGCCGTCGCCGATCGCGGTCGCCGCCGGTGTCGGCTTTCACCGCGAATATCCTCGCTCTCGGCAGTACGAGCCCTGACGATCGCCAACAACATCGTCGTCAACAACGCTCATGGGCACTACAACTGGCAGAACAGATCACGTGCCCGGAAGTGTCGCGCCGACCGGGCGGCTACGCCGCCGGCCCCCAGATTGCGGTGCGGGCATGTTCGGTTGCGAGCAGCAGTCCGGCGCGCAGAATCGCCTCTTCCCCGGGCGCGAACGTGGCAGGAAGTACGTTCACCCGGTGCCAGGAGCGCCGGGAGAGCGCTGCTTCGACGCGTGCGGCCAGGTCTGCGCCGCCGGCGTCGGCGGTCGCGCCGGTCAGGACGACGTTGCCCGGGTCGATGACGGTCGCGATGGCGTGCAGTCCGAGTGCGAGGCGGTCGGCCAGCTCGTCGAGGAAGGCGTCGTGGCCTTGATCGACGGCGGTCAGGACGGCTGCCTCGGCGGTTGCGTCTTCGAGTCCGTGTGCGCGGGCGAGATCGTGAACCGCCACGGATCCGACGAGGTCTTGGAAGGTGCGCGGCGGTGCGGGTTTGCGGGTCAGGGACGGCAGCGGCATATATCCGATCTCGCCCTCGGCGCCCCAGGAGCCGTGAAATGGCATGCCGCTGTTGTCCATGAAAGACATGCCAAGGCCCCGGCCGACCCACAAGATCGCGAATCGCTGGAGATCCCGCTGGTCGCCGAGCCGGTCCTCGGCGATGGCGGCCAGGTTGATCTCCCGCTCGAGATGAACGTCGCAGCCGAGGCGTTCGCGCACCGGGCCGACGAAGTGTGCCTGCCATTTCCCAAGGTCAGGGGCGTGTCCGATGTCGCCCGTGGTGGGATCGACGGTGCCGCCGGTGCCGATGACGACCGCCGTGAGCGGCTGCCTCGGCGTTCCCGCCGCCTTGAAGGCCGCGTTGATGACCGCCTCGATTTGCGGGGCCGGGTCAGCCTTCAGCTGCGGTGCGGGAGCCGTCGCGGTGGGCGAGCTCCATCCGGAGACATCGCCGACTGCGGCCTGAATCCCCTCGTTATTGATGTGCACGCCCGCGACGTAGCCGCGGTCACCGGCGATCGAGTAGAGCTGCGCGCGAGGGCCCCGAGTGCGCTCCTCCGATTCCCCCGCGACCCTGATCAGATCAGCGTCCAGCAGGCGGCTGACGAGGTCGATCACCGACGGCTGAGAGAGACCGACGCGTTCGCGCAGTTGCGTCCGGGACAACCGCCCGGCTGCCGCGATCAGGTCGAGCGCCGCCCGGTCGTTCATCCGTCTGGCCGTACGGGAGTCGGCCGCCATCCATTCCTCCTGGTCGTCTTCGAACTGCTCCGGGCCGGGCCGACCCACGTCAGCCTGCCTTGCTCGAGCACCGGCTCGATCCCACGGCGGCCACGGTGAACAGATCGATCTCTCCAGGTTACGGCCCGCAGCCAGACATGGTAGCGCGACCCCGGGGAGGCGACGCTCTGCGCGACTGTCAGTTGTCGTATACCTGGCTGAGGGGTTAGGCGTCGAGCCCCCCGCTGCTCGGCGGCGGGGCCGGGCAGCGGGGAGTAGCGGGTGATCAGTTGGTGGTGGCTATCAGCTGCCATTGCTGGTTGGTCGCGCCGCTGCTGATGGTCTCCTGTTCCAGGTTCGCCAGGTCGGCGGTGGAGGATCCGACGACGCCGACGGCTTTGCCGGTGCGGACGTTGACCAGGTTGACGTAGCCGCCGCCGGCGTCGGCGAGCTGCCACTGCTGGTTGTTTCCACCGTTGGAAGTCCACTGGATGATGGGGGTGCCGTCGGCGCTGTTGCCGCCGGTCACGTCCATCACCAGGCCCGAGGAGACGTTGAGGAGGTTGTAGATCCCCGCGCCGGCCGGCTGGAGCCGCCAGGACTGATTGGACCCGCCGTTACGCGTGTACTGAATCAGCTGCGTACCCGCGGTGGTCGAGCGCGCGGGATCGTCGATGGCCTTGCCACTGTTGCGGTTGACCAGCACGTAGGGGTCGTTGAAGACCTGGAATTCGTACAGCGAGTAGCCCCACTGGGTGGCGCGCGCGGTGCCGTACATGCGGATGTACTGTCCGGTGCCGGTGAACCCGGTGAGGGTTTCCGTGCCGCCGGCTCCGGTGGTCGTGGAGTAGATCGTCGTCCAGTTAGTGCCGTCGGTGGACATCTGGATCTGATAGCCCTTGCCGTAAGAAGGCTCCCAGACCAGGACCACGCGGTTGACCGTCTGAACCGAGCCCAGGTCCACCTGGATCCACGAGTTGTCGATAGCCGGGCTGGACCAGCGCGTCCCGATGGCGCCGTCGGTCGCGTTCGCCGGGGCGTAGCAGGGGATTTCGACGCCGGACGCCGTGGTCGGCCGGCCCAGGGCCAGGTTGCCGGAGGCGGACGCGGGTGTGATCGTCCCGGGTCCGGTCGTGACGAAGACCAGGTCACCCTGTCCGCCGGGCAGTGCGACGGTGAACTGGTCCTGGTTTCCATTGACGGCGGTCGTGTTGATCGTGACGAGGGCGCCGCTGGACCGGTCCACCTTGTAGACCTGGT
This sequence comes from Catenulispora sp. MAP12-49, assembly GCF_041262705.1. Classification (NCBI taxonomy): domain Bacteria; kingdom Bacillati; phylum Actinomycetota; class Actinomycetes; order Catenulisporales; family Catenulisporaceae; genus Catenulispora; species Catenulispora sp. MAP12-49. The sequence continues at coordinate 176,135 of NZ_JBGCCP010000008.1, read as the reverse complement.
TCACGACACCGCTGGCGCGGTTGAGTGTCACGGTCACGTTCTGGGCGTACTGGGCGGACAAGCCGGTCGCGTTGTCCGCGGTGCTGTTCGTGTTCGGGCCGTACAGACCGTTCAGGATCATGAACGTCTTCGTGTTCGGGTCGCCGAGGACGGTCTGCGCGTTCCCCGGGATCGAGGTCCCGGCCGATGCGCTGAGCACGCCCGGGATGACGTCGAAGAACCCGATCATGACGTCGCCGGGGAGTCCGTTGTTGCCGCCGCCGGTGTTGGTCGCGGTGATCGAGGCGATGTAGGGCGAAACGCCGGTGGCCCAGTCTCCGACCAGCTGTGGGTGATCGTTGGCCGTCGGGGTTCCGTTGCTCAGGTGCTGGCCGCCGATGTACCAGGTGCTCTTCGTGTAGAGCCGCACCAGGTAGGGGCTCAGTGCGCGGGACTGGGCGGCGGCTTCCGCGACCACCACCGACAGGTGCGTCAGCGATCCGTCCGGGTTCCACCACCGGACGTCGTTGGCGGTGGTTGCGTTGTAGTCCTCCCAGCGGAAGAGGTCGTTCCACTTGCCGCCCATCGCCCAGAGCACGTAGTAGTGGAAGCAGAGCTCGGATTCGGACGGTGTGTAGTTGTACTGCATGTAGCCCTGCGGGTAGTGGCCGAACTCCAGCCGGCCCCTTCCCTGATCGTCGGATGCGGTGATGGCGTAGTTCCGGTACAGGGCGACCCGGTCGTAGACCTGCGAGATGTTCCCGCCGGGATACGGATTCGGCCCCACGAACGGGTAGTTGTCGTAGGTCAGCAGGTCGGGATACGCCGTCGTGATGTAGTTCGCCACCTGCGAGTCGGTCCACTCGTACGGCCACTGGTTGGAGTGGACCACGACGTTGGGGTAGTTGTTGCGGAAGGCGGCGAACCACTGCTGCTTCCAGGACAGGTCGGTGGAGCTGAACTGTTCCTCGTCACCGATGCACAGGGTGAAGAGGTTCGCGGCGTATGGCCGCAAGTCGATCCCCTGGGCGGGGAGGTAGAGCGGATCTGCGCCGGGTAGCACCGTGTGCTTGTCCGGGCCGGTCCAGCCGTTGCCTGTGGGCCATTGAGCCACGCCGAACGAGCTGTTGCCCAGCTGGCCCATGAAGTTCGGGCTGTAGAAGGGCGGGTCGTAGTACACCGGGACGTCGAGGTCCACGGTGTTCCATTCGGCGATCGTCGGCACCCGGCGGCCGCTGGCCTCGGTGGCGATCCACGCGCCGACCAACAGGCCCCTGTTCAGGAAGGCCGAGGTCGCGCGGGACATCGCCGGAACGGCGGCGGCAGCCGCGCCGGCCGTCGACTGAGCACCGGCTGGCGCGGCGGCCGATGCCGACGCAGCTGCCGATGCGGGAGCGGCGGTGGCTGCGTCCGCTGACCGCATGCCCACGGCGGTGGCCAGTACGCCGGCCCCGGCCGTGGTGAGAATGGTTCTCCTGTTCGGTCCGGTCATCACACGGTTTCCTTTCGTGGCGGGAAGGGACGTGCTGTGAGGTGCAGCAGATGGTTCGGACGGGCGCGGGACGGCGCGCTCATCACGACCCTGTTACCGAAGGTGCGTTTCGTGCCGGCGTCCCCGGCTGTGGAGCTGACCCAAGCTCCTCGCCTGACGTTCTGGGGACCACCGCCCAGACTCCGTGCAACTGGCCAGCAAACTAACAGGTACCGTACCGATTGACTAGAGGTCGAGGTGATCCGATGTTTCGACACCTCTCCAACGCCACCTTCGGGAAATAGATCCTGATGAAGACTGATCTAGTCAACTTCCTCCTCCCGGAGGGGGAAATAGATCGGAGCTTTCTTCGCTCAGGTTCTTGACAGCTTCGTTACCGAGGGGTTTCATCTGCGTTCAGACGGATCCGCTGCCGGAGCCCCAGCCCTGCAGATCGGTCCAGACAAGGCGCGCGCCGTTCTTTCATCACCGGTGGCCGCACACCTCGTAGTGGCCGGGTTCTGCCATGCCGGGCTGCATCGCGACTTCAGACACGCTCCGCTCGCAGCTCAAGCTGTTGATCCGCCGGGGTATCCGGCGCGGCGTTTTCCACGGGGCGTGAACCAGACGTGGTCCGTGCACCGATCCGGGTTCGGCCTTCTCGTACGACCCGCTCACCTGGTGGGTTTCCCGATGCAAAGGAGCCGGCTTTGCGAAGAGCACGAAGAGCACCATCGTCTCGTATCGGCACGTTGATCGTGGCGGCGTTGGTCGCCGCCGCCGGCATGGTGCCGTTGACGGTACCGGCGGCGCATGCGGCGGTCGGCACCACGGCCTGGCAGTCCGGCCGTTTTCAGACCGACCCGGCCGGGTTGGTGCGGCGCTCGGACATCGTGTTGGGCGCGGCGAACACCTCGCCGTCGCAGGCGATGCCGTTGGGCAACGGCACGCTGGGCGCGGCGGTCTGGGCGGCGGGCGGTTTCACGGCCCAGCTGAACCGCTCCGATACGCTGCCGGACCGTAAGTCGCCTGGCTGGCTGACCATCCCGGGCCTGTCCAAGCTGACCTCGGCGCCGGACTTCACCGGCTATGTCGACCTCTACGACGCGACCATCCACGAGTCCGGCGGCGGCATGACCGCGACCGTCTACACGCGTGCCGACAAGGACGAGTTGGTCGTGGATGTGACCGGTGCGGACCCGAACACGCCGCAGACCGCGTCGTTGAATCTGTGGTCGCCGCGTGCGCCGGAGGTTCTGGCCTCCGGCGCGATCGGCACACTGGCCGAGACCTGGGTGGACAACACGCAGCCGGGTGCCACCGGGCAGACGTTCGGGTCGCTCGCCGCGATCACGGCCGGTGGATCGCAGGTGAGTGTTGCGGCGGTCGATTCCGAGACGGTCAGGGCCACGGTCACCCCGAACGCCGACGGCACCTTCCGGGTGATCGCCGCCGCCCCGCACTGGACCGGCGGTGATGCCCAAGCCACCGCGGCCGCCCTGCTGGGCGGCGATGCCTCGGCCAGTGCGTCCTCGCTGTCGGCCAGTCACTTGGCGTGGTGGCACGCGTTCTGGGGGCGGGTCGGGCTGATCAAGTTCTCCTCAGCCGACGGCAGCGCCGACTACCTGGAGAATCTGCGCACCCTGGACCTGTACGACGCCGCAGCCGAAAGCCGCGATACTTTTCCGGGCTCACAAGCCGGTGTCGCGGATCTGTTCTCGACAGGTCAGGACTGGCATACCTGGGATGCCGCCGCGTACTGGCAGTGGAACCTGCGAATGCAGGTACAGGCGAACATCTCCTCAGGCGCCTTCGATCTGAACGCCCCGTACTTCCGTCTCTACCAGCAGAACCTTGCGAGCATCCAGGCCGCCACGCAGGCGAACATGGGCGGCCGGGCGGGACTGTGCGTCCCGGAGACCATGCGCTTCAACGGTACCGGCCTGGAGTACACCACCGCCGGCGTCACGCACCCGGACTGCAACGCCGCCTCAGCCTCCGACTGGAACGCCCGCACCATCTCCACGGGTGCGGAGGTCGGGCTTTGGGTTTGGCAGCAGTACCTCACCACTGGCGATAGGTCGTTCCTGGCCGCGAACTACCCGCTGATGTCCGGCGCCGCGCAGTTCCTGCTCGCCTATGCCACCACCGGATCCGACGGCTACCTGCATACCTATCCCTCCAACGCCCACGAGACCCAGTGGGACGTCCACGACCCGACCACCGACATCGCCGCCGAACAGGCGCTGTTCCCTGCGACCGTTGCGGCCGCACAGGTTCTCGGCACCGATACCGCGCTCGTCAGCACGCTGACGGCGGCCGAGGCGAAGATCGAGCCGTTCGCGCGTACCGACGCTGCGACGCAGAGCCAGCTACTCACACCGGCGTCCGACGCGGCCGGCCAAGACGTCATCGCCCCCTCCTACGACCCGTCGGCCACCAAGCACAACAGCGAGAACATCGGCCTGGAACCGGTCTGGCCCTACGGCCTGATCGGCGACAACTCCGCGCTCACCGACCTCGCCAAACGGACCTTCGCGAACCGGCCCAACAAGCAGGCCAACGACTGGAGCGACGACCCGCTGGATGCCGCACGCCTGGGCCTGAGTTCGGATATGGCCTCGACGCTGATCGGGCTGACCGAGTCCTTTCAGAAGCTGCCGTCCGGCCTGGCCACTTTCGTCAACAACGACACCTACGCCGAACAGCAAGGCGTCGTCGCGGCCGCGCTGAACGAGTCGCTGGTACAGGACTACGACGGCCTGCTGCGTATCGCCCCGGCGCTGCCGGCCGGCTGGGATGCCGACGGCACCGTGTTCATCCAGGGCGGCAGTACCGTCTCGGTCCAGGTGCACGGCGGCGTCATCGGCACGGTCGGCATCAACGCCGGCAGCACCGGCACGATCGCGATCCGTAATCCCTGGCCGGGCCAGAGTGTCCAGGTCGTCAACGGCGGTGACGAGTCCACCGTCATCGTCGCCCCGACCTCCGCGAGCCAGTTCTCGATCCCGGTGAGTCAGGGCTCGTCCTATCTGGTCGAGCCGGTTTCGGCCCTGACCAGCTCTCTGCCGTTCGCCCAGGTGACCGGCACCCAGGCCACCGCCGCCAAGCACCTGGGAAGTGTGCAGATCGGCCTGGATGCGGCACCGTCCTACACGAGCCTGGCCGCGTCCTTCAACAACGTCGGGATCACCGGGGACACCAACACCGCGCCCGGCAACTTCGACGGCGGCGGAGCGAGCATGTCCGCCACCGCCCTGGCGAACGCCGGCGCCGGAGCGGGCAGCACGATCAGCTCCTCCGGCCTGAGCTTCACCATGCCAAACGTCGCAGCCGGAACCCCGGACAACACGGTCGCGGCCGGCCAGAAGATCGCGGTGGGCGGCGGTGGAGCATTGGGGTTCCTGGTCTCCGCCAGCTACGGACCGAGCTCGGGAACCGGAACCGTCACCTACACCGACGGCACAACCAGCAGTTACACCCTCAACGCACCGGACTGGTCCGCCACCACCCCGCCGACTGGCGGAGCCGTCGCGGTCAGCTCCGCGTACCAAAACAGGCAGGGCAACACCACCTACAGCCACACGGCTGACCTCTTCTCCGAGACCGTACCGGTGACGGCCGGCAAGACCATCGCCAGCGTCACCTTGCCGCCCGGCGGACCGCTCACGGCCGGCACCCCGGCCCTGCACATCTTCGCCATCGCCACAGCGAACCCGCCCGTGATCAGCTTGCGCGCGCACGCGAACAAGATGATCGTGACGGCCGACAACGCAGGGGCATCGGCGCTGATCGCCAACCGCACCGCGGTCAACGCCTGGGAGGAGTTCGACCTCGTCAACAACACCGACGGCAGCGTGAGCTTGCGTGCTCACGCCAACAACATGTACGTGACAGCCGACAACGCAGGAGCCTCACCGCTGATCGCCAACCGCACCGCAATCAGCACCTGGGAGGAATTCGACCTCATCAACAACACCGACGGCAGCGTGAGCCTACGCGCGCACGCCAACAACATGATCGTGACGGCCGAGAACGCAGGATCCTCGCCACTGATCGCCAACCGGACTGCGATCAACGCCTGGGAGGAATTCGACCTCATCCACGACTGACGAGACACCGTAAGCGACATGCGGCACGGCTGTCGGGCAGCCGCGCCGCATGCACGGCGGCGCCATACCGGCCCGGCCTCAGGCCACAGGCAATTAACAGGTACGCTACCGGTTATCTATCGACCTGTACCGCTTGACACCCAGAGGTGAGTCTATGCCGCCCACAACCAGCGCGAGCCCCGCACTGGCCCGGGTCATCAACGACCGCTTGACGCTCGACGCGATCGCCGGCCACGGCCCGATCAGCCGCGCGGAGCTCAGGGCGGCCACCGGTCTGTCTCAGCCGTCAATGCTGGACGTCGTCAGCAGGCTCCTGGAGGCCGGACTCATCGAGGCGGCGGGAGAGTCCGGGATCAAACGGCGCGGTCCGAACGCCCAGCTGTACGACATCAGCCGACGGCAGGCGGCGGTCGCCGTCCGCGTCGACGGCGACCACTTGCACGCGGTGGTCACCGACCTGCGGGGCATCCGGCTGGGAGAGGCCCAAAGGCCGGTCGACGAGTCGGAACCCGCCGACCAGGTCGCGTCGGCGGTACACGCTGCGACGCGGGCTGCCGAGGCGGGCGGCGCGAACGGAGACGGCGAGCCCAGGGGGGTCGAACTCGGAGCGGCCGTCGTGGGGATCCACGGCCCGGTCGACCCGCACGACGGCGATCTGGGCTTCGCCTGGGACCTCCCGCACTGGCAGCACCGCGTGGTCGAGCGCCTGCGCCTGCTGCTGCCGTGCCGGGTCCGGCTCGAGCACGACATCATGCTGGCGGCCATCTCGGAACAGGCGCACGGTGCGGCCCGCGGCCGCGAGGACTTCGCTGTGCTGTGGATGGGCACCGGCCTGGGCTGCGCCATATTCCTGGACGGCCGACCGCTGCGGGGCGCCTCCGGGGGCGCGGGCGAGATCGGCTACATGCCCACACCCGGCGCGCGGGTCACACCGCTTCCGTCGGAACCCGGTCCCAGGGCGGGATTCCAGGGCGGGCTCCAGTCGCTCATCGGCGCCGCCGCACTTCAAGACCTGGCCGAGGCGCACGGCGCCGACCGGGATCTGACGTCGTTGTCGCACCCGGACACCGCACTACTCGGCGCCGCCGCTGAGCGCATCGCGGTCGGGTTGGCCTCCTTGTGCACCCTCACTGACCCCGGGCACATCGTCCTGGCCGGTCCCATCGGTCAAGTCGGCGGACCCGCACTCGCCGCCGCTGTCGAAGACGCCCTCCGGCCGCTGAGCCCCACCCCCACGACCGTGGCGCCGAGCGCGCTGCCCGACGACGGGATCATCGCGGGCGCCGTTTCCAGCGCCGTCGACGATGCCCGCGACGCACTGTGGGGATCGTTGTCACCGTGATCCGCGCAGGTCGGGGGCGATAGGCTGCCGCGATCGGCCCGGCGGCGGCGAACCCGGCGCGGTGCTCGATACCGGGCGCTTCCGTTACCGATTTGCATCCTTGACACAGGTAGAGGCGACGGTTACGGTCGTGCAAACAAGTAGGGAGTCTACCTATAAACAAATGGCAGGCGCTCCGCCCGCCACCGATCCCACCCACTCCAGGAAAGCGGAAGCCCCATGAAGCACACCAGCTCCACCCGCCGCGCGGCGGTCGCCGGGTCCGCGGCTCTCATCCTGTTCACCGCCGCGTGCGGCGCCTCCAGCAGCGGCAGCGGTGGCAAGTCCGGTCCGGGGGCCACCGGCGCCTGCGGCTCTCCGGCATCCAACTCCGACGACTCCCCGATCACCGGCGCGGTCACCGGCAAGATCACGTTCGTCACCAGCGGGCTCAAGTCCGACTTCGCCGACTTCTTCAACGCCGAGATCAAGAAGTTCACCGACGCGCACCCGGGCACCAGCGTGGACTGGCAGGACCTGCCGGCGGACTCCACCGACGCCCGCCTGGTCACCGACGCCTCCAGCTGCACCCTCGCCGACGTGATCAACATCGCGACCTCGGACATCAAGGCGCTCAGCGACGCCGGCACGCTCATGACGCTGGACAAGAAGGTGCCCGGCGTCGCGGACCAGTTCGTCCCGTCGGTGTGGACCACCACCGGGTTCGGCAAGGGTGGGACGCACACCGCGTTCCCCTGGTACTGGGGGCCGTCTGTCCTGACCTACAACAAGAAGATCTTCACCGCGGCGGGTCTGGACCCGGCGAAGCCGCCGGCGACGATGGCCGACTATTTCGCGGACGCCGCGCAGATCAAGGCCAAGACCGGCGACGCGTCGATCTGGGGCAACCCGACGTGGATCCTTCCCGACCAGTGGTACGGCATGGGCGTCCAGGCCATGAACGCGGACAACACCCAGTTCACGTTCGCCGACGACCCCAACGCCAAGGCCTGGATGCAGGGCTACGTCGATGCCTACAAGTCCGGCGCGATCCCGAAGGACTCCATCACTGGAGCACCGGACCCCAGCCAGGGGTTCAGTAACGGTGATCTCGCTTTCGGTTCGACCAACGCCAGCTTCCTGCGGAGCGTTCAGAAGAACGCGCCGCAGCTGTACCCCGACACCGCCGTCGCGCCCTTCCCGAAGAGCGACCCCAGCAAGACGCTGCTGAACGCACAGTTCGTCGCCGTCAACAAGAATACGAAGAACCCCGCGGCGGCGGTGGCCTTCGCCCAGTTCATCACCAGCCCGGACGAGCAGCTGGCCTGGTGCAAGGACCCGAAGGTGGTCATCTTCCCGACCACGACCAAGAGCCTGCAGGACCCGTACTTCTCCGCGCCTGCCGACGGCGACCCCTTCAGCACCGCGCGGGCGGTGGCTGCCAAGGAAGCACAGAGCGCGCAGGCCTGGGTGCCGGCCCTCTACCTGGGCAACACCGATATCGGCAAGGCGATCGTGCAGCAGCTGCAGCTGGCCATGCAAGGCCAGGTCTCCGTCGATGCCGCGCTGAAGGCCGCGCAGGACAAGGCCAACACGATCATGGCGTCTCTGAACCACTGAACCCTTCTGCGGCCTGTGGGGGGCTGCGGAAGCCGGGGCGGACCGCGCGGCGCGTGGTCCCGCCCCACTTGGGCCGCGCGGGCCTGAGACCCGCGCGGCCCGAGCCGGCCGCGAAGCCGGCACCGGCCCGAGGCCGACTCCACGCACTGACGGCAAACTCTCAGGAAAGGCGGCACCATGACCGCACGCAGCGGCGCCGAACTGCATCGACGCTGGTGGATCCCGTGGCTGTGGGTGACTCCCGCCCTGGCCGGTGTCACAGCGTTCGGACTGCTGCCGTTCGCCAACACCGTGTCGCTGTCGTTCACCGACGCCAAGCCGCTCGGCGGCCCGGTCCACGCGGTCGGCTTCGCCAACTACTCGACCTTGTGGCACGACCCGGACTTCTGGACGGCCTTGGGCAACAGCCTCCTCTACCTGGCGATCGCCGTACCGCTGCTGGTCTCGCTGCCGCTGCTGCTGGCCTGCCTCGTGCGTCCCAAGATCCCGATGATCGGGTTCTTCCGCTCGGCCTACTACGTGCCCGTGGTCGCTTCCACAGTCGTGGTCGGACTGGCCTGGCAAACGCTGCTCAAAGACGACGGCCTGGTCAACAGCACACTGAAGAAGGCGCACCTCATCCACCAGGCGGTGCCCTTCCTTTCGGACAGCACCATGGTCCTGCTGTCCGCGATCGCACTGACCGTCTGGAAGGGCCTCGGCTACTACATGGTGTTATACCTGGCCGCGCTCGGAAACGTGGATCGAAGTCTCTACGAGGCCGCCGAACTGGACGGCGCCAGCGCAACGGCCCGGTTCCGCCACGTGACGCTGCCGGGGGTCAGGACCATGACCTATCTGGTGGGCGTCCTGTCGGCCATCGGTGCGCTACGCGTTTTCGCCGAGGTGTACCTACTCGGCGGTGAGGACGGTGGCCCCGGCGGGCAATCGGCCACGCTCGTGTTCTACATCCGCTCGATCGGCCTGGACCCGCTGACCGGCAACGTCGGCCTGGCCAGCGCCGCCAGCGTCGTGCTGTTCCTGCTGACCTTCGGTCTGATCCTGGCCAGCCAGCGCTTCAACCGACGGAGTGAGGAAGCCCGATGACGACGACATCGCCACATCCACGGCGCACCTCCGCCGGACAGCGCCCGGCCCAGCCGGGCGAGCGCAGAAGCCCCCGACGCCGGAATCCCCGATTCATCCGGGCCGGGCACTACATCCTGCTGGTGGCTGTGCTGATTCTCCTGGTCGGTCCTCTGGTGGTTCCGCTACTGGCGAGCTTCAAGAGCTCCGGAGAGAACCTGTTCGGCACCGACGCCACCGTGCTGCCCAGGCACTGGAGCCTGCATGCCTACAGCCAGCTCAACCAGCAGATCCCGCTGGTGCACTACATGCTCAACAGCACAGCGGTCGCCACGATGTCCATCGTCTCCAACCTGGTGGCCGCATGCACCGCCGGGTACATGCTGTCCAGGCCCAACTGGCGCGGCCGCAACGCGGTCTTCTACGTACTGACCGCCGCGATGATGTTCCCCTTCGAATCGATCATGGTCTCGTTGTTCGTGGAGACCCGGAACCTCGGCCTCGTCGACACTCTGCGTGGCGCCTGGCTCCCCGGATCGGTCGGTGTCATCAACATCCTCATCATGCGCGCGGCGTTCATGGCGGTTCCGAAAGAGATCGAGGACGCGGCCCTGCTGGACGGCGCGCGAGAGTGGACCAGATTCTGGCGGATCTTCCTCCCCAGCAGCAGGGGAGCCCTCACCGTCGTCGTCCTCACCACCTTCATCGCAGCCTGGGACGACTTCCTGTGGCCGCTGCTGGTCCTGCGCTCCGACCACAACTTCACGCTGATGCTCGGCCTCGTGGGTCTGGAAGGGCAGTTCGGGTTCGACTACCGGGTCGTGCTCGCCGGGGCTCTCGCCGCTCTGCTGCCGGTCGCGATCATCTTCTTCGCCACCCAACGCTACTTCTTCCGCGGAGTGGAAGAGGGCGGGGTCAAGTTCTGACCCGCGCTCTGAACGACGGTGCTGGGGCGGCCGCACAGCGGCCCCGGCACCGTCGACGGAGTTCGGCTGGAGGCGCGCAGGTCCGCAACGAACGACTGGCAGGTCCGGCCCCACTGCTACTACCCGATAGCCCGCTGAAGCTCGTCAAGAACCTCGCGGTGAACACGGCCGTTGCTGTAAACAGCCGCCTTCGCTGAGATGCTGCGCCCACCGCCCAAATCGCTGACCATCCCTCCGGCCTCCTCGACGATCGGAACGGCGGCGGCGATGTCCCAGGGGCCGGCGCTCATGTGGAAGAAGACGTCCGCCACGCCGGCGGCCACCAGCATGGCCCCGTGGCAGACCCCGGCCCAATCCGACAACGGCCCACCGTCAGCGCCGAGTTCGACCAGGCGCCTGCCGGCAGCGGCGTATTGTGGCGGCACCCAGGCGCTGAGAGGCCAGATGGCGACCGTCGCCTTGTCGAGCTCGGCGATCGAGCTGACCACCAGCGGTTCGCGGCGTTGAGGGTCCCCATCGTCAGATGAACGACTGGTCCAGGCACCGGCGGAACGCGTTGCCCACCAGCGTTGCCGAAGTGCTGGCGCGCTGACCATGCCCGTGACGATCTCACCATGCACTTGAACCGCGAGCAGAGTGCTCCACTCGGGCCGACCGGCCGAGAAGTTGGCTGTTCCATCGATCGGATCGACGATCCACTGCCGCGACGCCGTCCCGTGGCTGCCCAACTCCTCGCCGATGACGAGGTCGTCGGGGCGGCTGGTCGCGAGCCGGTCGCGGATCGCCTGCTCAACCTCGCGATCTGCTGGGGTGACCGGACTGCCGTCGGCTTTGGTCTGCGTCGGCACCGCCCCCGCGGCGAAGTATCGCAGGGAGATACCGTCGGCGATGTCCGCCAGCTGCTGCGCAAGTTCAAGATCCTCGGTTGCCGTCATGGGCACCAGAGTGTAGGGCGGGGCTCCGTCGACGAGCCTGTGGTGTGCGGTCGGCGCGGCTGTGAGCCTGCACCGCCCCCCTCGGTGCGGTGCAGGCTCGGCTCCGAAGACGCCCTGCAATACGGCTCGCCGCGTCAGACGGCTGCGTCAGACGGCGTTGGCCCCGATGACGTCGCTGTACCAGCGACCGCTGCTCTTCACCACGCGCTGCTGGCTGGCGAAGTCGACGTGGATGATTCCGAAGCGCCGGGAGTACCCGAAGCTCCACTCGAAGTTGTCCATCAGCGACCACAGGAAGTATCCGCGCACATCAACGCCCGCCGACAGTGCTTCGTGCAGAGCCACCAAATGGCCGCGCATGTAGGAGATGCGTCGCGGATCGTGCGCGTTCCCATCCGCGTCGAGCTCGTCGTCGAACGCGGCACCGTTCTCGGTCACGGCCAGCGGTACCGGCCCGTAGTCGCGGTGCAGTCGCAGAAGGACGTCCCGAAGCCCGGTCGCGTCCACGACCCAGTCCATAGCCGTGCGCTCGCCGGCCTGGCGGACGAATCGGACCTGGTCCGAGCTGCCCACCCACGGCGAGTGGTCGGAGTTGCCATGGCCGTCGCCACCATCCCCTGCCTCGGCCCGGTCCTGCTCCGACAGCGGCGCCGCAACCAGCATGGGGCTGTAGAAGTTGACTCCGAGCAGGTCGATCGGCCTGGAGATGATCTCCAGATCACCGGGTTCGACGAAATCCCAGCTCGTGACCTCGGCGGTGTCCGCCTTCAAGTCGGCCGGGTAGGAGCCGTGGAACAGCGGATCGAGGAAGATCCGGTTCTGCAGCGCGTCAAGGCGGCGGTAGGCGTCCTGGTCTTCTGCGGAGTCCGACTCCGTGCGGAACTGGGCGACGTTGAGCGCGATCGACACCTGAGCCGACGACGGGAGAACGCTGCGTAGCTCGCCGACGGCCAACCCGTGGCCGAGCAACATGTGATGCGCGGCCCGCAGCGCGGTCTCGGGCTCGTGGCGTCCTGGCGCGTGGATGCCCGATGCGTAGCCCAGGAAGGCCGCGCACCAGGGCTCGTTGAGCGTCGTCCAAGTCTTCACCCGGTCACCTAGCCGGTCGGCGACGATCGCCGCGTATTCAGCGAACCGAAAGGCGGTGTCGCGGCTTCCCCACCCGCCTGCGTCCTCCAGTTCCTGCGGCAGGTCCCAGTGGTAGAGCGTCAGCACCGGTTCTATGCCGCCGGCCAGCAGCTCGTCCACCAGTCGCGCGTAGAAGTCCAGCCCTTCGATGTTGGCCGGTCCCCGGCCGCCGGGCTGAATGCGGGGCCAGGATGTCGAGAACCGGTACGCGCCCAGCCCCAGCTGCTTCATCAGGGCGACGTCGTCGCGGAACCGGTGATAGTGCCCCACCGCCATGTCCCCGGTGTCGCCGTTGGAGGTTTTGCCCGGCGTGTGGCTGAAGGTGTCCCAGATCGAAGGTGTCCGGCCGCCCTCAGCGGCCGCGCCTTCGATCTGATAGGCGGCGGTGCCCGCCCCCCAGACGAAGGCAGGGGGAAAGACCCAGGTGTTCCCGGAAACCTTGCCCTCAGTGGCGAGTGTCGCCTCGGTCATCTCAGAGCGTTCCTTTCACAGCTCGCCGCTGAATCGCCTACGCCCGCGGCATCGGGGCCCGGCGACCAACCAGCGGTGTCCACGAGTCCGGCCAGGCTGACCGGACTAAAGTTAATAGGTAACCTACTTAAAAAGTATGACGAGATCCAGCCCTGGCCTACGGGTCGAACCGCTTCTCAGTGGCAGGGCGCGCGGGCCCGGGGGCGGAAGATCGGGGTGCAGCAGCTCTGGCGCCTGCCGCTTGATTATAGGTAGACTCCCTACTTGTTTAGCTCGATCGCCATCGCGGTCTCAACCTCAGGGATGCAAAAGTTGATAACTCCCACTGACTACCTGGAGCACACCGGTCCGCCGCTGGGCACGCTGCCTCCGCGCACCGCGCCGGACGGCCTCCCGGCTCTCGATCTGGGTGGATGCTGGGGGTTCAGCTGGTCCGCGGACTCAACCGACCTCCCAGAAGGCTTCGAAGCAGGCCGGGGAGAAGCTGCGGCGACTATCGATGTCCCGTCGCATTGGCAGCTGCAGGGCTGGGGCCGCCCGCAGTACACGAACTCCCAGTACCCGTTCCCCCTCGACGTGCCGCACGTTCCCTTCGAGAACGAAGTCGGCTCCTACCGCCGGCTCTTCGAGGTGCCGCAGGCGTGGCGGTCCTCGGGCCGGGTGCTGCTGCGGTTCGAGGGGGTGGACTCCACCGCGGTGGTCTGGGTCAACGGTGTGCAGCTGGGGCTGCTGGTCGGCTCACGGCTCACGCACGAGTTCGATGTCACCGAGCATCTGAAAGCCGGAGAGAATCTGATCGCGGTGCGGGTACACCAGTGGTCGGCCTCCAGCTACATCGAAGACCAAGACCAGTGGTGGCTGTCGGGGATCTTCCGCGAGGTGTCGCTGCGGCATCTGCCCACGGGTGTGCCATCGGACGTGCGAGTCGACACCGACTGGGCGGACGGAGCGGGGTCGATCACCGTGACGGCGGATGTGCCCGGCCGGTTCGAGATCTCCGAGCTCGGCTTCACCGGCGAGCTCGGCGAGCCGGTGACCATCCAGGGGGTCCTGCCCTGGTCGGCCGAATCGCCCCAGCTGTACGACGTGACCGTCTACGGGCCCAGCGGCGCCGTGCACGTGCGCACCGGTTTCCGGTCTGTCTCGGTATCCGACGGCGTGTTCCGGGTCAACGGCGCCCGCACGGTGCTGCGGGGCGTCAACCGCCACGACTTCCATCCGCTGCGGGGGCGGGCTCTCACCCGGCAGGACATGCTCGATGACGTTCTGGCCATCAAGCGGGCCAACCTGAACGCGCTGCGCACCTCCCACTATCCGCCGCCCCCCTATCTGCTGCAGCTGTGCGACCAGTACGGGCTCTACGTCATCGACGAGTGCGATCTGGAGACCCACGGATTCATCGACGTCGACCCGGAGGGAAACCCGGTCGACGACCCGCGCTGGACACAGGCGTTGGTGTCTCGGATGGGCTCGATGGTCACCCGCGACCGCAACCACCCCTGCATCGTGATGTGGTCGCTGGGCAACGAGGCCGACACCGGCTTCAACTTGGCGGCGATGGCGGCGTGGACCAAGTCCGCCGATCCGTCCCGGCCGATCCAGTACGAATGCGATCGGGAGACCGCCTACACCGATGTGTGGTCCCAGATGTACACGCCTCATCAAGAACTCGCCGCGATCGCGCAGCGGGCGGAGCCGGCCTTGCCGGATCTTGCCCAGGACGCGCGGCGGCGGGCCAAACCGTACCTGTTGTGCGAATACGGCCACGCGATGGGGAACGGGCCGGGCGGGCTGTTGGAGTACCGCGATTTGATCGAATCGTCCCAGCGGTGTGCCGGCGCATTCGTCTGGGAGCTGATCGACCAGGGCCTCACCACCACCGACGCCGCCGGGAACACGATCGTCGGCTACGGCGGAGATCTCGGCGAGGTGCTGCACTCGGGCAACTTCTGCTGCGACGGCCTTCTGTTCGCCGACCGCTCCCCATCGCCGGGCATGGCGCAGGTGGCGGCGGTCAACGCCCCGATCCGGCTGGCGTTCGGCACGGACTCGATAGTGATCAGTAGCGCCTACGACCACACGGGCACCGCGAACCTGAGCTACCGATGGACGCTGACCGACAACGGTATCGAGGTCGACGCCGGGGAGTTGCCTGTCCCCGTACTCGGCCCCGGAGACCAGGCAGATGTCCGCTTCCCTGAAATCCCGCGTGGCGCCGACTCAGGAGAGCTCGTCTTCACGGTCAGCGTTCAGCTCGCGGCCGAGGCGGCGTGGGCACCGGCCGGGCACGAGATCGCGTTCGCACAGCACGTGGTGTCGGCAGGGCCGGCGCGTGTCCAGCTTCGCAGTCCCGCGGTGGCTGCCACCGTGTTCCAGCAGGACGGGCCCGACCGCGACAGCAGCCTTGAGCGGATCGTCAGCGTCGGTCCGGCCCGCATCGATCGCTACACCGGGATGCTCGTGGAGCTCGGCGGCGTCACGCTGGCCGGCCCCCGGCTCGAGCTGTGGCGCGCCCCCACCGACAACGACCGGGGCCCCGACGAGGCCACGGCCGTCGCGAGCGCCTGGTCACGGCTGGGTCTGCACCGCCTCACACACCGCCTGACGCACCTGGACGTGACCGGCCCGGCAGTGACGGCTGTCATCCGCACCGCCGCCGCGCACCGGCGAGACGCTGTTGTGACGACCTACCGCTGGAGCTCCGATGGTCAACAGGCGCTGTGCGAAATCACGGTCGAGCCCGTGGGCGACTGGACCGTCCCGGTGGGCCGGATCGGCTGGGTCCTGGAACAACCGCCCGAGCACGACACCGTCGCCTGGTACGGCGGCGGCCCCGGTGAGGCCTACAGCGACAGCCGTGCCGCCTCCCGCCTTGGCCGCTACGAATCCGCTGTCCCGAGCCTGCACACCCCCTACGCCCGCCCCCAGGAAAACGGCCAGCGCCTCGACGTCCGCTGGGCCCAGGTGGGACCGCTGCGCATCACCGGCGATCGTCCGTTCGGCCTCACCGTCAGCCCCTACAGCCGCCGACAACTCGCCGAAACCGCCCACAACGCGGCGCTACGCCCTGAGGACCGCCTGTTCTGCCACATCGACCTGGCCCAGCACGGTCTGGGGTCCGCCTCCTGCGGACCTGGCCCACTGCCGGAAGACGTTCTGCTGCTCACGCCTCAGACATTCACCCTCGCGATGGAAGTTGCTCCGTGAACATCGACGAATGGCAGGACCTGAAGTTCGGCGTCATCATCCACTGGGGGCCGTACAGCCAGTGGGGCGTGTTCGAGAGCTGGACGCTGTGCCAGGAACCCGATCCGTGGTGTGCCCGGCCGGCGCAGTGGGCCGACGACCCGGCCGGCTACCAGAAGGCATATGAGATGCTGCCGGAGACCTTCGACGCACCCGCCTTCGACCCGGGGTCCTGGGCAGCGTCCTGCGCTGCTGCGGGAATGAAGTACGCGGTGTTCACCACCAAACACCACGACGGGTTCGCCATGTATGACACGGCACTGTCGGAATACAAGGTGACCAACACCCCGCTGGGTCGCGATGTGACCAGAGAGGTCTTCGACGCGTTCCGCGCGCGGGGAGTGAGCGCGGGGGTCTACTTTTCCAAGCCCGACTGGCACAGCGACGACTACTGGATCCGCGACCGTCCCCACCCCGACCGCTTCGCCAACTACTCCCCCGCCGAGGAACCGGCCCGATGGCAGCGGTTCAAGGACTTCACCCACGGCCAGATCAGGGAACTGCTGTCCGGCTACGGCCCGGTCGACATCCTCTGGCTCGACGGCGGCTGGGTCCGCGAACCCCGTGAGGACCTGGACATGCCCGCCCTGGCCACCGAGGCGCGCAGCCTGCAACCGCAGATCCTGGTCGTCGACCGCGAGGTCCACGGCCCGCAGGAGGCGTACCGCACCCCCGAGCAGACGCTGCCCGACGAAGTCCAGCCGTTCCCCTGGGAGAGCTGCATAACGCTCGGCCCGATGTGGTACACCGCAGGCCCAGACGAAACATACAAGTCGGTGACCGAAATCGTGCACCTGCTGTGCCGAGTCACAGTACGCGGCGGGAACCTCCTGCTGGGACTGGGACCGGACCACACCGGCGCCATCCCGGATGCGGTCCACCAACGACTGGCCGGGATCGGCGCGTGGCTCGACGTCCACGGAGGCGCGATCTACGGCACCAGGCCGATCGCTCCATTCGAACGCGACGGCCTGCTGTTCACGGCTAAAGATCGCGATGTGTACGCCATCGGGCTGTTGGCGGCTGAACAAGATCTGCCCACCGAGATCAGCTTCCACTGGCCCGGCGAAAAGCCAGAACGCGTGGACCTTCTCGGAGTCGACGATGCCGTCGCCTGGCGCTGGCAGGCTTCCCTCGACACGCACGGCAGCCAGATGATCTCGGTAACGATGCCGAAAGCCTTGATCGAGCACGCGTATGTACTCGCCCTTCGTTACTGACATCCGTGCCCTCACACCGCTCGGATCGTCCAGTCGGCCGCAGGGCGGGCCACCGCTGCTGTTCGAGCACGCCGGGCACGAATGCGTGCCGATGGTCGTGTGCTCCACGTGCGCGGAACCGGTGACAGTCGAGACGCTGATACCGGTTCCGGGGCCCGGAGCGCGGGCCGTTCGGGGAACAACGGTCGTGGCGTCACGGCCTTTGCCCTTTTGAAGGACCGTCATCGTACTTGTGCGTGTACATGCGCACGTCCGCCGCGTTGATGACGTCCGTGGCCGAGTGGTGGTCGCGGATGTCGGCCCAGCCGACGCTGGCTCCGATCGGCGTGTCCGGCGCGATGTCGTTCCAGTCGGCTGCGGCGAGCAGCGCGGTGGCACGGGCGCCGATGATGTGGGCGTCACTCAGCGAGGTGTCGGGAAGGATGATGACGAACTCGTCTCCGCCGTAGCGCGCGATCAGGTCCCCGTCCCGCAAGGCTGACGCCAGGATGTCGCCGACCCGGCGCAGGACGTTGTCGCCGCCGATGTGACCGTGAACCGTGTTGACCTGCTTAAACCGGTCCAGGTCCAGCACCCCGACGGCGGCCGGGCGGCCGGAGTCGATCAACTCGGCCAGGCGCTGGTCGAGGTGGCGCCGGTTCGGCAACCCCGTGAGCGGATCGGTCAGCGCCTGCGCCGCGTAGCCTGCCAGAGTCGTCTCCAGCATCGCCGGGTCCGGGCCGTGCACGACGCGGTTGGCCAGGGAACGCTGGATGAGGAACATCCGCTGACTCATGAGGCGGAAGGACTGCCGCTCGGCGGCGAGTGCCCCGGCGTGGTCACCGATGGCCGAGTGGGCGATGGATCGCAGCCGGTAGTGCTCGGCGGCGTATGCTTCGCTGTCCACGTCGAGGGAGTCGAAGAAGGCCAGCGCCGCTGTCGGCCGTCCTGCGGCGATCGCCATGCACGCCAGTACCTTGCGTTTCCTGAGCTCGGGGAACATCGGCCCGACCGGCGGTGCCAGCCTTCGCGGATCCACCCCCGGTTCGCCACCGAGCACCAGCAGCCGGGCCAGCGCGTAGGAGGCGTTCATCTTGTCCCAGTACGACAAGGTAGTGAACTCCACGGACTCCTCGGCGCGCACGACCCGTGCGATCTCCTCCAGTTGGCGAACGCAGGCGTCCGTGTCGCCGATATCGTCCAACAGCAGCGCGGCGGTCAGCCTGGGGGTCAGATTGCTGGCCAGCACGGGCCACCGGCCGACCGCCTGTTCCTCGCAGCGGACCAGGGAGGACGTGGCCGCCTCGGGCAGTCCGATCCAGGCTTGGCAGTACGACAGTGCGCGCCAGGCGAATGCGGACAGATACGTCGGCGTCGCCGCTGAGTCCAGCGCCTGCTCCCCGTCCAGCAGGTGCTGGAGGGCCGCGTCCCAGTCTCCGTTGAACCGGGAGCCGGCAGCGGCCTCGGCGTGGAACAGCCCCAATGCCACAGGCTCGGCGACGAGTTCGACGGCTTGGAGGGCGTCCTGCTCCGCTTCGAGGTACTCCTGTCCGGCGTCGTCGAGGTCGAGCAGCGCCGACATGCGCATTACCGAAGCCACAGCGCGCTCATCGGCATCGCTGGACTCCTGGAGTATGCGCTCGGACTGCGTCAGCAAAGCTCGGATGCCACCGGTGTTCTTCAGCTCGACCAGCGTGTCGCTCGAACCGGGAAGCCGGTCTCGGTCGTCGTGTCCGTTCACAGCTCACACCTCCTCGCTGCAAACCCCGGGCTCGAAGGCTAACCGTCGATCGCCGGGTGCGCAGCTTGGAGGGGTGCGTGTGGGGGATGTCGAACAGGTCGTCAGTGACGCCTGATGTTCGCGCCGGTGTGGGCCAGCGGAGCCTTGCCCGCGACTGCGGCCGAAGTCGGGGACTCGGACGCGGACGCGGTGTGTGACGGACTGGGCTTCCCGAACTGGGCCGACTCCAGCCCGACCGAGTTCGGCTCCACCCTGGCGATCTAGACGCAAGGCCGGGACCTCCAGTCAGGGTACGGAGACACCACCCGCATCTTCCGACTGTTCACCAACCAGATCACGATCGACCCGACGAAGACCATCGCGACCGTCACCCTGCCGGCCAACTCGAAGATCCATACCTTCGCGTTGACCGCTGGACCTTGAACGGCGCGAACCTGTCCCAGGGCAAACCGGCGACCGTGTCCAGCATCGAGAACTCGTCCTACCCGGCGTCCAACGCCGTGGACGGCAACTCCTCCACCCGGTGGTCCAGCCAATTCAGCGATCCGCAGTGGCTCCAGGTCGACCTCGGCACCGGAGGAACGAAAACACTGACCGGCTTCACCGGCGCCGGCCGCTACGTCCGGATGTACGGCACCGGTTCCGTCAGCATTCCGCACGGAACCGGTGCTTGCCAGATCAGGGCATCGGACTGATACGCAGCACGCGCGCCGCGGCGTTGCCTGGTGCCGGGAGGGTGAACACGGTCCCCTTCCGACCGGGCGCGCTGGAAATCGGTGCACCCGAAGCAACGTCGGTTACCTTGGTGCCCTCGGGGAGATGCAGGCCGGTGATGATCGTTTCCCCGGCGGCCGGGCCCAGGATGTGTACGTACAGGGCTTCGCCCTTGGTCGTGAACCGAACCGGCAGCCCGTCCTGCGTGGTGGATTCGGGCATCGTCCAGGGTCGGGTGCCGTAGACGGCTTCGCCGTGGACGTCGAGCCACGCGCCGAGTTCACGAAGCGCGCGCTGTTGGAGCTGGGGAATGCGGCCGCGGTCGTCCGGGGCGACGCCGAGCAGGAGGTTGCCGTTCTTGCTGACGACGTCCAGCAGCAGATGGACGAGTTCGACGCCGGTGAGGGTGTGTTCGGGTCCCTCTTGGCGGTTCCATCCGAACGATATGCCGATGGGGCGGGCTACTTCCCAGGCTCGGGCGTCGACTTCGTGGCGGCGGGCGAAGTTGGGAGTGGCCACGTCGTACGGGCCGGACCAGAACCGGTCGTTGATGATTCCCTCGGGCACGGCCGCGTAGTAGTCGTGGACGAGCCCGGCCGGGTCGCCGGGGTATCCCATGTCATTCCACAGCAGGTCGGGCTGGTAGTTCTCGATCAGCTCGCGCCACTGGGCGTCGACGTAGGCCGCGTATTCACGGCCGGGCGGGCAGCTGGTGCGGGTGTCGACCATGCGGCGGACCGGGAGGTTGGCGAAGGACCAGTCCAGGCCCGAGGAGTAGTAGAGGCCCAAGTGCATCGAGCGTTCTCGGACGGCGTTCGCGAGTTCGCCGATGACGTCGCGCGGTGCGGTCCAGCCCTGGTCGGGATGTGGGACCTTCGAGGGCCAGAGCCTGTAGCCGTCGTGGTGCTTGGCCACGGGCACGGCGTACCGGACACCGGCGGCCGCGAACAGGTCGGCCCATTCTTTCGGGTCCCATTCGTCGAGTGCCGTAGCGAAGGGCCCGCGGAAGTTCTGGTACGGCATGCCGCCGTAGGTGGCACGGTGGTAGTGCCAGGTCGGGCTGTCCTCGATGGCCATCCCGTTCTCGTACCACTCGGAGAACGGGTGGATGACCAGCGGGTCGGGGTCGTCCGCACCGCGCGGCATGCTCTCACCGTCGACAAGCAGCTCGACCAGCGACTCGTCCAGCGGGGCCCAGCCGGGGACGGAGTACAGCCCCCAGTGGATGATCACGCCGAGTTTGGCGTCGCGGAACCAGTCGGGGGTTTCGCGGACTGCGGGCTCGGTGGCGGTCTTGGACCGTCGTCGAGGCTTCGCGGCTTTCGGCAGGTGCCGGGGAGACCGCTGTTCGGCGGTGGCGCGCGAGGCGTGGGTGAGGACCCACGCGCGTGCGCCGTCGGCGTCACGGCGTTCCAGGGCCGACACCATCATGTCGTGGTCGAGCAGCAGATGTTCGCGTCCCTGCTCCCACGCTGCCTGCCACATCTGCGCGCGGGCCGAGGCGCTGAACAGTGCGTCGGCCAAGGCGGACAACGTGCTGTTGCCGCTGAGCTGGGTCAGGCCCCGGTGGAACTCGCGATCGGCTTCGGCGGCGTCGCCGGGGGCGTCGGCGGCGGCGACCGCGTCCGCGAGCTTGGCCAGCCCGCTGACTTCCGCGGGGCCGGCGTTCGCGGCCGACTTCGCGACGGCGGCCGCCTCCAGGACCGCCTGCACTTCGAGGAGTTCGGCGCGCCGGTCCTCGTCGGCGATCGGTAGCACCAGGCGCAGCCCGGACAGCAGCTGTTCGGGCTCCAGCGCGGTGACGAACACTCCGGCACCCTGCCGGGGATCGACGAGTCCGAGCGCGACGAGCGCGCTGAGCGCCTCCCGGATCGAGCCGCGCGACACGCCGAGCTGCAGGGCGAGATCCCGTTCGACGGGGATCTGCTGGCCGGGCGCGTAGGCACCCCGGGCGATCAGGCTGAGAAGCTGCTCCAACGCCCAGGAAACAGCGGGCCTGGCTGCCGGGGACGGCTGGCCTGGCGAGGTCATCGGCTCTCCTGTCGTAAAGGTCACTGGAAACCCTAGGTCATCGGACCAATCCCGTCCAGCGAGCCACGCGGGTCGGCACCTAGCCGGATCCCGACGCGAAGTCATCAGTCCAATTTGGCCCGCAACTCTTTACACGCTGGACACATGAAGAGTAGAAAGGCGTCCACTCGAATGAGTCGTCGGACCAATCCTGGCGACTGATGGGCTACTCGACCTCCTCACCCCTCAAGGAACAAGGATCCCCATGAGCGTCCCCCGGAGAACTTTCGCCGCCCTCGCGGCCGTCTGTGTGCTGTCGTTCGCCACCGCCTGCGGCACCGGCGCCGGCAGTTCGAGCTCGGCTCCTGAAGCAGCCCCGACCGGTCCGATCACGCTGAACCTGTGGACCTGGACCGGCGCGCCCGGCAGTGACGCCATGAAGCGGGCGATCGACGCCTACACCAAGCTCCACCCGAACGTGACGATCAAGAACACGGAGATCGCCGCCTCCGACTTCAAGGCCAAGGTCCCGCTGGCACTGAACGGCGGCCAGGAGATCGACGTGCTGGCTGTGCAGCCGAACCTGTTCGCCGACCAGATCAAGAACCAGCTGCGGCCGCTGAGTTCCTGGGAGAACGACATGCCGGCCGGGACCATGGCCAAGTTCTCGCCTCTGACCATGGCCCAGGACAAGAAGCTGTACAGCGACGGCCAGCTGTACTCGGTGCCGTTCGCGCTGAGCGGCTCAGCCGTCGGGTACTACAACGCCGCGCTACTCAAGGAACTCGGGGTTCAGCCCCCGAAGACCTTCGCCGACATGGCTGCCCTGGCGAAGGTCCTCAAGGAGAAGAAGCCGGGCGTGGCGGTGGCGGTGATGCCCTCGGGCAGCACCGACTCCTGGTTCCAGGACGAGTTCGCGCTCACCCTGGCCGGCCAGAACGACCCGAACTTCTTCAACAACGTCCGCTACAACAACGGCAAGTGGAACACCCCGGCCTACGTTCAGGCCCTCACCAGCCTGCAGAAGATCTACGCCGACGGCGGGCTGGACAAGAACGTCGTCGACGTCGGCTACTCCGACGCCGAGACCATGTTCGACTCCGGCAAGGCCGCGATCCTGTTCAACGGCACCTGGGACTCGGACCTGCTGTCCCCCGCCTACCGCACGGCGAACAAGATCGGCCTGAGCGACGTCGGCGCGATGCCGGTACCCGCGGTCTCCGACCCCTCGACGCGCTCGCTGCGCTCCTTCCTCGACGTGACCATGGGCATCCCGAAGTCGGCCAAGTACCCCAAGGAAGCGGCCGACTTCATCGCCTTCGTCAGCGCCGGCGACGGAGTCAACCAGTGGGCTTCCAATCTTGGCGAGATCCCGGCCGTCCAGGGCTGGACGGCGCCGGACGGCACAGTGAGCTCCGATGCGGAGAAGTCCGGGCTCAAGACCATTCAAGACCTGATCGCCAACCCGCACAGCGACCGCAACAACCTCAGCGCGTTCTCGACACAGGTCGGCAAGCACGTGCTGGACGTGATCAACGGCGCCGACCCGGCGAAGGCTGCCCAGGCAATGCAGGACGACCTGGACAGCGGCAAGTACAACTGACGCGGATCAGAGCTCCCGAGCCTGGCGCGGCATGACCGCGCTCGGCACCGGAGCCCGATGAAAGGCGCTCTTGATGCGACGCAAGTTGAAGGGCGAAGGCCGGACCGCCCTGCTCTTCCTCACTCCGCTGTTCCTGCTCTACGCGGTCTACTACGCCTACAGCTTCTGGTTCCTGATCGGTACCAGCTTCACCAAGGTGTCGATCAGCTTCGACAACGCCGTCAACGTCGGCTGGAAGAACTATCGGCTGCTGCTGGAGGACCACACCTTCCTGACCGCCATCCGCAACAACCTGCTGTTCGCCGCCGGTAGCATCGTGGTCGCGCTGACCCTGGCGTTCGGCATCGCGGTCATGCTGGCCACCGGCATCGGCGGGCGCAGGCTGTACTACACGATCTTCCTGGTTCCGGCTCTGACTCCGGTGGCGCTCGTGGCGACCGTGTTCGGTCAGATGCTGGAGTATCAGAACGGCGCTTTGAACGAAGGGCTGCGCGCCATCGGTCTGGGCGGCCTGACGCAGCACTGGCTGACCCAGCCGGGCTGGGCGTTCACCGCGGTCATCGGTCTGTTCGCCTACCTCATCGGCCTGCCGATCATGTACTACACGGCCGACCTGGCGGCGATGGACACCGCCGTGCTGGAAGCGGCGCTGATGGACGGCGCAGGACCGCTGTTCATCATGCGCCGCGTCGTCCACCCGATGATGCGCAGCACCCACATCACCGTGACCCTCGCCCTGCTGCTCGGATCGTTCCGGGCGTTCGAGGTGGTGCTGTTGTCCACCGGCGGCGGCCCCGACGACACCACCGAGATCGTCGGCACCTACACCTACCGCTTCGTCACCTCTGGCGGTTCCACGATCGGCTACGCCTCGGCGGCATCAGTGCTCGTCCTCATCGTGGCGATGCTCGTGTCGGGCGTGCAGGCGCTGGTCACCAGGACCGCGAAGAAGGGAGTCACCCGATGAGCGCGAACGGCGGTTTCGGGCTGCTGATCCGACGCCGACGAGACCGGCGTATCGCCCAGGCGATGCTCACGGTGACCGCGCTGCTGTGGCTGTTCCCCGCCTGGTCAGCCGTTCACGAGGCGTTGAAGGTCGGCGGTCTGCACAACTTCACCTCGCTGTTCACCGATCCGCTCGGCGGTATCCCGATCTGGCGCACCTACCTCAACAGCCTCCTGAACGGGGTAGTGCACGCCGCGGTGGTGCTCGCCGTGTCGCTGCCGGCCGGATACGCCTTTGGCAAGCTCCGCTTCCCCGGCCGGGAGGCGCTCTACTACGGGACCATCCTGTTCCTGGCGATCCCCGGAACCGCGATCCTCGTGCCGCTGTACCACATCACCAACGACCTGCACCTGTTCAACAGCAACGTGGGCGTCGGTCTGCCCGAGGCTGCACTGACGGTCCCGTTCGGCGTCCTGCTGATGCGCAACTACGCCGACAACGTCCCCGACGCGCTCTTGGAGGCGGCGATCGTCGACCGCGCCGGCCACTTCCGCATCTTCACGCAGATCTTCGTTCCGATCGCCAAACCAGCTGCCGTGAACCTGACCGTGTTGTGCTTCATGTGGTCCCTCCAGGACTACCTGTGGCCGACGGTCTTCAACACCGACCCGAACATGACCACCGCCGCCCAAGCCGTCTCCACCTTCCACAACGCCCTGTCGGCCTCCCCGGTCGATTCGGCCCGCTACAGCGCCAGCCTGGTCCTGCTCGCCATCCCCGCCATCCTGCTCGTGGTCTTCGGCCTGCGCTTCATCACCAACGGGCTCACGAGCGGCGCGGTCAAGGACTGACCTGACGCCCCTCCCTCGGACGCCCGCACTCGACGCGGGCGCCTGCACCAAAACACCGCAGTTGGAGCCTTCACGAAACGAGGCAACTTCAATGAACCGAAGAAGACAGCTGACGACGGTCGCCTGCACCGCCGCGCTGATCGCCGGCACGCTCAGCGCGGCGACCTCCGCCTCCGCGGCAGGGCCCTCGATCAGCTCGGCGCAGGTCCAGGTTCAGTTCGACACCGCCAACGGACTCCCGGCCCAGTACACCTTCCCCGCATGGAACAACGCGTCGCTGGACGGCAACGACCTCAACAACGGCGGCGGCGCTCTCTCCGCGGACTCGCGCAATAGTTCCGACACTGACTTCTCGGGAACGAACTCACTGCGGTTCGACCACATATCCATCGTGTCGGCGACCGAGGCGCAGGTCTTCTACAACGCGTACTGGAGCGACGGGGTCACCAAGACGGCGTCGCTGGCGATCCAGTACGACGTGAGCGGGGTGAACGTCAACGTCACGCTGCAGAACGTCACCGAGACCGCCGGATACAACCTGATCTCGGTGAACCTGCCCAGCTTGTTGACGGTGCGCCAAGAGGAGGGCGGCTCGCCCTGGATCCTGGACGCCAACGGTGGAGGTCGGCTCACCCCTCTGGCGAACACCACCGTCGGAACCGAGCCGAAGGTCGATTTCAGCAGCCCCGCCACACCGTGGTACCCGGTCAACGCGGTCGGCACCACCGGAGCCACCGGCGCGCTGGAGCTCACCGGCTACCTCGACCAGCCCGACGACGCCGTGTACAACTCCGGATCGAACCTGCACTCCACCTCGGGTCTGGAGGCCGAATACCGGGTCCGCGGCACCACCGCGACTGAGAACATCCTGGTCGACCAAACCCAGATCGCGAAGCTGACCTTCGCCGGGGACTACGACGGCAACGGCACGGTCGACTGGCTGGACCTGGCCAAGACCATGGAGACTCAGGCCCCGCCCATCCCGTCGCACTACTTCGACAACAAGTTCGCCTACATGATCACCGGCCAGAACGGCAACGGCGGCCAGGTCTACACGACCTTCGCCCAGGCCCAGCAGACGGCCGCGCGGATCTCCAACCTGATCGACGGCAACCCCCAGGTCGAACAGATCTCCGGCGCCTTCCAAGGCGGTCACGACACCGTCGAACCGAACTACACCCAGGTCAACACCGCCCTGGGCGGCCTGTCCGGATTCAAGACGGCCCAGGCCAACGCCGCGAACCTCTCCAACACCAACCTCACCATCGACGACAACTACGACGACCAGTACAACGACTCGTACAGCTGCAACACGCAGGTCCCGAGCGCCTGCTACAACACCGCCAACATCGCCCACGACCAGAACAACAACCTGCAGACGACACAAGCCTGGAACGGCGCCGACACCGCCAACATCTCCGGAATGAAGAAGTACGTCGCCGGCGGCCAGGCCCTGACCCGCGCGGATAGCACCATCGCCACCTTCGGCCTGCACGACGGCACGCTCATCGATGCGATGTCGACCTGGGATCTGCGCAACGACTGGGACCCGGCTGCCCCCGCCAGCGGCGTCGACAACCTCGTCGCCGGCAAGGACAAGATCGTGGCGGAGTACGCCAAGCACGGCATCGCCGTCGACAGTGAGGTCGAGCGGTATCCGATGCTCGGCGCACTCGCCATGACCGTCAACGGGCCCGAAGGCGGCGGCTGGAACGGCGGCTTCAACACCGAGGTGCCCTTCATGGCCACGGCGCTGCGCCACACCATCATCTACGGCGGGCAGGACGGCAGCGTCAACAACGGCGAGATGGGCATGGGCGAGACCGACCCGAAGACGATGCTCGTCAACAACGTCCGATCCGCCAACTGGGTGGTCAACGGCTACACCGGCTTCCAGGCCACCGACCAGCAGATCTCAGACGACTACTACCTGGACTACCTGCCCTGGTTCCTGTTGTCGAAGCTGGACGTCCAGAGCTTCACCCGCAGCGCCGACGGCAACTCGATCAGCGAGACCCTGTCCGACACGTCCGGCAACACCGCGTCCATCGCGGTCAACTACGCCACCAACCACTTCTCCGCCGTCTACGACGGAGCACAGATCATGAACGACTACACCGTCACGGTGCCGATGGACAGCAGCCGGATCGCCTTCTTCAACGGCGGGCCGGCCGGGACGATGACGTACCCGCTGCCGGCCGGCGTGAATCCGGCCACGGTCAGGGCGTCCGCCCTCTACAGCGACCACCGCAGCGACGTTCCGGTCACCGCCTCCAACGGCACGATCAGCCTCACCGTGCCGAACAGCACCCCGGTCATCGTCTATCTCAACCAGCCGACGCCGACCACGGTCAACGACAACTCCACGGCCATCACCTACTCCGGCACCGGATGGGGCTACTACCCCAATCGCGGACTGGGTGACGTCGGCAACGACGTCCACGCCACCTCGACCAACGGAGACTCGGCGACGGCGACCTTCACCGGCACCGGTGTCGACCTGCTGACCGAGAAGAACAGCGACGAGGGCACCGCGGACGTCTACGTGGACGGCCAACTCGTCAAAAGCATCAACAACAACGCCGCCAGCCGATCGGTCCAGACGCCCGTGTACAGCGTCGCAGGCCTGCCCTACGGCACGCACACCGTGAAAGTCGTGAACACGAGCGGCTCCTACCTGCTGATCGACGCGTTCAAGACCTACGACAACATCCCGCCGACCACGACCGTCAACGACACCTACTCCGGCCTCACCTACACCGGAAGCGGCTGGTCCTACCACCCGAGCCGGACCCTGGGCGATCTGTCCGACGACGTCCACGCCACGCAGAACAACGGCGACTCCGTGTCGTACACCTTCTACGGCACCGGCATCGACGTCATCTCGGAGAAGAACTCCGACGAGGGCGCCGCCACCGTCTCGATCGACGGCGGGACCCCGGCCGCGATCAACGGCTACGCCGCCACGCGCGCGGTCCAGCAGGTCATCTCCTCCACACGCGGACTGAGCTCCGGACCGCACACCGTCACCATCACCAACCAAAGCAGCGCCTACCTGCTGCTCGACGGCATCACCACTTACAACTGACCACCAGCCAAACCGATCCATCCGTACCGGGCCCGCGGCTACGGCCGCGGGCCCGGCCTGTTCTCCCACGGCCGTCGACACCCGAACCGCCGTGTCCTGGAAGGAATCAGCACTTTGAGTGTTCTGAGGTATCACCGGCCGGCCCGGCAGTGGACCGAAGCCCTGCCGATCGGGAACGGATACCAAGGGGCGATGCTGTTCGGCGGCGTCGAGGCCGAGCGGCTGCAAATCAACGAGGGAACCGCGTGGTCGGGCAGCATCGCCAGTGAGAACTTGCCTCCCGTGGTCACCGCCGGACAGGCCCGGACAGCCATAGCGGCCGCACGGGCCGCGCTGCGCGACGGCGACCCGCTTGCCGCGGACGCGGCGGTCCAGCGGCTACAACACCGCCACTGCCAGGCCTACCTGCCGTTCGTGGACGTAACGGTCCAGCTCCTGCCGGCCGGTGCGACCGGCTGGCACGGTGAGCCCGACTCCTACGAACGTCTCCTCGACCTCGCCACCGCGACCCACCGCACACGATGGCGGCGTGACGGAATCGAAGTCAGGCAGTCCTCGTTCGCCAGCCACCCGGACCGAGTTCTGGTTCATCGGTTGTGGACCTCAAGCCCGGTCGACGTGGTGGTCACCCTGTCGTCACCGCTGAAAGTGCTGGGCACCCGGACACCGGCCGGAGACTTCGCCAACGACACTCCGACGGCGATGATCGCGACCCTGCTACAGCTGCCCAGCGATGTCGTCCCCGCCCACGAAGACGCCGACGAGCCGGTCTTCTGGGACGGTTCGCCGGGCGCCGCCCTGCGCGGCGCCTGCTCCGTGGCCGCCAGGCACGACGGGATCGCGACACCGGTGGTGGCGGACGGCCAGGACGCGATCAGCATGACCCTGAGAAACGTCACCACGGTGGACATCGTCATCGCCACAGCCACGACGTTCGACGGCATCGCCCGCGCTTCACGCGGCGACGAACACGACGCCCTGACGCGGACGACGAAGCAAGTGAGCAGCGCACTGAACCGCGGCGTCATGGCAGTCCGGAACCGGCAACTCGCCGACCACCGGGAGCTGTTCGGTCGCGTGTCGTGGGACCTGTCGGCCGGAGACCACGTCGGCGGCCCGACCGACGAACGCCTCATCGCCGCCAACACCCACACCGAAGGACCGCTGCGCGCCGACCCGCACCTCGCGGTCCTGCTGTTCGACTACGGCCGCTACCTGCTCATCTCCTCCTCCCGCCAAGGCGGGACCCCGGCCAACCTGCAGGGCATCTGGAACGAGTCGATGAGAGCCCCCTGGAGCTCCAACTACACCACCAACATCAACCTGCAGATGAACTACTGGCCGGCCGACGTCACCAACCTGCCGGAGACCGTGCCGCCGCTGTTCGATCTGATCGAGGCGCTCAGCCGCAACGGCCGCGAGACCGCCGAACGCCTGTACGGCGCATCCGGTTGGGTCGCCCATCACAACAGCGACATCTGGGCCTACACCCAGCCGGTCGGCTACGGCAGGCACGATCCCAAGTGGGCGTTCTGGCCGTTCGCCGGCCCATGGCTCGTCCAGCATCTTCACCAGCACCTGGACTTCGGTGCCCGATCCCAACCCGACCCGAAGGAGTTCGCGCGCCAGATCGTCTGGCCGATCACGGCTTCCGCGGCGGAGTTCCTGCTCGACTGGTTGATCGAAGAGCCCGACGGAACGCTCGGCACCGCACCGTCCACATCTCCCGAGAACACCTTTCTGCTACCGGACGGGCACACCGCGGCGATCACACGATCATCGGCTTCAGACCTGAGCCTCACAGCAGAACTCTTCCAGCGCCTGCTAGGGCTCGCCGACACACTCGGAAACCCTGACGAACACCTCGTGAATCGAGTTCGGTCAGCACAGGCCAAGGTGCCGGCGCTCCGGGTCGGCCGCAACGGTGATGTCGCCGAATGGCTCGACGACCTGACAGCAGCCGACCCGCACCATCGTCACCAATCGCACCTGTATCAGCTCTTCCCCGGAAACGACCTGACCGATGAGCTGTCCGAAGCCGCCAGCCGCACACTGGATCTGCGGGGAGACGATTCGACCGGGTGGTCGCTGGCTTGGCGGCTCGCGCTGCGGGCGCGGCTGCGACAGCCGGAGGCAGTCAGCCGGCTGCTGGCTATGCTGTTCCGCGATATGGAAACCGACCGGGGCCCCTGGTCCGGCGGCCTGTATCCGAACCTGTTCGCCGCGCACCCGCCCTTCCAGATCGACGCCAACCTCGGCTACGTCGCGGCCATCGCCGAATGCTTCGTCCAAAGCCACGACGGCCGGATCTCGGTGCTGCCCGCAGTGCCCGCCGAGTTCGGCGCCGGAACGATGCGGGGCCTTGTGGCACGGCCCGGTGTTCAGGTCGATGTGGAATGGAAGCAGGGTGAAGGAGGTCCCGCGCTGGTCTCAGCCCGGCTGCGGGCCCTGCATCAGGCGGCCTGCGGCGAGTACGTCATCGCCTACCGGAACAGGCTGCTGACGGTCAATGTCGACGAGGCAGGCACAGAAGTGGAAGGGGACCTGTTCGACCAATAGGCAGTCGTGAGCCTCGTCCCCGGCACGTCGGCTCCGACTCAGCTGTGAGCAGCGTGAGTCGGAGCCGACGTG
The DNA here is from genome assembly GCF_041262705.1 of Catenulispora sp. MAP12-49. Classification (NCBI taxonomy): domain Bacteria; kingdom Bacillati; phylum Actinomycetota; class Actinomycetes; order Catenulisporales; family Catenulisporaceae; genus Catenulispora; species Catenulispora sp. MAP12-49. The sequence continues at coordinate 145,078 of NZ_JBGCCP010000008.1, read as the reverse complement.
TCTTCGACTGTCAGTAGCCTCCGGTCAAAGGCACCGGCACGTGCTGGGGCAGAAGTCCCGCGTCGCGCAGACCCCGCCACACGGCGAACGGCACCGGCCGGCGAGCCTCGGTGATCGCGTCACGCACTTCCTCGGCGCTGCGTGCACCGATCAGCACGGACGCCACCGCCGGATGCGCGAGGGGAAAACACAGTGCCGCCGCGCGCAACGGGACGCCATACCTTTGGCAGACCACCTGCATGCGCACCGCCTGATTGAGCACATCAGACGAGACGGCGTTGTAGTCGTAGGTCGCGTCCGGCCTGGGATCGGCGAGCAGTCCGGAGTTGAACACGCCGCCGATGACCACCGACACGCCACGGTCGGCGGCGGCCGGCAGGAGTTCGACCAGGCCGCTCTGGTCCAGCAGGGTGTAGCGACCGGCCAGCAGGACCACGTCCACGTCCGTGTCCCGCACGAACCGGGTGAGCATGTCGGCCTGGTTCATACCGGCGCCGATGGCGCCGACGACGCCCTGCGATCGCAGATCCTCCAGCGCCGGATACGCCTCGGAGAACGCCTGCTCGCCGTGGTCGTCCGGGTCGTGCAGATAGACGATGTCGACACGGTCCAGTCCCAGACGCTCCAGGCTCTGCTCCAGCGAGCGCCGGACGCCGTCGGCGCTGAAGTCCCAGCGGCGACGGTGTGTGGCGGGCACTGCGAAACCGTTGTCGAGGTCGTCGCCGGCGGGCTCGGGCAGCGGTTCCAAAATCCGTCCGACTTTGGTGGAGATCGTGTATTCGGCCCGCGGCCGGACGCGCAGTGCTTCGCCGAGTCGCTTTTCAGACAGGCCCAGGCCGTAGTGCGGCGCGGTGTCGAAGCTGCGAATGCCCATCTCCCAGGCCACGTCCACGGCACGCCGCGCGGCGGCGTCGATGACGGGCGAGCCCAGGTCGCCGATGGCGGCGGCCCCGAAAGCCAGTTCCGTGATGTGCACGGCGCTGTGGCCGAGGCGTCTCTTGGGTAGTGCGCCGGAGGCGAGATTGGTGTCCGTTTCCATAGCCGGCCCTCTACTCGCCCACGGGCCGTAGCCGGAGCCCGGCCATGCCCCCGTCGACCGCCAAGGCAGTCCCGGTCACCGAGGCCGCTGATGGGGATGCCAGATAAGCGATCGCCGCAGCGACCTCCTCAGCGCTCACCAGTCGGCCCATCGGCTGGCGCGCCTCAAGAGCGGCCCGCTCCGCCGCCGGGTCCGGCGCGTCTTCCAGCAGCCGTTCCACCCACGGCGTGTCGGCGGTCCCGGGGTTCACGCAGTTCACCCGGATCCCGTCCCGGACGTGGTCCGCGGCCATCGCCAGGGTCAGCGACAGCAAAGCGCCCTTGGTCGCCGAGTACAACGCGCGCTGCGGCAGTCCGGCCGTGGCGGCTATGGAGCAGGTGGTGACGATCGCGGCGTTCGACGAGGCCCGCAGATGGGGCAGCGCGGCGCGGCTGACGCGCACCGTGCCGACGACGTTGACGTCGAAGACCCGGTGCCACTGCTCGTCGGTGTTGTCCTCGACGGTGCCGGCCGCACCGATGCCGGCGTTGTTCACCAGCACGTCCAGGCCGCCGAGTTCGCCGCAGGCCGCGGTCACCGCAGCGCGCACCGAGGCGTCGTCGGTGACGTCCGCCTTGTGGCCGTGCAGGCCCGCGGCGATCGCGGCCGCGGGGTCCAGGTCGAGGACCGCGACCGCCGCGCCGCGGTCGGCCAGTAGGCGCGCGGTCGCGGCTCCGATGCCGAAGCCGCCGCCGGTGACGATGGCTTTGAGGCCTTCGAAGTCCCGCATCTCAGGCTTCTCCTCGGTCCGCGCGCCAGAAGACGCCGTCGGGATAGGAATAGGTGGCGATCGAGTCTGGGAGCATCTCGGCCGAGAAGCCAGGCGCGGTCGGGGTCACGTAGCAGCCGTTCCGGACGCGCGCCGGATCGGCGAAGTGCTCGTGCAGGTGGTCGACGTACTCGATGACGCGGTCGGTGGTGGTGCCGGACAGCGCCACGTAGTCGAACATCGACAGGTGTCGCACCAGCTCGCACAGTCCCACTCCCCCGGCGTGCGGGCACACCGGGACCCCGAACTTGGCGGCCAGCAACAGGATCGCCAGGTTCTCGTTGACCCCGCCGACCCGCGCCGCGTCCAGTTGGAGCACGTCGATGGCCTCGGCCTGCAGCAGCTGCTTGAAGACGATCCGGTTCTGCACGTGCTCCCCGGTGGCCACCTTGACCGGCGCCACCGCGGCCCGGATCGCCGCGTGCCCGAGCACGTCATCGGGTGAGGTCGGTTCCTCGATCCAGTAGGGATCGAACTCGGCCAGCGCCTTGACCCACTCGATCGCCTCGCCGACGTTCCACCGCTGGTTGGCGTCGATCGCCATCCGGATGGCCGGCCCCACCGCGGCCCGCGCGGCACGGCAGCGGCGCACGTCGTCGGCCAGGTCCGCGCCGACCTTGAGCTTGATCTGGGAGAAGCCGTCGGCGACCGCCTTCTTGGCCAACCGGGTCAGCTTCTCGTCGGAGTAGCCGAGCCAGCCCGGCGAGGTGGTGTAGGCCGGGTAGCCCCGCTCGATCAGCAGAGCTTCGCGGATCTCCATGTCCTGACGTCCCCGGCGCAGCAGTGCGACGGCTTCGCTGCGGGTCAGCGCGTCGGTCAGGTACCGGTAGTCGATCTGGTCGGCCACCCATTCGGGATCGGCGTCGGCGAGCAGCTTCCACAACGGCACCCCGGCGCGCTTGGCCGCCAGGTCCCACACCGCGTTGACTACGGCCCCGACCGCCATGTGCATGACGCCCTTCTCCGGGCCGAGCCAGCGCAACTGACTGTCGCCGACCAAGTCCCGGCTCACGGAGCCGGGGTCCGCGCACACCTCGGCGACGTCGCGGCCCACCACGTGGTCGCGCAGTATGCCGATCGCCGCGACCTGCACATCGTTGCCGCGGCCGATGGTGAAGGTGAAGCCGTGTCCGGAAAGCCGCGGATCATCGGTGCGCAGGATCACGTACGCCGCCGAGTAATCCGGGTCCGGGTTCATCGCATCGGACCCGTCGAGCTCCCGGGACGTCGGGAAGCGGATGTCGAAGGTGTCCAGCGAGGTGATGCGCATCGGTCAGGGGTGCCTTTCTCGCCGCGGCCAAGCCATGGGTGCGACCCGCAGCCGGACAGTTCCGACGCCGCACCGGCTGGAGTATGGCCACGACTCTAGAGATACATCCGATCTATCGTCAACGGCTCGGGCCATGCGGAAGTCTTGCCATCGACTCACGAGAAGGCGCTTCATGCGTTACACGATGGCATTTCGCGGAAGACGCGGAGCTCACGCCGCCAAGGTATCGCGTCGAAAATTGAGCGATACATCAGATGACTCGCGACGCTACAGTCGCTGCCCTACGCCTTCGCGCTGAGCGTCTCGCGCAGCCACCGTCGACGATCGCGCGGTGTGCGGGTGTGGTCGGCCCCGGCGGGCCGTGTGCAGCGCGACCGCGCCGCCCCGATAGCGGCCCGCCGGGGCCTTTGCGAAACCACTCGTGTAAGTCGGCCCTGGGATCAGTTCACGATGCCGAAGCCGTCGAGTGTCGTGTACGTTCCGGACAGTTTGGTGATCACGATGGTGTGCGTTCCCGCGCTCAATGCCGCGCTGCTGAACACCGCCGCGTTCGTGTGCCGCTGACCGTCGGCGGGCACGGTGTTGACCGTCTGCTGCACCCCGCCTCACTCACCGAGCAGATCGGCGGCCAGTTCGCGGCTGGCTTCGCCCTGACTCACCTGGACGAAGCCCCGCACCACGTGGATGCCACCGCCCGGTACCTGCCTGGCTACTTCGCCACACGCGCCATCAGACCGTAACCGCTGCGCGATGGGAGAAAGCGCGGGTTGATCCGGGCGCCGAGGGTGGCTCGCTCAGCCGCCCTCCGCGCCCGGTCCCCTCCTGGTCCGGTCAACTCGGCTTACGAACTCCAACTGCTGATTACACTCTCCCCAGCAGTTCCAAAGAGTTCCGGCGGCGTACCGTCGCCGCTGCGCCGTCGCAGGTGTCGAGCAGCACCGGAGTGCCGCTCGCGCTGTAACCGCCGCGCACGTCCAGGCACCTGTCGAGTGCCTGCACGGTTCCACTACTGAGCATGGTCGAGGTCGGCGTGTTCGAACGGCTGCTGGCGGCGCCGGTGATATGACGGCTCGGGCCTGTGCCGGAGCTGTACGAGACAGTGGTCCCGGCCGAGGTCGGCAGCGAGGCCGTGGTGACGGTGAGCACCTGGTGATCAGCGTCGTAGGACGTGCCGGCCGGGGCGCCCCCGTTGACGCTGACCTGGTCCGGTGCGGCGGCCACGTTGTGGAACTTCACGGTCCAGGTCCGGTTCGCCACCGCACCGTTGTACGTGCCGGCCATCGGGTCGATGGTCACGGTGTGCCCGGCGTCGTTGTAGCTGATCCGGGTGGTGGCCGACGGCGCCGGGTTGGCCGGGGTGGTCTGGCTGGTGCCGTCGTCCTCATAGACGCTGAACTGGCCGTCGCCGCCGGTCGCCACGTCCACGGTCACCTGGTCCAGCGGATTCTGGGCGTCGTTGTCGACGTAGTTGGTGCGGGTAGGCATGATGCCGCCGGCCTTGATGAACACCGGCATGGTGTCCAGGGTGGTGCTCACGGAGGCGGTGGCGGGACCGGTGTACGTCTTGCCGGTGAAGTAGTCCGTCCACGTGCCCGGCGGGAACCACACGTCGGTGCTCACCGTCCCGGTCCCCGGCGTGGTGACCGGGGCCACCAGCACGTTGTCGCCGTAGGTGTACTCGGTCGGGTTGCTGTACGACTCGTCGTACTTCGGCCAGTTCAGGTACAGCGCCCGCACCATCGGCAGCCCGTCGATCGTGGCCTCGTGCGCAAGCGTGTAGGTGTACGGCACCAGCTGCTCCCGCAACCGCAGGAACTTCGTCGCCGAGTCCGCCGCCGCGGGCGAGTTGTACTTCGGATCCGTGGTGTCACGGTATTCCCACGGAAGCCGGTGTCCGTGGTCGGAGTGCAGCCGGTCAATCGGTTGGAAGGCGCCCAGCTGCACCGAGCGTGCGTACAGATCGGGGTCGTCCCATCCGTTGGAGGCGTTCGCAGAGTCCTGGCCGTATCCGCCGATGTCGTGGCTGACATACGGCAGGCCGATCCCGGCGCTCTCGACCGCGGTGTACTTGGCTTCGAAGGCGAGCATCGCCCAGGTCGGGTCGATGTCCATGGTCTGGTTCATCGTGTACCGGTGCTCGGCCCAGGCCAGCGAAGCGCCGGGGGCGAAGTCCCCGTAGTTGGAACCGTTGCTGCCGATCCGGGCGAAGGTGTAGGCACGCTGGCCGAGCGCGTTGCCGTGCACCTGGTAGCGGGAGGAGTTGTAGGTGTCCGCGGAGACGTCGACATCGGGCGTGGCGGTCTCGCCGTCGGAACTGTCCAGCCACCACAGCGGCTTGCCGTAGTTCTGCTCGATGGTCGAGTGCAGGTCGAAGTAGGCCTTCTCCTGCTTGGGATCGCGCAGGTTGAACAGCCCGCAGGCCGTGTCCGTCCCGGACCCGTCGCAGTTGTGCGGTTGCAGAGAGCCGCCGGCGGTGTCCAGCGTGGCCTGCAGCTGCGGATCGGCCGGGTACGTGTCGTCGCCCGTGCCGATCGCGGAGTGGACGTTCAGCACCGGTTGCAGCCCCTGCGACTTCTCCCAGTCGAACAGTGCCTTGGGGTCGGGGAAGTAGCTGGGATTGAACTCCCACCCCGCCCAGGGGCTCGGAGACTTCCAGTCGGTGTCGGTGACCAACTGGTCGAGCGGGACCTTGTTCTTCCGGAAGGCCGGGAGCAGGTCGTTCTGATAGTCCGCCAGACTGTAGTTGTACCAGCGGCTGTACCAGACCCCGAACGCCGAGCGGGGCAACAGCGGCGCCGGCCCCGTCAGGTCGTGGAAGTCCTTCAGCGCCTGCTTGTAGTCGTTGCCGTAGCCGAACAGGTAGCCGTCCTGATACGGCTGTCCGCCGTGGTCCGGGCGCGAATCGACCGTACCGTCGGAGTTGATCAATCCGGTGTCGGTGTCATCCATCAGGTACCAGCCGTTGCGCGACAGGATCCCGTCGGCCACCGGTGCGGGACCGGCCAGCAGGTCCAGCGAGTTGCGGTAGCCGCCGAGGTTGGCGGACGCGGCGGGAGTCGGATAGGACGCGTCGAGTGGGGTGACGGCGATCGAGTCGATGTTGCTCTGACACGAGGGCGAACCACAGGACAGGGACAGCGACGAGGTCCCGGCCGGCAGGGACACCGTGGTGCTGGAGACCGCCCAGGTGTTCCAGTCCGCCGTGGGCGGCAGGCTCACCGGGGTCTGGGCTCCGTTGGCCGTCAGGGTGACGGCCCGGTCCGTGGTCTGCCCGTCCTTACCTGCGGCGTTGGCGTACCGGAACTGCACCGCGTACTGGCCTGCTGCCGGGACGTTCGACACCTGCCAGTTGATCGAGGCGCCGGTCGTCTGGAAACCGCCGACGTATCCGTTGCCGGTGAAGCCGCTGGAGTAGTAAGGAGCCAGATCGGACTTCGAGTCTGGGTTGCCGGCAATGGTGGCGCCGCCGTGCAGGGTCAGCCCTTCTGCCTCGCAACCGTTGCCGTAGTCGCAGGTGCTGGGAAAGCTGGGATGCACGGCCGGAGCGCCGTTGCCGAGGTCCAAACTCAGGTTGGCCGCGTTGAACGGGCCGGAGTTCTCTCGGTACCGGAGCGTCAGCGCCGAGGTCTTGATGATCCGGTAGCCGTCGTCGGAGACGGAGGTGGTGAACGCGGTGGCGGGCATGGACCGGTTGACCGCGTTGAAGGTCGGGCGGTCCTGGAACCCGCCGTCGCCCGCGTACTCCAGCCGGATCAGCGTGGGCGACTCAACGGTGAACCGGGCATTGCCGTCGACCACGGGCCCGCCGGGATCTGCCGCGTGCGCGGTGTCGGGCGAGCTGACGGGCAGGTACAGCCCGATCATGGTCAGGACGGCGGCGCCTGCCACCATCGGTTTGGTTGATCGATTCATGTCTTCCTTCCTGTACGAGCTTCCTGGTTTGTCGTTGTGGTGCTGACCGACCCGGCGGTCACGCGTTTTCCGTGACCGCTTCCTCGGGCTCGGAATTGCTCGGGCCGAGGAATCCCTCGCGGATGTCCTTGGGTCCGAAGGGCCAGGTCTTCTCTTTCCGGGCCCAGATCAGGAACGCCACGGCGCCGAGCGCCACCCAGGCCAGCGACCATTCGATGGGGTGCAGGCCGGGGCCGTTGTACTTGTCGGAGTACTTGTCGGCGTAGACGTAGATGACAGCCCAACCGGCCAGGGCGATGATCGCCGGGATCGGGTAGAGCCACATCTTGTACGGACGGTTCAGCGTCGGTTGGCGACGGCGCAGGACGACGAGTGCGGCGACCTGGGAGAACGACTGCACGATCACCATCACGGTGGTCAGGAAGGTGATCAGCACCGCAAGCGGCGGGGTCTTCCAGCTGGTGCCGGCGTGCCGGCTCAGATAGAAGGCGGCGGCCATGATGACGCCCATGGTCAGCAGGCTGACGGTGGGAAAGCGGTGCTTGGGGTGCAGCTTGCCGAACGCGGCGAAGAACACCTTGTCGTGGGCGGCGTCGTGGGGGACGCGGGAGCCGCCGAGCAGACCGGTCATCACCGAGGTGAAGGCGGTGACGAGGATCAGGACCGTGATGGCCTGCGCGGCGCCCTTGCCCCAGGCCGTCTCCAGCACCAACGAACCCAATGAGCTGGAGGCCGGGTCGTTGGAGTCGAGCATGCGGTGCCAGTCCACGACGCCGAGCGTGCCGACCTGCATGAGCAGGTAGATGCCCATGACGGCGAGGATGGAGTAGATCACCGAGCGGGGAATGACCCAGCCGGGGTTCTTGATCTCGGCGGCCATGTAGGAGGTGGTGTTGTAGCCGAGGTAGTCGTAGACGCCGACGGACAGTCCCAGGGCGAAGCTGATCCAGAATTTGCTCGCGCCGAGATCGACAGCGTGGGCGGGCCACGTGAAGGCCTGGTGCGCGTGGAAGTCGGTGAAGGAGGCGATGATCAGTGAGCCGACGCTGACCAGCATGACCCCCCACAGCACGAGCGTGAGCCGGCCGATGTCGTCGATCTTGCGCCACAGGACGGCGATGGTGAGGACGCACAGCGCCAGCCCGACCAGGTCGCCCTGGGCGTGGGTCATCGACGGCCACAGGTAGGTCAGGTAACTGATGAAGCCGACGATGCCGGTGGACATGATCAGCGGGATGAACAGGATCGCGGTCCAGACGAACAGGAACGGCATCAGCCGGCCGGTCCGGTACTGGAAGGCCTCCCGCAGGTAGACGTAGGAGCCGCCGGCCCGGGGCATGGACGCGCCGAGCTCGGCCCAGATCAGGCCGTCGGCCAGGGCCAGGATTCCGCCGCAGATCCAGCCGATGATCGCCTGGGGCCCGCCGAACGCGACGACCATCAGCGGGATCGTGATGAACGGGCCGACACCCACCATCTGGCTCATGTTGATGGCGGTCGCCTGGACCCGGCCGATCCTGCGGGCGAAGCCCTGGCTTGCCGGGGGCGGTTCGTCTTCGGTGACGGACATGTCAAGCTCCTAACGATGGGCGTCTGGGGTCGGGGCGATGATCAGTGGGATCGGTGTGCCGTCGGCCGCCGCCGCGTCGGGCGTGTCCGCGAGGCGCGGCGGCGACTCTTGGGGACGCGAGCGGTCTGCCCGCGGTTGTCAGCGGGCCTTGGAACCGTCGCCGCTCGCGGGCGTCACGGCGAAGTTGCCGAACTGGGAGGTCTGGTAGCCGACGACGCCGAGTCCGGCCAGACCGGTCGAGAAGGTGCCGTCTGTGGCCTGGCCGACGGCGGTGCCGTCGATGCTGGCGGTCAGCGTGGAGCCTTGGAGAGTGAAGGCGACGGTGTGCCAGGTGCCGGTGCCCAGGGCGTCAGCGGTCCCGGATGCGAGCGTGGTGAAGTTCCAGTCGCCGTCGCTCTTCAGGATCGACCACGCACCGGTGTCGGAGACGCGCAGGTGGTAGGCGTCCAATCCGGCGTTTTCGGTCTCCTGTTGGCCGACGCGGCCGAGGAGTTCGATGCTGCCGGGTTGTTCGAGCATGACGTCGGAGGTGACGGTGTAGTCGCTCCAGGAGCTGTCGCCGATGATCGTGTAGGGGGCGTCGTAGTTCTCGTCGGTCCAGCGGATCGGCTCGGTGGGTGCCATCTGTCGCAGGCAGGTTCCGGCACGCCCGCCGCCGCAGGAGACGGTGTTGAAAGAGCCGTTCATGTCGGAGAAGTACTTCGGGGAGGTGCTGGCGGCCGGGGTCTGGAAGTCATCGGAGTAAGGCAGACTCAGCGGTGCGGCCGGCGGTGAGGTGGCATCGCCCTTGCCCTGTCCGGTGGTGGTGGTCAGGGTGTAGACGTAGCCGGGCTGAAGGGTGAGCGAGTAGTTGCCGTCACTGTCCGGTGTGATGTCGGTGGTGTGGACGAAGTAGTCGTCGGAGTTCGAGGAGTTCACGTTCGTGGCCCACACGTGCACGGTCCCGGTGGACAGGCCGCCGGCGACGGCGAGACTCAGCGTCTGTGCGCTGTTGGCGTCGAGGGTTTCGATGACGGTGCTGTAGTCAGAGCCGTTCGGCGACTTCAAGCTCACGTAGCTGCCGGTCGGATTGGGCTGTGAGCCCAGATATCCGCTGGCTGAGTCAAGGTACTGCCAGCCGGGCTGTACGAACTGGGTGGTCTGTGCGGTGACCCAGGTGGTCTTGCCGATGGAGTAGTGGCCGGACCAGGGCTGGTTGGCGATCGACATGCCGGCGGTGCCGTAGTGCAGGTTCGGGTACAGCGCGGCGACGGCGGGCCAGTTCCAGAACGACGTCATGCGGCCGTCGATGTATCCGCGATTGATCGACCGGGCCACCGCCGCCGCCCCGTCGTCGGCGTCCAGCGATCCGCCCTCGCTGTCCCACAGGGTCTTGCCGGAGTCGATGGCCGCCTGCTGGCCCGCGTCGCTGGAGTCGTAACAGCTCGTGGCTTGCGAGAGGTAGCCACAGGGGTAGTGCGCACCGATGATGTCGACGGCGTCGTTGAACGCCGGGTCCTCGGCCATGCTCGTTGCTACATCCCAGTTGTCATCGTCGGATGCGATGACTTTCGTGGAGTAACCGTGGGAGACCAGGGCCGATTTCAGATTCTCGTACCAGCCCTTGTCGTACCCGCGTTCGTCCCAGCCGCCGAGGTAGTCGATGGTCAGGCCGTTCTGTTTGGCGCAGCCGAGCCAGTCCATCAGGTAGTTGATCTCGTCGGTGGACCAGAAGTAGCCGTGGCCGGGATTGGGGTTGTTCGGGTCGTCGACGCCGATCCAGCCGGGCGCGCCCTCGGACAGCGCGGCGAGTTTGAGGTCGGGGTTGCGGGTCTTGGCCTGCTGCGCCAGCCACCACTCGTTGCCCTGGTGGCAGTCGATGACACCGCGGGTGTGTTCATGGCTGGGCTGGGAGCCGTCGGTGGAGTCGGTGTCCCCACCGACCTCGAGCTTCAGACCCTGTAGCGCGGCGCCGTAGCCGGGCTTGAACAGGTAGTCGAGCAGTTGGCTGCGCTGTGGCTCCGGGTAGTCGATCAGCAGGCGGGAGTTGCCGCCGCCGGCGCTGATCGCCCCGACGCCGTCGAAGACCCGTCCGGAAGCGGTGCCGTCGATGGTGATCGACACCGCGTCGGCGTGTGCGGGCCGCGCGGCGGCCAAACTGATCACGCCGACGAACAGTAGAAGTAGGGCACTGATAAGTGCGATGGGACGTCGAGACCACGGCATGGTGGCTCCTTGGCGAGGTGGCGGTCCGGTTTGGAGGCAACGCGAAGGCGCGATCCAGGTGAGGTGATGCGCACCGAGTGCAGAGCGCGCACGCCGAAAAGAACTGGGCGTGGCAGGCTCTTGAGGTTCCCGCTGAGACGGCACAACGCCGACCGCGGTTTCAGCCGCTCGCAGAGCCGCATTCGAACTAGCGAATCCGTTCAGCTCATGCGCGCTTACTTTCGAAGTGAGCGTACTTCAAGCAAACTCGGTCGTCAATGAACTTGTTCAAGAGCTTTCCGAATGGATTTCACCCATGTGACAACAGCTATGTGGCAACTGGCCGCACGGAGATGGCGCCGTCGGTCCGGCCCGTGGGGCCGACGGCGCCTTCACCGAATGCCGTGCAGGTGCTACGGAAGTCGCCAGACCTGTGCGAGCGTGCCCTTGCAGGCGTACCACGCGCCCCACCGCAGTAGCCCACGGACGCGTGGCGGCAGTTCACATGACGCGACCTCCGAAGCGCGTCGATGGCAGGCCCCGGATATCCGTGCGCATCCGGTACGTCGTGCCCGATTCGGGATACCGGCGCAACGTCTCCTGGTCGAGGGCCACCGACGCGGTGGTGACGATCAGATCGGTCAGGTCGGGGCCTGCGAAGCAGCAGCTGGCCAGGCGGGGCACCGGTAGCTCGACGACGCCGACCACGGCTCCGTCCGCCGCGATGCGCAGCACGGCCCCGCCGTCCCACAGCGCGGTCCAGACATGCCCGTCCGCATCGACGGTGAGTCCGTCCGGGCCGCCGAAGCGGGGGTCGATGGTGATGAGGGTTCGGGGTTCGGTCAGGGTTCCGGTGTCGGGTTCGAAGTCGTAGGCGGTGATGGTGCCGGGTGCGGTGTCGGTGACATACATGACCGCGCCGTCGGGCGACCAGCCGAGGCCGTTGGGGATGGTAAGACCGTCCAGTACCGTGGCGACCTGACCGTCGGGGTTCACCGCGCACAGCGATGCCGCCCCGGGCGCGGCGTCGCGGTCCATCACGCCGACCCAGAAGCGGCCGGCCGGATCACACTTGCCGTCGTTCGCGCGGCGTGCGGGATCGCCTGGCAGGGTGGCGAACACGGTCCGGCGACCGTCCGGGGTCAGCCCGACCACCTTGTTGCCGATGGCTGCCAGCCAGAGGTTGTCATCCCACGGGACCGCGCAGCCGATCTCATCGCTCGTGGAAGCGCGGGTGGTGACCTGGTCGGTGACGGTGAGGAAGGCCCGGCCGTCGATGTCCACCAGCCCGAGCGTCCCGGTCTCGACGTCGTAGGCCGGGCCTTCGCCGAGTAGCAGCCGTTCATGACCCAGCGGTTCGGGGTCACTGTGTCGGATCTTCACAAGGCTCCTTCGCCTCGGTCAGCGGATGATGTCGTCGGCCGCCGAGGCGGCGAGTTCCTCGAAGGTGGGCAGTCCTTCCCAGTCGCCGTCGGCTGAGACCGAGAATGCTGCCGTTCGGCTCGCGACGCGCAGCCGTTGCGACTCGGGGGCACCGTCCAACAGGGCGCTGAGATAGCCCGCCACGAAGGAGTCCCCGGCACCGACCGGGTCCACCTCGACGACGAACTCCGCTGCGACACGGTGGACGCCTGACGGCCCGACGGACACCGCACCGTCCCGGCCCATGGTGACCACGACCGTGGCCGGCCCCTTCGTCCGTAAGGCCGCGGCCAGGTCCTCAGCCTCGCCGTCAGGATCCTCCAGCAGGATTCGGGCTTCGTGCAGGCTGGCGAACAGCAGATCAACCTGCGGCAGCAGACCGAGGACGCAGCGCTGGAACTCCTCCGCAGACCACAGCTTGGAGCGGAAGTTGGCATCGAAGGACACGTAGCGAGCCCGCCGAACCACCTCGCTCGTGGTGTCCGCAGCTCCCGGCGACAGGGCCGGGGTGATCGCGCTCATGTGGACGACCAGCGCTGATTCGATCACTCCGGCCGGCAGGTCGGCGGGCTCCAGCCGCGATCCGGCCGAGCCTGATCGGTAGTAGTGGACCCGTCGGGCGCTGCCGGTGCGGCGTTCCTTGAGAAGCAAGCCCGTAGGCGCGTCGGGATCCGTACGCGCACAGACCTCGACGCCCTCGCTCCGCAGCGTTCCTGCCACGAGCCGCCCGAGTTCGTCGTCGCCGAGCCGTCCGATCCACGCGGCGGTGTAGCCGAGGCGCCGCACACCGATCGCGACCGTGGACTCCGATCCGGCGATGCCCAGGCTCAGGTGACGAGTGTGGCGCAGCGGGCCGATCCGATCTGGTGCGAGCGCGGCCATCGTTTCGCCGAGAGTGACAAGGTCAGGCATTAGTGCAGCTCCCCACAACGGCCAGAAAGGACTCGGCTCGCCGTCGCAAGGCGACCATGTCGCCGCTCTGGAGTGCGTCGCCCATCAGGGGCGAGCCCACCGCGACGGCGAGCGCACCGGCATCGAGCCACGGCACGACATCGTTCAGTCCGACACCGCCGGTCGGTACCACGGGCAGGCCCGGGAGCGGCTGACGTATCGCGGCGAGGAACCCGGGTCCCAAACTGGAGGCCGGGAAGAGCTTCACCGCGCTGGCTCCAGCGTGCCAAGCGCGCAGGGCTTCAGTCGGAGTGAACACCCCGGGCAGCGCACCCAGGCTACGCAGTTTCGCCACGGCCACGATCGCCGGGTCGAAGTGCGGAGACACCACGAACTGCGCTCCGCTGTCGGCGGCCCGCCGGACATCGTCAGTGCTCGTCACGGTTCCGACACCGATGGCGACGTTGATGCCGCTGGCGCCGGCCTGGGCAAGCAAAGCTGAGACCGCCTGGAGACTTCCCGGCGTCGGCAGCGTCACCTCCACGGCGCGCACCCCGGCCTCGATCAACGTGTGGAGAGCGGGGATGAGGTGTTCGCCCGATGACGCACGCACGATCGCGAGCAGCCGATGGGCGGCGAGTTCCTGCGTCAGGTTCATACCGGTTCACTCTCCGGACCAGATGGTGCGTCCGCCGTCGATGACGAAGGCCTGGCCCGTGACGTAGCCGGCCTGGCGGGAAGCCAGGAAGGCAACGACCGGTGCCACGTCCTCGGGACGTCCGATGCGGGCCAGGGGTATTCGCCCTCTGATCGATTCGAGCTCGGCGTCCGAGACGTCGCTCCACGTCCCGGTGAAGATGCTCCCCAGGGCGACGCAGTTGACGCGCACCTCGGGAGCGAGGTCCACCGCGAGCTGCCTGGTCAGCGCCTCCAGACCGCCCTTGGCGGCGGCGTAAGCGCTGTGGTGTCCGAACCCGATGTGAGCATGGATCGAGGAGGTCAACACCACAGACCCTCGGCGGTTGCGCAAGAGATCGGCGAAGGCCTGGACCCCGGACCACGCGCCGGTGATGTGCAGGTCCAGCATGTGCTGCCAGGTGTTGGCTCCGGACTTGCCCAACGGCGTCGGGTCGCTGCTTCCGGAGTTGAAGTAGAGCAGGTCCAGCCCGCCGTGCGCGGCGGCCACCTCATGCTCCAGACGTCGCCAGTCAGTGTCTTCAGTAACGTCGAGGCGCCGATAGACGACATCGGCGCCGCCCTCACGCGCGGCCGCGGCGGCGGCCTCGCCGCCTTCGTCGTCGACGTCGGTCATGATCACCTGCCACCCGAGCGAGCCGAGCCGGCTGGCGACGGCGGCGCCGATGTCGCCGACCGCGCCGGTGATCAACGCCGTTGGACGCGGTTCGATGCGGCTCACCATTCGGCGAACGAACCGTCCGCGTGCTGCCACATCGGCGGCCGCCAGGCGTGACCGGTCGCGGCGGACGCCCGCACGGCCTCCTCGTCGATCTCGATCCCGAGACCCGGACCGGTCAGCCGCTCGATGTGGCCCGAGTGCAGGTCGAAGACCGACGGGTCCTGGAGGTAGCCGCGCAGATCGTTGTCGTCGGCGTAGCCGCTGCTGCTCTGCTCCTGGATCAGGAAGTTGGGACTGGCGAAGTCGACCTGAAGACAGGCGGCGAGCGCGATGGGCCCGAGCGGACAGTGCGGCGCCAGCACGACATCGAAGGTCTCAGCCGCGGCGGCGATCCTGCGGACCTCGGAGATGCCGCCGGCATGAGACAGGTCCGGCTGCGCCACCGCGACCCCGGTCGCGAACAGATCCGCGAACTCCCGGCGCGAGTAGAGCCGCTCCCCCGCCGCGATCGGTATCGGCGTCGAGGCGACAACCCGCCCGAGATTCGCGGTGTGCTCCGGCAGGACCGGCTCCTCGACGAACAACGGCCGCATCGGTTCCAGCAACGGCAGAAAGGCCACCGACGACGCGGTACTCATCCGGCCGTGGAAGTCGATCGCGATATCGATCTCGTCGCCGATGGCGTCCCGCACCGCTTGCATCCGGCGTGCCCAACGCTCATAGTCCGCCTTCGTCGGCAGCGCCACGGTCGGCCCGGCCAGATCCATCTTCATCGCCGAAAACCCCAGCGCCACCTTCTGAAGTGCATCGGCGGCCGTGGCTTCGGGCGTCTCACCTTGGATCCACGAGTACATCCGCACCCTGTCACGCACCGCGCCGCCCAGCAGCTCGTGGACGGGCGCCCCCAAGGCACGGCCGGTGATGTCCCACAGCGCCTGGTCGATGCCGGCCACCGCGCTCGACATGACCGGCCCGCCCCGGTAGAACCCGGATTTGGTCAAGACCTGCCAGTGCTGCTCGATCCGGCGCGGGTCCTTCCCGACGAGGTATTCGAAACAGGTGTCGACCATGGCGCGGACCGCCTCGGCCCGCCCTTCCACGATCGGCTCGCCCCATCCGCTGATCCCGGCATCGGTGTCGATGCGCAGGAACAGCCAGCGCGGGGAGACCAGGAACGTCTCCCAGCCTGTGATCTTCATTCATTGCTCCAAATGTTCGGGCTCACTTGCCGATGCCGACGGTCATGCCCTGGATGATGCGGGTCCCCAGCCAGGCGAACAGGGCGATCATCGGGGCGACGATGACGCAGATGGCGGCGAACATCGCGCCGTAGTCCAGCTGGTTCTGCTGCTGCGTCATGAGGAAGTCGTTGAGGGCCACAGGAAGGGTGATCTTGTCCTGGCTGTGGGTGATGACGATGGCGAACAGGGTCTCGTTCCACGCACCGATGAACTGGAGTAGGAACGCTGTGATCAGACCGCCGCGCGCGACCGGCACGATCACCTGCAGGAACGTGCGCAGCGGCTTGGCGCCGTCCATGACGGCGGCTTCCTCCAGAATCGCCGGGACGCCGGCGAAGAATCCGGTGAGCAGGAAGACGGTGAACGGCAGGGCCAGCCCGGTGTAGACGAGGATGAGCCCGGTGTAGCTGTCGACCAGGTTCAGCTTCGCCAGTCCCACGAAGATCGGGACGACGATGACCTGACCGGGCACGCCGAGCCCCATCGCGAACGCCATCGACAAAGCCGAGGAGGTGCGGGACTTGCGCCGGGCGAGCACATAGGCGCAGGGCGCCGCCAGCACGATCGCCAGCATCGAGGAGATCCCGGCGTCGATCACACTGTTCAGCGCCGCCCGCGCGAACCCACCCTCGCCGAGCGCCTTGCCGTAGTTGCCAGGCACGGGATGGGTGGGAGCGCCAAAGGGGTGCTGCAGGATGTCGTTGCTGCCGCGCAGCGAGGTCACGGCCACCCAGATGAGCAGGCCGAGGTCGGCCGCGACCAGGATCCAGACGACTGCTGTGACGATCCGCATCGCCGGGCCGGTGGCCTTGCGTCCGGTACGCATGATGCCTCCGTGGGGTCAGTATTCGATGGCGGCGCGGCGCATGACACGGCGCAGGACCAGCGTGATGAAGCCGATCAGGACCAGGGCGACCATGGCGGCGGCGGTGGCCATTCCCAGCTGCGGGGTGCTCCGTGGCGGGAATGCCGTCTCGTACACGTACATGGCGGTGTTCCAGGAGTTGACCGGCGGTGCGGCGCTGTTCTGGGTGCCTCCGAACGCCAGGATCAGTTCGAAGATCTGTAGCGACGACACGGTCCACAGGACCGCGCACACGCTGATGACTTCCCAAGCGAGCGGCAGCGTGACATGCCGGAAGCGTTGGAAGGCGTTGCAGCCGTCGAGTTCGGCGGCCTCGTACAGGTAGGTGGGGATCTGGTCGACGCCGGCCATGATGATCGCGGTGTAGTAACCGGTCGCGGTCCAGAT
Source organism: Catenulispora sp. MAP12-49 (assembly GCF_041262705.1). Lineage (NCBI taxonomy): Bacteria > Bacillati > Actinomycetota > Actinomycetes > Catenulisporales > Catenulisporaceae > Catenulispora > Catenulispora sp. MAP12-49. Next base: position 128,132 of record NZ_JBGCCP010000008.1, on the reverse strand, counting down.
GATGGTGCCCAGGATCATCGGGAACTGGTTGTCGGTGGACAGCCATTTGGGCGGAGTGGACACCCCGACGTCGTGCAGGACCTGGTTGACCGGCCCGTCCGGGGAGAACAGGAATCCGGCGAGGATGCCGAACACCATGGCGTTGACCAGGCACGGGAAGAAGATCACGGAGCGGGCGAACAGCCTGGCCCGCATCTCGCGCAGCGCCATCGTCAGCCCGAAGGCGATCACGAAGGTGCACGCGCCGCCCACGAACAGGATCTTCAGCGTGTTGGTGAGCGAGGACCGGAAGGCCGGGTCGTCGAACAGGACCTGGTAGTTCTTCCACCCACGCCACTTCTTGTCGCTCACCCCGTCCCACTTGTAGAACGAGGTCCAGGCCGCGTACCCGATCGGGACCAGGAAGATGACGGTGTAGAAGATCACCGCGGGGGCCGCGAACGGCCAGAACATGCGGCGGTGCTGGCGCTCCAGGGGCGAGCGCGAATTCGTCTTGGCCCGGGAGGCCTCACCCCGGGCGCGACGGGCCCGGGGGAACGCGGTGCTCAGTGCGGCCATCGCGTCAGCTCTGCGACTTCCAGTAGGAGACCTGGGTCGCCTTGACCTTGGCCACGAACTGCTCCGGGGCCAGCTTCCCGTGCCAGAAGTCCAGGAAGTTCTGCGCGAAGACCTTGGTGTACACGTCGTCGCCGGACTGTCCGTCGAAGGTGAGCCGGACCGCCGAGCTGTCGAGCGCCTTCTGCACGTCGGTCAGGTCCGCCGGGGCCGGGACGTCCGTGCGCGTGGTCAGCGTGTCCGCGGTCGAGGCCAGCGCCGCCATGTTCTTCTGCTGCACGAACCAGGCGATGAACTTCTCCGCGGCGTCGGCGTGCTTGGCCTTCTTCGGGATCGTGAAGCCGAAGGTCATCGAGTCCGGCGCGGTCACCCCGGGCGGCAGCATGGCGCCGTACTTCCAGGTGGAAGCGACCTCCTTGCCGGTCTCCGACGTGACCCAGGATCCGTTCATGAAGAACGCGTCCTTGCCGGACGCCCATGCGGTCTCCTGGGCCGGGGTCTTGGTCGCGTCGTACCCGGGAACGACGTAGTGGCCGGCGATCAGCTGGTCCGTCTCCTGCGCGGCCTTGAGCACCGCCGGGTTGTCCCAAGCGGCCCCGGTCTTGTCGTTCGTCAGATCGGCGAAGTTGACGCCGGCGGCGTTGAGCCGGTAGTCGAAGATCAGGCCGTTGGTCCAGTCGTCCTCACCCTCGGAGGCCAGGCACGGCTTGCTCTTCGCCTTCAGCGCGTCGCAGACCTTGATGAAGTCGGCCCACGTCGCCGGCGGCGTCGGCATCGCAGCCTTGATGTCCGGGTCCGCGGCGTTGTAGAAGAACTCCGCCGAGCTGACGATGTAGGGGATCACCCAGTTCTGAACCCCGTTCGAATCCTTCGGCAGCGCCTGGTTGTACTTGGCCGGTATGATCTCGCCGACGGTCTTGCCCTCGCCGGGCACCTGCATCGACAGCACCGGTGTCAGATCGAGCGCCTGCCCGGTGGAGGCGGCAGAGCCGTAGATGACGTCCGAGCCCTGGTCCCACAGGTCCGGAGCCTTGTTGGCCGTGATCGCCGGCACGATCCGCGTGTTCACGTCGCGGCCGAGGAACTGCACGTCCACCTTGACGCCGGTCTCGGCGGTGTACTGGTCGAAGAGCTTCTTGATCGCTTGACCCTGGGGTTCCTGGGCCGTCCACATCGACCAGTAGGTAAAGCCGTCCTTGGAACCGGAGCCGGAGCTGGAGGAACAGGCGGACAGCCCTGCGGCCGCGATCACCGCCGCTGTGCCTACGGCGGCGAGCCGCCGGGGGGTGGTTGTCATCGTTGAGCCCTTCTGTACGAAGCCTGATTCAGGGATGGGTGAACCGATCTCCCTGCCTGATGTCGGTGAAGGTGGAGCTCAGCTGGTGCCGCGGGTCACGCGGCGGTGCGTACCGGGGCGCTGCTTCCTCTGACGAGCAGGGTGGGGCGCAGCAGCGACAGCGCGTTGGTCGGCGGTTTGCCGGAGTCGACGGCGTTCAGCAGCAGTTCGACGGCCTGTTGGGCCATCTCCCGCTTGGGGATCGCGACTGTGGTCAGCGCCGGATCCAGGCTGCCGACCTGCGCGATGTCATCGAGTCCGACGACGCTGACGTCCTCGGGCACGCGGCGGCCGGACCGGGTCAGGGCCTGCATGGCGCCAATCGCGAGGGCGTCGGAGGTCGCGAAGATCGCGGTCAGACCCGGGTTCGCGGCCAGGGCCTGGTTCGCCGCCGAGAATCCGTCGACCGCGTTGTCGGCGGGTCGGGCGAACACCATGCCGTCGTCGATGGTCAGCCCGTCGGCGGCGAAGGCGCGGCGCAGCCCGGCCACGCGGGGTGCGTGGGAGGGAAGCTTGGCGATCGCGGCGATCTTCTCGTGCCCCAGATCGCGCAGATGCCGCCCGGCCAGGTACCCGGCGTTCTCGAAGTCGATGGACACCACCGGCAGGGTGTGCGGCGGATCGAGCTCCCAGGCGAACAGCGCGACCGGGAAGCTCGCCTGGGCCAGCATCTCCAGCTGCTGAGCGACCCCGAGGTCGCCGGCGACCAGGAGCGCGTCCACGGAGCGGGCCGTGAGGTTCTCCAAATGCTGCCGGGTGTAGTCGGGGTCGTCGCGAGTGGTGGCCAGCAGCAGGTTGTAGCCGTGGCCGACCAGGACATTCTCGACCTCCTCGACCACTTCGGCGTAGAAGGCGTCAGCCACCGAGGGCACGAACAACCCGACGGTCCGCGTCGCACCGGTGCGCAGCGACCGGGCGAGCAGGTTCGGCTTGTAGCCGAGTTCCTGTATCGCCGCGTTCACCTTCGCCGCCGTCTCCGGTCGGACCTTCTTGCCCGACACCACATTGGAAACGGTCTGCTTGGTGACCCCCGCCCGCGCCGCCACCTCCGCCATCGTCACCACAAGTGCTCCCCAACGTTTATCGATCCACGAAAGTGGCGCCAGCGTAGGCACTGTCGCCGACCCGACGCAAGGAGTAGCCCGTCTGTCGTGACCTAGCCGTTACCGCGACACGGGTGCGGGATGGCCGCCCTGGGGCGTCGAACCATTGACGCCTGCGGAAACCTAGCGTTACGGTGCCCCCTACATCAGCTACGTGGATCGATCCACACACCAGGCCAGGAGTGAAACGTGCTGCGTCAAAGCTCTGTCAACAGGCAAGCAGGCCGATGAAAAGGCTCGCCGTGCTGGCCACGGCGGCGGTGATCGCGGCGGGCGCGACCGCGGCCGCCATCTGGCCCGAACACCACGACGCACCGGCGAAGGCCGCCGGCACCGCCGACATCCTGGGCCGCACGGCGGGAACGGGAAGCCTGCGCCTGCTGGCGTTCCTGGCCACGCAACCGGACACCGCCGTGACGACCTCACGGAGCCAGGCGGTCGATCTGGTCAGCCTGCAGACGCAGTACGGCGCCAAGGGCCTGTCAACGCAGATCATCGACGAGAGCGGCGCCGGTCGCGACGCCCTCACCAACACCTACTACGACTGGCAACTGGGCGGCGTCCTGCTGGCCGCCGATCCGGCCCGAGCGCTCGCCCGGCAGTACAACGTGACGGTCACCCCGACGGTGGTCCTGCTGGACGCCGCTGGCGCCGTCATCAAGCGCTGGGACTCCCCCGTGCACACCGTGCAGGCCGCGCAGGTCATCGCCGGCAAACTCACCAGCTGACCAAAACCCTTCCCGTTTCAGCACGCCCGGCCCGGGCGTGGCACCGCTGTTCCCGCATGCCCTTTGACATGCCCTTTGAAAGGAGAAACACGTGTCACACCAGCACTCTGGCGGGTCCTCATGGCGCAGACGCCTCATCGGACTCACCGCCGCCCTCGCGATACCCACCGGAATCACCACTCTGGCCGTCACAGCTCAGGCGCACGCAGCAGCAGGCTCGGCCTACTACGTGGACTGTTCGCAGTCCGACAACGGCGACGGCTCCCAGTCGAGCCCTTGGAACTCGCTGGACTCCGTCAACGCCGCGACGTTCGGCCCCGGCGACCAGATCCTCTTCGCCCGCGGCACCACCTGTCACGGGGCGCTCACGCCTCAGGGATCGGGCGCATCAGGCGCACCCATCGTCATCGACACCTACGGCACCGGTCCCAAGCCGGTCATCGCCGGCGACGGTGCGACGGACGCGGTCCTGCTGAACAACCAGCAGTACTGGGAGATCCGGAACCTGGAGATCACCAACCACGGCGCCACGGCCGCGAACCGCCGCGGCGTGCACATCGTGCTGCAGGACTTCGGCACCGGCAACCACTACCGGCTCACCAACCTCACCGTCCACGACGTCAACGGTGCGGACACCAAGGACCTCGGGGGCAGCGGCGGCGTCCAGTTCGACGTCCAGGGCAACTCGGTCAAGACCAAGTTCAACGACGTGGTCCTGGACGGCAACGACATCTACACCGTCGACCGCTCCGGCATCAACATGTCCAGCGACTGGATGTGCCGAGCCTCCACCGGCTACGAAGGCTGCAACCCCGGCCGCACCAACACCTACTACCCGTGGACCGGCTTCGTCGTGCAGAACAACACGGTGCACGACATCGGCGGCGACGGCATCGTCATGCAGTACACGCAGAACGGCCTGGCGCAGAACAACGTCGCGTACGACACCTCCGCCCGGCCCAACGGCGACAACGCCGCCATCTGGGTGTGGAACGCCGACAACGTGATGTTCCAGTACAACGAGGCTTACGCGACCCAGAAGCTCCCCGACAACGGCGACGGCATGGCCTGGGACGCCGATTACGGCACCGACGGCACCGTCTACCAGTACAACTACAGCCACGACAACGTCGGCGGCATGGCTATGTTCTGCGGCTGCGGTGACCAAGCCGGAGCGGCCACCACCAATGCCACGTTCCGCTACAACGTCAGCCAGAACGACGGCAGCCAAGTCCTGCGCGACTACGGCGAGAACAACGGCATGTTCTACAACAACACCATCTACGAGCCCGCAGGCTCCACCGCCGAAATCCTCACCACGGGCGGTCCCACGCTGACGCTCGCCAACAACATCATCGTCAACAACGGCAGCGGCGGCTACGACTACAACGGCACCACCTTCACCAACAACATCCTGTCCGGGAGCAGCACGTCCAACATCCCACCCGGTCAGATCACCGCCGATCCCCAGCTTGCGTCGCCCGGCAGCGGCGGAACCGGCCTCGGCACGGTGTCCGGATACCAACTCACAGCCGGCTCACCGGCCATCGGCGCCGGCACCGTCATCCCCAACAACGGAGGACACGACTACTGGGGCAACACCGTCCCCGCGGTATGCGCACCCGACATCGGCGCCAACCAGTACTCCACCCCTGACGACAGCTCGTGCTCGGGGAGCAACGCACATCTGCGCACGGTCGCCTCTGGTCTGACCAACGGCACCAGCCGGAAGCGGCACCTGCCGTAATGACCCGCATAACCCTCGCACACGCCCGCGCTGACAGCGTACGGGGACTGTGATGGCGACCTTCGATCTGGTGGTGGTCGGGGATGCCAATCCCGACGTCCTCATCGCCGGCGCGCCTGCCGTCCCGGCATACGGCCAAGCCGAAACGCTGGTCGAGGCCGGCTCCCTCGCCCTGGGCGGATCGGCGGCGATCGTCGCGCACGGCGCGGCCCGGCTCGGGCTGTCCACGGCGTTGGTGTCGTTGGTCGGCCGGGACGCCGCCGGTGACTTCGTCCTCGACGCGCTGTCGTCGGCGGGAGTCGACATCAGCCTGGTCGCGCGGCACGAGCGGGAGCCCACGGCGCTGACCGTGTGCCTGGGCGGCGCGGACGGGGACCGCGCGATCCTGACCTCGCTCGGGTGCCTGGCCTCGTTCGAGCCTCCGAAGCAGCTTCCCTCGTCACGCCATGTCCATGCCGCGGCCTACTTCCTGCAACCGCGCCTGGCCGCCGGCCTGGCGGAACTGTTCGGCGACGCCCGCAGCCGCGGTAGGACCACGTCCCTGGACACCAACGACGACCCCGCCGGCAGCTGGAAGCTGGCCCCCGGCGTACTCGACGTCTGCGACTACCTGCTCCCCAACGAGGCCGAAGCGCTGGCACTGACCGGTACATCCGACGTGCGGGCGGCGATGGCCGCCTTCGCCGACGCCACAGTCACCCCGGTGGTCAAACGCGGCCGACACGGCGCGACGGCACTCAACTCCGGGAAGACCCACACCGTCCGCAGCACTCCGGTCGATCCGGTGGACACCGTCGGCGCCGGAGACAGCTTCGACGCCGGATTCCTGGCCGGACTTCTCAGCACCGGCGATCTGGACCTCGCACTCGCCCTCGGCTGCGCCTGCGGCGCACTTTCGACCCAGGCGGCGGGCGGCACCGCCGCACAGCCGTCGTGGAACCAGGCCGTCACCTACGCGTCGGCGACGACCTCCACCGCCCCGGTAGCAACCATCGCGCACAACGAGGAGGAATCGTGAAACGCACTGCCACCGCACCACCACACCGTCAGGGAACCGCCACAGCGCGGACCACCCGACCGCTCGCGCTCATCAGTACCCTGATCCTGGTCCTCGCCGGCCTGACCAGCTTGGTCGGCGCCCGGCCCGCGCACGCCGACGCGGTGTCGATCACCGTCGACGGCACCAGTTCCGGGCGGGTCTTCGACGGCGTCGGCGCGATCAGCGCCGGCGGCGGCAACTCCCGCCTGCTGATCGACTACCCCGAGCCGCAACGGACCCAACTGCTCGACTACCTGTTCAAGCCCGGCTACGGCGCCGCGCTACAGGGCCTGAAGATCGAGGTCGGCGGCGACACCAACTCCTCCGACGGCTCCCAGCCCAGCCATGAACACACGCGCGGTGTCGTCGACTGTCACCAGGGCAACGAGTGGTGGCTGGCCCAGCAGGCCAAGACCCGCAACCCCGACCTCAAACTCGCCGCGCTGTCCGAGGGCGCGCCCGGCTGGATCGGCGTCGACGACCCCAACAACCCCAATCCCGGCCACGGCTACTTCTGGTCCACCGACGAGATCAACTACCTGATGGACTGGCTCGGCTGCGCCAAACAGAACGGCCTGACCATCGACTACCTCGGCGGCTGGGACGAACGCGGCTACGACAAGGGCTGGTACGAGAACCTGAAGGCAGCCCTGGTCTCCCACGGCTACCCCACGAAAGTCATCGCAGACGATGACAACACATGGCGTGTCGGAGAAGGCCTGGCCGCGGACCCGGCGTTCAGCGCCGCCGTCGACATCGTCGCCGTGCACTACCCCTGCGGCTGGAACTCGGATTCCAAAACCTGCTACGACCCCAGTCAGCCAGGCCAGCAGTTGGCCATCGACTCCGGCAAAACCATGTGGGACAGCGAGGGCGGAACACAGCCCACCGACGAAGGGGCGACGGCCGTGGCCCGGTCGATCAACCGCGAATACATCGACGGGCGCATAACGTCCTACTGGAACTGGCCGGCCATCGCCGCGCTGTACCCGAACCTGCCGTGGAACACCGCCGGCATGTCGATCGCCAACCAGCCCTGGTCCGGCAACTACCACATCGGCAAGACCACCTGGGTCACCGCGCACACCACCCAGTTCGCACAACCCGGCTGGCAGTACCTCGATTCGGCCAGTGGCTACCTCGGCGGCGACCGCTCCAATGGCAGTTATGTGAGCAGGAAGTCGCCGAACAACTCCGACTACAGCACCGTGATCGAAACAATCGACGCCAGCGCGGCGCAGACGTTGTCGGTCAACGTCGCCGGCGGTCTGTCGACCGGCACCGTCCACGTGTGGGCCACCAACTTGAACTCCTCGAACTCCGCCGACTACTTCGTCAATCTCCCCGACATCACGCCCAGTGGCGGCAGCTACTCGCTGACCCTGCAGCCCGGCTATGTCTACACCCTGACCACCACTACAGGGCAGAGCAAGGGCGATGCCACATCGCCGCCGGCGGCGCCGCTGGCGCTGCCGTACAGCGACAACTTCCAGACTCCGGCAGCCAGTACCTCCCCGAAGTACTTCTCCGACATGAACGGCTCTTTCAACACCGTCTCCTGCGGCGGCGGCCGCACCGGAACCTGCCTGCGGCAGATGGCACCCACCGAGCCGATCCGCTGGACCGGCGAGAACTACGACGCCCCATACACGATCATCGGCGACAACTCCTGGAGCGACTACACCGTCACCTCCGACGTCATGCTCGAACAATCCGGCAGCGTCGAACTCCTCGGCCGCGTCGGCGAACAGAAAGTCGAAAACCACGCCCTGGACGCCTACCACCTGTACGTGTCCGACACCGGGGCCTGGTCCATCAAGAAGAGCTACGCCACCGCGGGAACCGCTCCGGGTCCGGATGACCTGTGGGCCTTCACTGAGCTGGCGTCCGGGACCGCGACGGCGCTGGGCACCGGCAGCTGGCACACCATCGCCTTCGGATTGCAGGGCTCCACGCTGACCGCCAGCATCGACGGCACCGTCGTGGGGCAAGCCACCGACTCCAGTTACAGCACCGGTCTGACCGGCCTCGGGGTCGCCGGATACCAGACCGACCAGTTCTCGAACTTCTCCGTGACCGCCGGCAGCTGAGGGCCCGCAACTCAGCCAGCCGATCAATTGGGTGCCGGACTCGCGTCCACGAGTCCGGCACCCAGCACCCCTTCTGTCCTGTGGCACTGAGCCTTCTGGAATCTCTCGCCCCGCGGACCATCGAAAACTCGTAATCCAGACGGTGGCCGCGGATCTCCTTCTTTTGGGGCGCCCCTGACCTATGGGTGGGTGGGTGTGGCTGGTTGCGGTTTGTTTGTGGGCTGATAGTCACAGGCGTTTCTTGACGGCTTCGCGCGGGGTCTGCGGGATCCGTTGGTGGCGCGGGTCGGGGGGGTGGTGCTGGTTTCGCGGGGCGGTGGTGGTGTGGGTAGGTGGGCGGCTCTACTGCGGCAGTCAAGGTCAAGAGCCACAGTCAAGAGCTGAAGAGCGCCTCCGGCGGCGCCTGCGCGGCGAGCGGCCTCGCTCCGGGGAGTGGGGGCCGCGCTGCTAGGCGGCGGACGCTGCTTGTGGTCGCCTTCGTCCCGGATTCCCCGCCGCTTCGTCGCCCGGAGGGAACCATCCCGGCCTGGGCGGTGTCAAGCCGGATCGCACGCTGCTGTGGTCGGGTATCGGCGGCTTGACACCGCCCAGTCCGGGATGGTTGTGCAAGCACCGCCGAAGCGACGGGGAATCCGGGACAACCCCGGTCTGTGGTGTGGACTCGGTCCACTTCGCGAGGCACAGCGGCGGCCGGGCGGTGTGTGCGTGTGGTGCGGGAACTCTTCCCACAGGCTGGGTTTGTCCCGGATTCCCCGTCGCGTCGGCGGGCGTAGCCAAGCAGGCCGGGCCGGTGGTGTCAAGTCGCTGATACCCGGCCACCAGCTGGGCGATCCGACTTGATACCACCGGACCGGCCTGCTTCCGTAAGGCGACGATGCGACGGGGAATCCGGGACAGAGGCGACCACAAGCAACGTCCGCCGGCAGCCAGCGCGGCCCCCACTCCCCGGAGCGAGGCCGCTCGCCGCGCAGGCGCCGCCGGAGGCGCTCTTCAAGCTCTTGACTGTGGCTCTTGACCTTGACTGCCGCAGTAGAGCCGCCCACCTACCCACACCACCACCGCCCCGCGAAACCAGCACCACCCCCCCGACCCGCGCCACCAACGGATCCCGCAAAACCATGCGCGAAGCCGTCAAGAAACGCCTGCAAGCCACCCACCCCAGCCGCACCCACACGAGGAACTCACCCGCACATAGCTCAGGGGCGCCTCTTTTGGAGGAGTCATGTTCCGGAATCCTGGAGAGACCGAACGGATGACCACAGAGGTCGACACGGCTCTGGTGGCCGCGGCCCGCGACGGCGACGGCGCCGCACTCGACGCTCTGGTCACCGGCTGTCTGCCCGTGGTCTCGATGGTCATAGGACGAGCTCTGGCATACCAATTCGACGCCGAGGACGCCGTGCAGGAGACGATGCTGCACCTCCTGCGGGGGCTGCCGAAGCTGCGCGAGCCCGCGGCGTTCCACAGCTGGCTGATGGCCATCGCCACGAACCAGATCCGCAAACACCACCGCCCCCCCGTCCCCCAACCACCGGAAGCATTCGAGGGCCTGGCCGATCCCGGCTCGGATGTCGCCGACCTGGTGATCTGGGAGCTCGGGCTGGCCCGACAGCGCCGCCAGATCGCCGAGGCGACCCGCTGGCTGGACGACGGCGACCAAGAACTGCTCTCCCTGTGGTGGCTCACGGAAGCCGGGCAGCTGAGCCGGACCAGGGTGGTCACCGCGTTAGGACTGACGACGCACGCCATGAGCATGCGCGTCTCCCGGATGAAAGCGAAGCTGGACAACGCACGACACGTTGTCAGAGCCCTGTCCGCCGCTCCTCCCTGCCACACACTCGCCGGGGTAACCGCGAACTGGCCGGGCCGACCGTCACCACTGTGGCGCAAGCGGATCTGGCGACACGTGCGCGACTGCGACCACTGCCTGCGCTGGGTAGAGGAGCTGGTCCCCACCGAACGGCTACTGGCCATCGCCTCGACGGCCCTGCCACCGAGCCGGCCTGAGCCTCCGCCCGGCTCATACCCGCGGACCCGGCGTACCCGAAGGGATGTGAGTACCGGGTGCGGGACATTGAGTATCAGCACTCAGGCGATGTGATCACTCCGGTTTCTACGATGGCTGATATCCGAACAAGCCGAGTAGGCGGGGCGTCATGGTCTCTGGTGCGTATGGAGTGAGTGCGGTGGGTTCGCAGCGGTTGCCGACGGCCTACCTGGTGGTGGTCGGCGTGCTCGCCGGGTTGGGGGCATTGCTGAACTGCCTGGCCTCGTTTCTGTTGATCTTCGCGACGGATGACTGCTCGAAGGACAACCCGGCGTTCCGCTGCACAGGGGCGGGGATGCTGACGATGTGGGGTGCACCGTGGGTGGGGCTGGTCGCGGCGGCGGGTGTGTCGGTCGCGTTGGGTATGTGGTGGCGCGGCGGTTGGATGTGGTGCGGCTTGCCGGCTGGTGTCGCGGTGTATGCGGGCGGGCTGCTCGTCACATGGCGGGTGATGACCTCATGAGCGCTTGAAGCGTTGGCGCCGACAGCAGGCCGCCGCATCGGTGTGGATCCCGAGTCAGGAGTCGCTGAACTCCTGGGTCATCCACACCGTTCCGTGGTCGTAGATGATCGAGATCCCGATCGAGACGTGGACCGGGCTGAGCAGGTTGTAGCGGTGGCCTTTGTCGGGGTTCTCCGCGAGCAGGCTCTGGGTCATCTTCTTGCCGAGCGCGACAAGGGTGTTCTCGCTGCTGTCACCGACTGGCCCGAGGGATGCTATGTTCTCGCCGCACCACATCCCGGGGCCGTCCGGGCCGGCGTCCCGGCTGCAGGGGTCGGGTTCGCCGGCGCAGTAGTGGCTGAAACCGCAGCCGTCGATCATGAGGCGGTTGTGCGTGTCGGCGACAGTGGTCATGTGTGCGTCCATGCGGTAGGGGTGCAGGCCTTGTGCTGCACGGGCTGCGTTGATCAAGGCCAGGACTTGATCGGCGGGCGTGTTCGCCTGTGATGTGCTGCTCGGTGCGGTGGTGGTGGGCGTCGTGGTGTGCGTCGATGGCGGTGGCGTCGTGGCGGATGACGACGACGAAGGTGTCGGCGTGTGGCTGCTCGGGTGCGTGGAGGGCTTCGTCTGTGTCGGGGTGGATGAAGGCTTATGCGTCGGCGTCCGGGTAGGGGACGTAGTGGCGGCCGGTGTCGGGGACAAGGTGGCAGTCTGTGTCGACGACGAAGTATCGGCCGTTGTCGCCCCGGACGTGGAGCTCCGCGTGCCGCCGGCGTCTCCTGCCATCGCGAGGCCGGAGTCGTTGCCGCCACCCGGGCGAGCCAGCGCCGCGACGCCCCACGCGCTGGCTATCGTGGTCACCACAGCGACTGCCACCAGGAGCGGTTTGCCCGCAAGCGTCAGTGAGTTCCCTGCGCGATGCCTGCGGACATGGGAAGCACGATGAGCGGCCGCGTGCGCGCGGGGGGATGTGCCGGGAACCGTCGAAGCAGCCGATGCGGTCGTGGTGCGTGCAGCGTGCCCGAACGGCACCGGAACCAGGGCCAGCCCGGCCAACAGCCGCTCCGGGGCGATCAGATCCGCCCCCAGACCACCGCAGCGCTCGCATTGACGCAGATGCCGGGCGATCCGCTTACGCCACAGCGGACTTGGCCGGCCCTCCCACGGGTCCAGGATCTGACTCAGGTCGGCGCACCGGGGGACGGCGCCCAGCGCACGCACCACCAAGCGCCCGGTTTCCAGCTGCGCCTTCATCCGGTTCACCCGAACCGTGACCACCGAGGCGTTAAGGCCGATCGCGTCTACCATCTCCGACCGGGTCAAGTGGCCGGCGACCACCAGCCACCACAGCGACAGCAGCTCCCGGTCGTCCTCGTCCAGCCAGCGTGTCGCCTCCACCGTCTCCCGCCGCTGCCCGGACAGGCCCAGCTGCGTCAGTGTGAGGTCGACGAAGTCCGCACCCGGATCGGCCACCACCGAGTACTCCTCCAGACCGATCGACGCCGTCGGACGAGACCGATAGTGCCGCCGGATCTGGTTCATGGTCACCGCGACCAGCCAGGACCGGAACGCGTTGCCGTCCCGGAGCCCGGACAGCCCGCGCACGACGCACAGCATCGCGTCCTGCACCACGTCGTCGACGTCCGCGCGCCCCGGCAGCGCCCGCCCGACGATGTTGTAGACCAGCGGCAAGGACCTGCCGACCAGCTCGTCCATCGCTTCCAGGGAACCGTCCCGAGCTGCCGCGACCAGCTCCGCGTCCACTGCCAGGTTGTCCATCCTCGCGCTCCATCCATCAGGTTCGGCGTCGTCGTTCATGAAGGGAGATCCCGCAGGAGCGACCACGTTGCAGAAATCTGCCGGCCGCCTGGAAGATCCGCATGAGCTGGATGACGCTGCTTCGCGGAGTTGAAGACAATGAACCTGATCGTCACACGCTGCGGGAGTTCGCCGCGTCCGCGGGGATGACCGGTGGTGGCAGTGGCGCCGGGCCAAGGGTCGTCGTGCCCGGGCGCGCCAGCCCGGTCAGCCCTCGTCGATAGGCCGCGAGGGCTTCGCGGGTACGGCCTTGCCGGTCGAGCAGGTCGCCGAGCAGGCGCGAGGTGTCGGCCAGGTCGCCGGTGAGGTCGGCTTCCTGCTGGATCTCGATCGCCGTGCGGTAGTGCCGTTCGGCGTCGTCCGGATCCTGGGCGCGGTCACGGATCATGCCGAGCAGGCGGTGCGCGGCGGCGGCGTGGATCGCCCCGTGGCCGGGCCCGAGGCCGGTCAGCAGCGCGTTGAGGAGTTCCTCGGCTTCGATGATATGTCCCAGTTTCCAGCGGACGTCGGCGAGTTCGACCTCGACCTGCACCGCGTAGAACGTCGCGCCGGTGACACGCAGCATTTCGGCGGCGGTGCGCAGTTCGGACTCGGCGTCAGCGAGCCGGTCGTGCTGGGCGTGCAAGTAGCCGCGCATCCAGTGGCACTGCGCTAGCTCCGCGCGGATCTCCCACTGTTGATACACCTCCTGCGCCTTGGCCAGCGAGGCCTCGGCGTCGGCGAACCGGCCGCCGACTGCCATGGTGCGCGCGACCGAGCGGTGCAAGGTGGCGACGGCCACCGGGTCGGACACCCTCGGCCCGTTTGTCGTAGATCTCGGCGCGCAACCCGTCCGGCACGCCGATCGCCAGTTCCTCGTAGCTGACGGCGAGCCGATCGGCGAAGTAGCGCAGCACGGCCTCGGAGGGGTTCGCTTTGCCGGCCTCCACCGTGGACACGTACGCCGCGGTGTATCCAGGCTCTGCCAGAGCACGCTGGGTCATGCCCCGCGCGCTCCGCAGACGCTGAAGGCGCGCGCCGACCTGATCCGGGCTCTCCGGACCGGTGCCGGCAACGGGCATCGCGTTCTCCTCATCGCCTTGTTTCAGATCGTTCACCGAACTCGTATCACAAATCCTCCCAAGACCTTGCGCCTCGGGATATCCGTGCTCTACGTTAACCCACACAGTAAGTGGAGTTAGCTCCTCATTTAAGTCGAGAGCGCGGTGCCGCGCCTTCCGGAATCCGGCACCGCGATCTGCCCTCGGCAGTTCCTCGCCCGCGCCACCCCCCTCGGCGCGCACGGCGCGCCCACTCCCCACCGGAGGCACCCCCATGCCATCGAGAATGTCCCGCACGATCCGCAGAAGCCGTATAGCCGCGGCCGTCCTGTCCGCGGCGGCGGCCGGCGCCGTCGTCCTGCCCGCGAGCAGCGCGCACGCCGACGTCTGCTGGTTCGGGTCCTGCTACAGCTACGTCACCGGGCGGCAGGACGCGGCGGCCACGGGCGCCAGCGTCGACATGTACCAGGCCGACCCCTACGGTGTGGCCTCCAATGGCCACTCGCTGCAGGAACTGGCCCTGCAGAACACTTACGACACCACGACCGCCGACACCATAGAGATCGGTTGGTCGGTGGACCCCGGAGTCAACGGCGACTACCAGACCCACCTGTTCGTCTACCACTGGGTCAACGGCCAGGGCACGTGTTACAACGCATGCGGCTTCGTCCAGACCTCCTCGACCGTGCAGGCCGGAATGACACTGACCCCCGGCGCCACCGGCAGGTTCAGCCTGGTGAACTACAACGGCGACTGGTGGGCGTACTACAACAATGTCCCGTTCGGATACTTCCCCGGATCGCTGTGGGGCGGTGCGTTCACCACCGCATACTCCATCTCCTCCTTCGGCGAGGTCGCCTCAAGCAACCAGATGGCCTGCACGCAGATGGGCGACGGCGCCTACGGCAGCAGTCCCGGCTCCTCCTCGATATCCGGATTCGAGCTCTACGGCTCGGACGCCGCACCCGATTTGACCGTCACAGCCACCGACCCCGGCTACTACGACTACGGCGCGGCCACCGCCACCTCCTTCAACCTCGGCGGTCCCGGTGCTTGCTAGGTTCTGAGGCGCCATCACCACCGCGATGCTGTTCGTCGGCCTGATCGCGGCACCATCCACCTCCGCCGCCACCTCCACCTCCGCGTCCGCCGTCGCCCCGGCGCCGCCGCCCAGCCGACTCCCGCTCGCAGCCTCGGCCCCAGCGGCCCGATCTGCCGGTACGGAGCCTGCTACGACTTCGTCAGCGGGCAGCGGCGGACCGGCATCACGTGTGCCAGTGTTCTGATGGCCTCCACGGTCGAGATCGGCTGGACCGTGGACGCCGAGCTCAACGGCGACACTCGGCGGCGGTGTACCGGGTGTCGGCGGAGCTGCATCGCACGGCCGGTGCGGGCGTGCGGCGCCAGTTGCCGGCGTTGGACGCGGCCCGCGCTGCCACCCTTTTGGTCAGCTACGCCGCCCGCAGCACCGAAAACTGCCTTCCACCGCCTCTGGCATCAAGGCTCGTAGCTGAGCTTGTGCGTGTACATGCGCACGTCCGCCGCGTTGATAACGTCCGTGGCCGAGCGGTGGTCGCGGATGTCGGCCCAGCCGACGCTGGCTCCGATCGGCGTGTCCGGCGCGATGTCGTTCCAGTCGGCTGCGGCGAGCAGCGCGGTGGCACGGGCGCCGATGATGTGGGCGTCGCTCAGCGAGGTGTCGGGAAGGATGATGACGAACTCGTCTCCGCCGTAGCGCGCGATGAGGTCCCCGACCCGCAGGGCTGAGGCCAGGATGTCGCCGACGCGGCGCAGGACGTTGTCGCCGCCGATGTGGCCGTGAACCGTGTTGACCTGCTTAAACCGGTCCAGGTCCAGTACCCCGACGGCAGCCGGGCGGCCGGAGTCGATCAACTCGGCCAGCCGCTCGTCGAGGTGGCGCCGGTTCGGCAGTCCCGTGAGCGGATCGGTCAGCGCCTGCGCCGCGTAGCCGGCCAGAGTCGTCTCCAGCATCGCCGGGTCCGGGCCGCGCACGACCCGGTTGGCCAGGGAACGCTGGATGAGGAACAGCCGCTGACTCATGAGGCGGAAGGACTGCCGCTCGGCGGCGAGCGCCCCGGCGTGGTCACCGATGGCCGAGTGGGCGATGGATCGCAGCCGGTAGTGCTCGGCGGCGTATGCTTCGCTGTCCACGTCGAGGGAGTCGAAGAAGGCCAGCGCCGCTGTCGGCCGCCCTGCGGCGATCGCCATGCACGCCAGTACCTTGCGCTTCCTGAGCTCGGGGAACATCGGGCTGACCGGCGGTGCCAACCTTCGCGGATCCACCCCCGGTTCGCCACCGAGCACCAGCAGCCGGGCCAGCGCGTAGGAGGCGTTCATCTTGTCCCAGAACGACAAGGTAGTGAACTCCACGGACTCCTCGGCGCGGACGACCCGTGCGATCTCCTCCAGCTGGCGAACGCAGGCGTCCGTGTCTCCGATATCGTCCAACAGCAGCGCGGCGGTCAGCCTGGGGGTCAGATTGCTGGCCAGCACGGGCCACCGGCCGACCGCCTGCTCCTCGCAGCGAGCCAGGGAGGACGTGGCCGCCTCGGGCAGCCCGATCCAGGCTTGGCAGTACGACAGTGCGCGCCAGGCGAATGCGGACAGATACGTCGGCGTCGCCGCTGAGTCCAGCGCCTGCTCCCCGTCCAGCAGGTGCTGCAAGGCCGCGTCCCAGTCCCCGTTGAACCGGGAACCGGCAGCAGCCTCTGTATGGAACAGCCCCAATGCCACAGGCTCGGCGACAAGTTCGACGGCTTGGAGGGCGTCCTGCTCCGCTTCGAGGTACTCCTGTCCGGCGTCGTCGAGGTCGAGCAGCGCCGACATGCGCATTACCGAAGCCACAGCGCGCTCATCGGCATCGCTGGACTCCTGGAGTATGCGCTCGGACTGCGTCAGCAAAGCTCGGATGCCACCGGTGTTCTTCAGCTCGACCAGCGTGTCGGTCGAACCGGGAAGCCGGTCTCGGTCGTCGCTTCCGTGCACAGCTCACACCTCCTCGCTGCAGACCCCGGGCTGGAAGGCTAGCCGTCGATCGCGGGGTCCGCAGCTTGAAGGGTGCGTGTGGGGGACGGGCTGCGCCGTCGAACAGGTCGTCAGTGACGCCGGTTCTTCAGTCGCCGTGCGCGCAGGAGGAATACCGCCCCAAGCCCGACGACGCCGGTGGCGGCCAGGGCGGGGAACAAGATGTTCGCGCCGGTGTGGGCCAAAGGCTTGCCCGCGGCGGCCGCCGAAACCGGGGGCTCCGATGCGGTGTGTGACGGGCTGGAGGTCACGCCAAGGTCGTCCGTGCCGTCACCGCTGCTGCTCGAGCGGGGGCTCGAATGCGGGGTAGCGGAAGGCTTGGACGTGGTGTGGGTGCTGTGGCTGGGCGAGGGAGTGTGAGTCGCGCTGTGGCTCGGGCTGGGGCTGGTGGGCGCGGTGCTCGTCGCGGTCGAGGGGTAGTTGAGCTCGAGGTGGACGTCGACGCCGTCGCCGGTCATGGCACTGTAGGTGATCGCGATGTGGTCGGCCAGGTCGGTGATCGGCGTTGTGCCGGTGAAGGATCCGACCATCTTGTTCTTGTCCTCGGTGGTGTTGCGAATCTCGGTGGCGCTGGTGTAGTGGCCGCCGTCGATGCGGAAGACGAAGACGCCGGGGTTCTCGACGTCGGTGTCCACGCTGTTCGCGATCGGGGCGCGGTATTCGATGACGAGCCGGTCGCCGGCGGTGCCCAGCGGCATGTCGATCGCGCGGGTGCCGGCGGCGGACGTGGCGGCGTGCAGCGGAGTGAGGTGGACCGTCGCAGTGGCCTTGGGCGTGGCGATCTCGGTGGGCGGCAGCCATTTCATGGCTATGAGTTCAGGGGCCGACAGTCCCTTGTGGTCGCCGCCGCCGCCCATCGGGGTGACGTGGCTGTTGCCGTCGTTCGCGCATCCGGTGAACTTCCCCAGCGGGCACAGTTGGCGCATCTCGTGGTCGTAGCCCAGATTGTGGCCGAACTCGTGGACGGCGGCGGTGGTCTCGCCACCGCTGACTGCTCCCTCCTGGAACCAGGTGACGGAGCCGCCGACCTGACCGAGTCCCCAC
Source organism: Catenulispora sp. MAP12-49 (assembly GCF_041262705.1). Taxonomy (NCBI): domain Bacteria; kingdom Bacillati; phylum Actinomycetota; class Actinomycetes; order Catenulisporales; family Catenulisporaceae; genus Catenulispora; species Catenulispora sp. MAP12-49. The sequence goes on along the minus strand of NZ_JBGCCP010000008.1, from coordinate 110,098 downwards.
CAGCTGCACGCGCCGGTGCCGGGAATGACGATCGACAGGTGGTCATAGCTCAGGCCGGCCGGCAGGTTCTGGCGCGCCAGGTCGGCGATCTTGCCGGTGTCGCAGCTGGAACTGGGCACGTCGATGGTGAAGGGCCCGAACACACCATCGCCCTGCGCCGGTACGACGCTCACCCGACCGCCGGAGTTGGCGGCGTAGTACGCGGCCACGGAGTCGGGAGCCTTGAACAACTGCTGCACCGCGTCGGCGTGCGAGGTCGCGGCGGTCGACAAGGTTTTGTCGCTGAAGTTCACCAGGACCACCACGTGGTGGTCGACAATGCTCACCGGCCCCGAGTCGGCCGAGGCGGGGACGGCGAGCGGGACCGCCGTCGATACCACCGCGGCGATGGCCGCACCCAGGGCGACGAGTCGGCGACGGCGCGGCCGGCGTGTCGTCGCTACTGCTTGAAGATCGTTGCTTGTCATGTGCTTTCCTAGCTTTTCAGGGCACCGCGCGGCGGGCCCGCTTCCTTGCCTCTGCGCTAGGAGATGCTCAGCCGCCCCAGGTATTACAGAAGACACGCGACCAATCCGACCGACTTTCGCGGAGTGATGACGTCCCTTCCATGCGGGATCAGGCGTCTGACTACTGGCCCACCCCGGACTCGGCGACGGCGGGTCAGGATCATCGCTGTCAGGCGGGTGCTAAGGCCAGGTGGCCTGCGACGCTGTTATGCGTCGCAGGCCACCCGGTGGTAAGCCAATCCGTGGAGCCTGTCGGCTTAGCTGATGACTTGGAACTCGTACAGCGAGTATCCCCACTGGGTTCCGCGGGCCGTGCCGTACATCCGGACGTAGCGGCCGGTGCCGGTGAAGCCGGTCAGCGTTTCGGTTCCTCCGGTGCCGCCGGTGCGGGTGTAGACGGTCGTCCAGTTGGTGGCGTCGTTGGAGGTCTGGATCTGGTAGTCCTTGCCGTAGGCGGCCTCCCAGGAGAGCACCACCTTGGTGAACGTCTGCGGCGTGCCGAGGTCGACCTGCAGCCACTGCGGGTCGCTGAACTGGCTGGACCACCGGGTCGAGGAGTTGCCGTCCACCGCGTTGGACGCCGGGTAGGACGAGCTCTCAGTGCTCGACGCGGTCGCCGGTTTGCCCTGGGACAGGTTCGTGCCGTTCAGGGTTCCGGCGGTCAGCGCGAAGGTATGGATCTTCGAGTTGGCCGGCAGGGTGACGGTCGCGATGGTCTTCGTCGGGTCGATGGTGATCTGGTTGGTGAACAGTCGGAAGGTGCGGGTGGTGTCTCCGTATCCGGACTGGAGATCCCGGCCCTGTGTGGAGATAGCGAGCGTGGAGCCGAACTCGGTCGGGCTGGAGTCGGCCCAGTTCGGGAAGCCGATGGTGCCGGTCGTGGTGGTGCCGTCGGTGTAGGTGACGGTGACGTTGTCGGTGACGTCGCCGGCCTCGGATCCGAGGAAGAACAGGGTGCTGCCGCCGTGTCCGCCGCCCTGGATCACGGCCGAGCTGCCTGCCACGTTGTCAGGGCTGCCCGCGGCCACGTTGGGCCACAGGAAGGCGCTTCCCGCCCTGGGAATCATGCTGCCGGGGGTGATGCCGGCGGCGCTGAGCTGTTCGGCGGAGAAGCTGTTGCCTTGGCCGTCGAAGTTCCCTGGCGTGACGTTGGACTGCGAGGTGATGCCGACGTTGTTGAACGCTGACGTCAGATCCAGCGTTCCGGCAGTCGGCGTACTACCGGCTCCGATGGTGAAGGTCTGCTGGGCGTTGGCGGTTCCGGGCGCTCCGGTTCCGGTGATGGTGAACGTGGATGGCGTGCCGGTGGTCGGGATGCCGGTGATGCCGCCGGTGTCGGCGTTGAGCGTCAGACCTGCTGGCAGGGCGCCGGCGGTGACGGCGTAGTGGATGATCGACGGGACGTTGGCGACGGCTCGTGCCTCGTAGAGGCTGCCGGCGGTCATGCCCGGCAGTGCGGTGTTCGGGAAGGCGGGAGTAGGCGCGGTGACCGTCTGGGGCGAGCCGATGTTGGCACCTGAAGCGTCGAGTTGCTGCAGGGACCAGCTCTGGCCGGCCGTGATGACGGACAGGTGCCAGTGCGTGGACTGGTCGCGGAACGCCGCCTGCTGCGCCGGGGTGAACGCGCCGAGGTTGCGCGCGGTGTCCCACTGCTTGATGGCGTTCAGCAGTGTGGCGGTGTTGGAGCCGTTGGCCAGGCTGGATATCGAGGTCCGGAAGCCGGATCCGGCGTTGAAGCTCGCGGCGCGGGCCAGGGTGTCCTCCAGGGACGACAGGCTGCCGTTGCCGTCCAGGCCGATCCAGCCCAGCATTCCGGGCAGGTAGTTGGCCTGGTAGTAGGCGTTGTGGATGTAGAGCTGGTTCATGCTGGTGGAGCCGACCTCGCCCCAGCTGGCACGAGAGATGCCGTCCCAGATGTTCGAGCCCTCACGGCTGGTCTCGGAGATGAAACCGTCCGGGCTGTTCTGCTGCCGGAACGTGCCGTTGACGAGGCTGGCGAGTCCGTATGCGCCCCAGCCGGACTGCGAGGCCGACTCCAGTCCGTCGAACGACATGCCGTCGACGCCGGTGGTGTTCCAGATGGTGGCGAACCTGGTGGCGACGGCGTTGATGATGTTCAGCCCGCCGATCCCGCCGCCGTAGGCGTTCTGCGGGATCCGGGTGACGGTGGCGCCGGCCGGGTGGGAGGTCGCCGGGGTGCTCCAGCTTCCCCGGCCCAGGCCGCTGACCTGGCATCCCCCGCTGATCGGAGTGACCGTTCCGTAGCTGACGACCTCGCTGTCGAGCTTCATCAGGTGTCCCTGGATGCTGGAGGCCAACGGTGCGCAGCTTGCCAGGTAGACGGTGGTGTCGCCGGCGGCGATGCTCTGGGTCGCGGTGGTCGCCGTTCCGACGGTCAGGTCGGGGCTCATCGAGGGCGCGGCGTAGGGGTCGCTGTAACTGACGAAGTCCGACAAGGTGTGGGTGCCCACCTGGATGCCGTCGGCCTTGGCTTGGTTCACCAGCGCTGTCGCGGCAGTGTCGGTGCCGCCGAAACTGCCGTCGAACTGATAGTGACCGTCGGTCTGCCAGGGGCCGTCGGTGCTGCCGAGGGCGTAGACCATGTTCATCCCGCCGGCCTTCGCCAGACTGGCGGCCTGATCCACATCGCCGGTGTTCAGGTCGTTGACCACCAGGATCGACTGGGACGTCGCCTGGGCTGCCTTCTGCCATTGTCCGTTGATCGTGGGGTAGGGCAGGCCCTGGTCTTTGGCGATGTTCGACAGTTCAGTCAGCGCCATGTCCGGTGTGGTGCCGTACAGAGCGATCTTCGAGCCGACGACGCTGCCCTGACCGTTCGGCAGCGGCCCGACCGGGATCGGGTAGGCGGCGTTACCGTCGGCGTCGGTCATGCGGTTGCGCTGCTTGGTGTAGTCGAAGGTGAAGGCACGCAGCAGCGTGCCCCACGACGTGCTCGCGCCGACGCTCCACTCCTCCAGTGGAGCCACCTGAACGTTGGAGGGGTTGGCAGCGACCTGGTTCTCCCAGCCGATGCCGGTGTTCACCTCCTCGCGGGGCCAGCCGCCCTCGGTGCGGTCGGTCAGCGGCTTCATCCCGATGGCGAAGTTGTTGTCGCGGACGATGCCGACGCTCTCGCCGAGGGTCTGGGTGATGTCCGTGGGCAGTGGCCCCCACAGCAGGGTCTGCAGGTCGCCGCCGTTGGGGGCGGTGGCCTTGGTGACGGTGAGCGTCGAGTAGGTGGTCATGTCCTGGACCGCGACATCGACCTCGAACCCGCCGGAGCCGGTGAACACCAGCGTGTTGCCGCTGAGCGTCAGCGTCGAGGGCATCACCTGCTGCCCGCCGACCATCAGACTGACCAGCGGAGCGGTGCCGTGCCCGGTCGCCAGATAGTTCACGCCGGTTCGCGCGTCGGCCAGACTGGTGACCTGTCCGGTGCCGTCCATCCCGATACGCAGATATCCGGCACCGACGACGACCCCGCCGGAGCCGTCCGATCCGACCGAGCCTGAGGCGCTCGCGACGTTCATTCCCGCCAGGCCGGCTGTTGCCAGGCTGATGGCCGCGACTGCGACCACCAACCGTCTTCTGATTCTTGGTACTGGACTCACGAGGCTACTTCCTTTCTTCTATGGGGCTGTGACCTTTCAGACGGTGTAGTTCAGTGGTGCGCCTGATGAGCTGGTCGTCACTGGGGCGACGTAGTCAGCTCGGGGTGCTCGGGTGGATTCGGTTGAGCATGATGATCGTGTCGAGGGGGTGCCGGTCAGGTTCGGGGACGTCGATGATCAGGTGGCCGTCGCCTCGGGTGACGGTGGCAGTGCCTCCGGTCAGGACCGCGGCCTTGCCGTCCCAGGCCGGATCGGCCGGGACGCGCAGCGGACTGTCGGGCCAGTTCAGGACGTGTACGTACAGGGCGCCGGCGTTCTGGGTCACTCCGCCCCAGTCGGCTCCGCGGACTTGGTAGCCGCGAGTGCCGCGCACGGTGAAGCCGTAGCGGCCCAGCCAGGAGCCGATCTCGGCCAACCGAGTACGCTGGCGCTCCTCGATCACGCCGTCGGCGTCCGGTCCCACGTTGAGCAGCAGGTTCCCGTCGCCGACCGCGGTGGTCACCAGCGCGTGCACGCATTCGCGCAGCGACATCATCGCCGCGCCGGGTCGGTGGCCCCACTGGTCGCCGACCAGGGTGACACAGCTTTCCCAGGGCCGGCCGTCCTGGAATCCGTAGTTGTACTCCGCATGTGTCCAGCATGTAAATAGGTAGCAACCCAATAGATCGGATGACTCAGCCCTACCGGCGGTCACTGATAGGCGAGCTGGTCGGTGCCGAAGGCCGTCAGCAGGGCGCCGTCGGTCCGACTCCGGAGGCCGACGGCGCCTTCACCGAACGCCGCGCAGGTGCTACGAAAGCCGCCAGACCTGCGCGAGCGTGCCGTTGCAGGCGTAGACCTGCAGTTGGGTTCCGTTGGTCGTCGTAGCGGATGGGTCATCGAGGCAGAGTCCGGATTGCGGGTTGGTGAGCGACCCGGCGTAGGTGCCGTTGCTCGACCACCGCCACTGTTGGGCGCCGGTGCCGTTGCAGGTGTACAGCTGGACTTTGGTGCCGTTGGTGCGGCCGCCGCCGTTGACGTCCAGGCACTTGCCCAGGGCTTGGATCGTGCCGTCCGACTCCAGCGACCACACCTGCGCCTGGGAGCCGTTGCAGTCGAAGAGGTCCGCCGGCTGGAAGTTCGCTGATTGGCCGTTCATCACGTCCAGGCACTTCCCGGTGACTCCGGAGGCCGCTGGCCCGGTCGGGCCCGCTCCGAAGCCGCCTGAGGGCAGGCTGAACCACTGCTGTCGACTGTCCGCGCACGCCGCGATGTCCAACACGGAGCCCGGGGCAGCAGCACCCGAGGACACGTCAAGACAGAGCCCTGAGACGGGGTTGAGCAGTGTGCCGTTGGTGTTTTTCCACTGCTGGTTGGCGCCGCCATTGCAGTCCCACAGTTCCACCGGGGTACCGGCTGTGGTCGCGGCGCCGGTGATGTCCAGGCACTTGCCCTGCGCCCGCAGCGTTCCGTCGGAGGCGGCGGTCCACTGCTGGCCGGCGCTGCCGGCACAGGTGTTGATCTCAGCGGCCGCGCCGTCTCCCGCCGAACCGCCGGCGGCGTCCAGGCAGGTGCCGTTCTCCTGGGAGACGACCGGGCCGGTCGGGCCGGTGGGACCGGTCGGCCAGGGGATCTGGGTGGAGTGGTAGTAGGTGATGCCTAACTCGTCCCAGCGCGGACCCTGCGCCGCGACCCGCGTAGCGAAATCGGTGAAGCCGCCGCTGGTGACCGTCTGCGGGGACCAGCCGAGTTCGGCATAGGCGGTGATGCGCGGGAAGGCCAGGTAGTCGACGTCTGCGAGAGTGTCCGCGGTCTCGGTCCACACCGGCGCCTCCAAGCCCAGGACCGCCGAGGCTGGAACGCCGGACAGGTAGCTCGCGGGGTCCCAGCCGTACGCCGACTGCATGTCGGTCTCCGCGGCCCAGTTGAGCCCGATGACGGTCGAGTCGTTGTACTTCTCGTCCATGTAGGCGCGCGAGGCGGGTGCCATGATCAGCTTCGTACCGTTGTTCGCAGCCGCCGCCAGCTGGGAGGCGCCGGTGGCGCCCCAGTACTCTGCGACGGTCGAAGGGGCGAGTGTGGAGTTGATGATCGAGTCCCAGCCGATCGCGGTTTTGCCGTACTTGTCGACGTCCTGCTGGGCCCAGGTCATGAAGTTCGCGTAGTCGCTCCCACTCACGCCGGACGCTTCGTCGCCGCCTACGGAGATGTACGGTCCGGGAGTGATCGCCGCGATCTGGCCGATGACGTCGTCGATGAAGGACTTGTCGATGGACGCGGTGGTGCACAGCGAGTTGCCCAGGACCCCGATGGTGGTGGACACCGGCGGGGCGGTGCCGTTGCAGTTGAGCTCGCCGTAGGAGGCCAGCGCGGCGGTGACGTGCCCCGGCATGTCGATCTCGGGAACGATGGTGACGTAGCGGGCTGCGGCGTAGGCGACGATCTGCTGGTACTGCTCCTGCGTGTAGTACCCGCCCGCGCCGCCGCCCACCGCGGTCGCGGAGCCGACGCCGGTCAGGTTCGGCCAGCCGTTGATCGCGATGCGCCAGCCCTGGTCGTCGCTCAGGTGCAGGTGCAGATAGTCGATCTTGTACAGAGCCAGCTGGTCGATGTACTTCTCGACCTGGTCGACGGTGAAGAAGTGCCGGGAGACGTCGAGCATCGCCCCGCGATAGGACATGCGCGGGTAGTCCAGGATGTGCCCACCGGGAACAGTCCACGGCCCGGGCTGCGCGCTGGACGCCTCGACCTGCGGCGGCAGCAATTGACGCAGGGTCTGCACCCCGGCGAACAACCCGGCCGGCTGCTGCGCACGGACGACGACACCAGAGCCGGTGACATCCAGCGTGTACCCCTGTGAGCCCACGGACGGATCAGCGCCGGAGAGCAGCAACGCGATCCCACTGCTTGGCGTGCTCGTCGTCGGCTGGACCGGCAACGAGAACCCGATGGCCGGATCGAGAACCCCGGCCAGAAACTGACCGACCTGTCCCGCGGCGGTCGAGTTCGCCGCGGTGTAGATCGTGGTCGTCGTAGAGATCTGATACGACGATGATGCATTCGGCTGAACCTGGACCGGCTGCGGAACCAGGGAACTCATGGACGGTGCCGAGGTACTGCTCACCTTGGTCGCCGTCGCCTGCGCTGCCGACGTGACAGTAGCGCCCAAGAGCGTGGCGGCGACGGCGACGAGGGTTGTCAGGCGTCTTGCCCGATGGCGGACGTGCATGGGGGGGTCCTTTCGGTGGGATTTCGAATGGCTAGGGCTGGGTCCACTTCTGGTTGGTGCCGCCGTTGCAGTCCCAGATCTCCAACTGGGTGCCGGCTCCACCGAAGGCCGTGTCATCCAGGCAGCGCCCCGATTGCGGGTTGAGCATCGTGCCGTCGGGCCGTGGCTGCCACTGCTGGGCTCCGGTGCCGTTGCAGGAGTACAGCTGAACCAGCGTGCCGTTGGCTGTTCCACCGGCGGTAACGTCCAGGCACTTGCCCAAAGCCGTCACGGTGCCGTCACCCGGCTCGGTCCACTGCTGGGCGCCGGTGCCGTTGCAGCCGTACAACTGAACCGGAGTGCGGTCAGCGGAACTGGCGCCGCGCACGTCCATGCACAATCCCTGATACCCGGTGATCGGCCCGGCGGCCGAGCGGTACAGACCGAACTCGGCGACGGCCGGGTTGGCGCGCGCCCCGGTGACGCGCAGCCGCACTTTGGTGGTGGTGACCGGGGTGGTCAGCCGGGTCAGCTTCTTCTGGCCGATGGTGGTGTCGGTGGCGATCTGCGTCCAGGCGCCGTTCTGCCAGGCGTCAACGGCGTAGGACTCGACGCGCTGGCCGACGTTCAGGTCTTCCTGGGCGGAGATGACGTTGAACGTGGTGGCTTGCGGCAGCGTGTAAACCAGGGCGCCGGTGGTGGCGGTGGGCTGCCAGGAGGTGTCCGGGTTCCCGTCGAGCGCCAGGTCCGGGGTGTGCCCGGCGGTGTTGGTGGTGCCGGCGTCGTTCGCCGCGGCGGCTCCGGCCGCGAGGTTGGTGCCGAACGTGGCGGAGATGGCGTTGTGGAAGTTCGTCAGCGCCGTCACCGCTGAGGAGTCGAAGACGCCTTGCTGGTTGGGTGGCACATCCAGCAGAAGGTTGCAGTTCTGGCCGACCGAACTGTAGTAGAGGTCGGTTAGGGCGCTCTGGGATTGCAGGGTGTCGCCGGGGTGCCAGTACCAGTTGTGGTTGGCCGACAAGGTGGTGTCGCATTCCGCGGGTGTCCAGCGCAGGCCGTTCCAGGCGCTGGTGCCGTCGGCGTTGCGTTGGGACAGGATGTCGTCGCCGCCGATGTCGGTGGCCCCGTTGCCGCCGGGGACCGGCAGGCGCGTGTCCGCGGCGGTGGCGGGATCGCCGTCGAAGGGCATCACGTCCCACTCGGACTGCCGCGCGGCGCCGGCTTCGTTGCCGACCCAGCGTGCGTCAGGGCCCTGGTCGTTGAAGATGACCGCGTTCGGCTGGAGTTTGCGGACCATCGAGATCCAGTTGGGGAAGTCGTAGTTCTGGGTGCGGTTGGTCGGGTTGGCACCGTCCCACCAGACCTCGTCGATTTCGCCGTACCTGGTGAGGGTCTCGTAGAGGGTGTTCTCGTAGTAGGTGTTGTAGTCGTCGGAGTTGAAGGAGAACGTCGTCCCGTTGGCGACCTCGGAGAGATCCGACGGGATGGTCACCGGCTTGGCCGCGCTGCCGTTGGCGAAGGTTCCGCCGGGCTGGGCCTCGTGCAGGTCGGCCGGGCCGAGGTAGATGCCGACCTTCAGGCCGTACTTGTGCATCGAATCGGTGAAGCTCTTCAAGATGTCGCCTTGACCGTTGTCCCAGGAGGAGGAGGCGACGCCGTAGGTGGAGTATTTGGAGGGGAACAGCAGGAAGCCGTCGGCATGCTTGGCGGTGAGGATGACTTCCTTGAACCCGGCGTTCTTCAGGGTGCTGACCCACTGGTCGGTGTTGAGGCCGGTGGGCTGGAACAGGTTCGGAGATGTGGTGCCGGTGCCCTGCTCGGTTCCGTCGTAGGTGTTGAGGCCGAAGTGGATGAACGCGGTCTGCTCCAGCCGCTGCCAGGCGAGCTGGTTCGGTGAGGGGGTGACGCCGGCCGCCTTCGCGATGATCTGCGCCGGGGTGTCGTTCGGGTTGATCGCGGTCACCTCCGCGGCCGATGCGGCGGTGGCGCTCAGGAGCGCGGCGGCGATGGCGACGAGGGCTGTCAGGCGTCTTGCCCGATGACGGACACGCATGGTCCTTCCTTTCGGTGCGATATCGATGCGTGCGGGTCTTGGGCGGTGCGCGCCGCGGGTCGAGCCGGCGGCGCGCACCGGTCTTCAGGTGCTGGTTACCGCTGGGGGCTAGGGCAGGGTCCACTTCTGGTTGGCGCCGCCGTTGCAGTCCCAGATCTCCAGCTGGGTGCCGTTGGTCGTGGCGAATCCGGGATCATCGAGACACCGCCCGGATTGCGCGCTCTTGAGGGAGCCGTCGGGTTGGGGTGTCCATTGCTGATTGGCGCCGCCGTTGCAGTCCCACAGCTCAACGAGCGTGCCGTTGGCTGTGCCTTGGCCGGTGACGTCCATGCACTTGCCGCCGAAGGTCAGCGTGCCGTTGCCCCAGGTCCACGACTGCGCCGCGGTTCCGTTGCAGTCCCACAACTGGACGTGCGTGCCGTTGGTCGTCGAGGCGGTGCTGTCGTCGACGCACTTGCCGGCCAGACCCGATGTGATGGGCCCGGTTTGTGGTGGCGTCACCGTGCCCGGCGTGAGCGCGAAGTTGTCGAACTGGGCCCTCTGGTAGCCGACGACGCCCAGGCCTGCCTGGCCGCTGGTGAACGCGGTGTCGGTGACGCTGCCGGCGACTGCGCCGTCGATCACCGCCGACAGGGTCGAGCCCTGCATCTTCAGTGCGATGGTGTGCCAGGTGCCGGTGCCGAGCGCCGCAACCGTCCCGGAGGCAAGGGTGGTGAAGTTCCAGCTGGTGTCGCTGCGCAGGATCGACCAGGCGCCGGTGGTGGAGACGCGCAGGTGGTAGGCGTTCAGGCCGTTGTCGTTGCGTCCCTGCTGGCCGACGCGGCCGAGCAGTTCCACTGTGCCGGCTTGCGGGAGCATGACGTCGGAGGTGACGGTGTAGTTGGACCAGGACGTGTCACCCATGTACGTGTACGGGTCGTAGTAGGCCTCGTTGGTCCAGCGGATCGGCGTGGTCGTGGCCATCTGCTGCAGGCAGGTGCCGGAGCGGCCAGCGCCGCAGGCCGTGGTGGCGAACGCGCCGTTCATGTCCGAGAAGTACTTCGGCGACGTGCTGGCGGCCGGGGTTTCGAAGTTGTCCGTGTACGGCAGCGCCAGTGCGGAGGCCGACGGGGACGTCGCAGTGCCCTTGCCCTGGCCGGTGGTCGTGGTGACGGTGTAGACGTAGCCCGGCTGGAGCGTCAGCGAGTACGAGCCGCCGGACGGGGTGATGTCCTGCGCGTGGACGAAGTAGTCGGCGGGGTTCGACGAGGCCACATTCGTCTGCCACACGTGGACGGTGCCAGTCGACAGACCACCGGAGACAGTGAACGACGCGGTCTGCGCGGCGGTGGCGTCCATCGTCTCGATGACGGTGCTGTAGTCGGCGTTGTTCGTCGACTTCAGCGTCACGTAGCTGCCGTTGGACCGGTTGCCGCCGAGGTAGCCGCTCGCCGAGTCGATGTAGTGCCAGCCGGGTGAGGTGAACTGGGTCGTCTGTGCGGTGACCCAGGTGGTCTTGCCGATGTTGTAGTTGCCGGACCAGGGCTGGTTCGCGATCGACATGCCGTCGGTACTGAACGACATGTTCGGGTAGAGCGCGGCGATCACTGGCCAGTTGATGTACGCGGTCATCTTGCCGTCGAGGTAGCCGCGGTTGATGCCGCGCGCGGTGGCGGCCGCGCCGGTATCAGCGTCCTGTGAGCCGTTCTCACTGGCCCACAGCGGTTTGCCCAGGCTCTGCGCGTTCGCGGTGCTGTTGCAGGTACTCTCCGAGCTCAGGTATCCGCACGGATAGTGGACGCCCACGATGTCGACGGCGCTCTTCAGCGCGGGATCGGTGGTCATCGCATCGGCGATGCTCCAGTCGTCGTCGGCGCCGACGACCTTGGTCGAGGCGTGCCCGTTGGCGACCAGCGCGGTCTTCAGGTTCTCGTACCAGGTGGCGTTGTAGCCGCGTTCGTTCCAGCCGCCGAGGTAGTCGATGCTCAGGTTGTGCTGCGCGGCGCAGCCGAACCAGGACATCAGATAGTTGATCATGTCGGTGGACCAGAAGTTCCCGCCGCCGATCCACCCCGGCGCACCCCAGGCCAGACCGTAGAGCTTGATGTTGGGGTTGCGTGCCTTGGCCTGCTCGGCGAGCCACCACTCGTAGCCCTGGTTGCAGTCGACGCCGCCCTGGGTGTGCTCGATGCTCGGCTCGGCGCCGTTGGTAGAGTTGGTGTCCCCACCGATCTCGATCTTCAAGATCTGCAGGTCGGCTCCGTAGCCGGGCTTGAACAGGTAGTCCAGCAGTTGGCTGCGCTCCGGCTCGGGGTAGTCGATCAGCAGGCGGGAGTTGCCCCCGCCGCCGGATATCGCGCCGACACCGTCGAACACCGAGCCGGGCTGAGAGCCGTCAATGGTGATCGCGGTGTTGGTCGCGGCGTGCGCTGGGGGCCCGAAGGCCCAGACGGTCAGGGTACTGATGATCAGCGCCAGTACCGTCGTGAGAGCGGTGCGGCGCCTGATGGCGTGGGACATGGCGGCTCCTGGGGTTGTGGAGCTTCAACGGATATCGGGGTTCGGCGCCTTGCCTCGGAGGTCTGCTTGCGGATGGATGTGGCGAGTCGTGCTGTCAGCGGTCAGGACAGAGTCCATTTCTGGTTGGGACCGCCATTGCAGTCCCAGATCTCCAGCTGGGTGCCGGAGCCGCCGAAGCCGGTGTCGTCCAGACACCGGCCGGATTGGGGATTGAGCAGGGAGCCGTCGGACCGCGACTGCCACTGCTGGGCTCCGGTGGCGTTGCACGAGTACAGCTGCACCAGGGTGCCGTTGCCGGTACCGCCGCCGGCGACGTCCAGGCACTTGCCGAGAGCCGTCAGGGTCCCGTCGCCGGGTACCGTCCACTGCTGGGCCGGGCTGTTGTTGCAGCCGTACACCTGAACCGGAGTACCGTCGGCGCTGCTGCCACCTCTCACATCCACACACAAACCCTGATAGCCGGTGATCGGTCCGGATCCGCGGGCGGCGGTGACAGTCAGGTCTTTGATCTGCGCGGTCGCTGAAGGATCTGCCTGGTAGCGCAGGTAGCGGAAGGAAGCGGCGGGGAAGGTGACGGTCGTGGCTGCGGCAGAGGTGGCGCTCTGGCTGCCGAGCGTGGTCCAGGTGCTGTCGTCGTTGGAGCCTTGGATGCTGTAGGCGGTGGTGGAGCCGTCGGCGACGACCTGGACTTGGCTGAACGAGGTTGTGGTGCCGAGATCGGCGGTCAGGTTCGCGCCGGCCGAGGTGGCGTGCCAGGCGGTGGCCGGGCTGCCGTCGACCGCCGCGGCGGCCGGGTAGCTGGGATCGGCGCTGGAGGCGGTGACGCTCTTGCACTGCGCCAGGTTCGTCGAGGCCGAAGGCGTCCGGGTGGGCACGGTCAGCGTCGAGCCGCTGGTCACGGTCTGTACCGGTGCACCGGCGATGGTCACCGGCAGGTTCGGGCCGGCGGTGACGGTGATGGTGGTGCCGCCGGGGCGGATCGACAGGTTGTAGGTGCTGCCGTGCCACTGCAGGCCGGTCAGGTCCAGCCCCGGCAGCTGCGGGGGCAGGTTCGGGTCGAGCTGCACAGAACTGGAGTCCCAGCGCAGACCGGTGAATCCGTACTCGAACTCCTGCAGGAACCCTCCCGTGCCGGTGGTGAACGTGAACGCGCCACCGCCGCGGGTCTCGCTGAACTGGTCGAACGGGGCGCGGATGAACGGGGTGGAGCTGCGCTGGAGGTAGGTGTAGGAGTCGCAGCGGGAACTCGCCAGCGCGGCACTGTCGATCGTGTTGATCGAGTCGGTCATCGACGGGGCGTTGATGTCGGTGATCGGGGCATAGTAGTCGAGGTCGTTCTGGGCGACGGTAGCCGTCATCGGCACGTTCCACGGGTACTGCATCATCGTGACGTCGGCCTGCTTGACGGTGGTCGTGGTGAAGCCGTCGTACTGCAGGTATCGCTGGTCGGCGGTGTCGAAGGGGATGTCCTGCCCGAGCCCGCCGGCGACAGTCGTCCAGTTCGCGTCGGCCGTGTTGCCGGTGATCTGCGCGGCCCGGGTCGCGATCTGAAGGGTTTCCTGTGCCGCCGCGTTGGTGTAAGCGTCGTCGTTGACGTTGTCGTGGTACTCGTCGGGCCCCATCGCGTTACGGATCTGGTAGGCACCAGGCTTGTTCGGGTCGGGTACGGCGCGTGAGGCGAAGTACCGTGCGGCGTCGCGGAGCACCGGCCACGCGGTGGCGCCGAGCCACGAGGTGTCGCCGGTGGCCTCGTAGTACTGCCACTGGGCCAGAGCTATGTCGGCGGTGATGTGGATCTCGTCGGTGCCTTCAGGGTTCCCCGGCGGGATCGACTCATTGCCGGTCAGCGCGCTCTCCCACGGGAACTTCGCGCCGTTGAGCGACAGAGCCGCGGCGGCAGCCTGGGCCGCGGGCAGCAGTCTCTGCCGGTACGCATCGGCGCCGATTGCGATGTCAGGGTGCTGCGCGAGCAGTGCCGGGTACATCCAGGTCTCCATGTCCCAGAACACGTGCCCGTTGTAGCCGTCCGACGACAGCCCGCCCGGCGTGCTGCTCCAGTCGACGCCGGCCCTGGTGCTCTCCAGCAGGTAGAACATGCTCGCCCGGATCTGCCCGGTGAGGGTGTCGTCGCCTGGGACGGAGACGTCTGCGGACCACAGCTTCGACCACGCCTGGTGGTTGCGGGCCGTGAGGCCGGCGGTGCCGAGGTTCGCCGCGTCCGTCGCCTGGCTGAGCGCATAGGCCTGCGGGGTGGACGCGGTCAGCGTACGGTCGGTGTCGTTGCTGGCGGCGATTCCGACGAACTTCGTCGCGGTGTACGTGGTCCCGGACTGCACGGTCAACGACGCGCTCTGCGCAGCCGGGGCACCGGCGGTCGGAGTGGTGGCCGTGGCCACGCTCGAACCGTTGACGCGCAGCACCGAGGCGATCGCGGCGCTCACGCCGGTGCCCTGCGCCACAGCGTTCTCAGTCAGCGTGCCGCTGGATCCGTTCACGGCAGGCGAGGTGGCGCTGTCGTGCACCTGACCCCGCCCGTCGAGCGCGTCAACGATCGTCGCCGAGCCGGACCAGTGCGGAGTGAAGGCCATGGTGACCATACCGACGTGGCCGTTGCTCTGGTCGGCGTTGACGGTATAGCCGAAATCGGTGGCGCGGCCCGAGGGCGCGGTCCAGGTGAAGGACGTGGTCAGGGTCCCCGTGCTCATGTCCAGCGTCTGTCGATAGTTGGACTTCGTGCCCTGCTGCGTCTGGGCGACCACGGTCGGCACGGCGCCGGATGCCGGATAGGCCGCGACGGTGTCGATGTTGACCTGTCCGCTGTCGTTCGGCCGGACCGTGACGGCTACCGTGGCAGTCCCGACGCTCAGGACCGCCGGCACATTGATGGTGCTCCACGAGTTCCAGCTCCCGGTAGGAGGCAGCGTGATCTGCTGCGGCGCACCGCCGTTGACGATCACCGACACCGTCTCGGAGCCGGAGTTGCCGTTGGCATACCGGATGCCCACGACCGATGCGCCGGCGCTGGAGCCGGCGATCGGAACCGTGACGGACGCGCCGTGCACCGGACCGCCGTTGAGACCCAGTCCCGCGACGAACGATCCACCTGTCGAGCCGCCGTGGTCACTGGCGAGCTCGGCCCCGCCGGACAACTGACCGTCGACAGCCTCACACTGCTCGTTGAACACGCACACCGGCAGATTGCCGAAGCTGTCGCCACCGCCGGTGAGTCCCAGCGTGGTCCAGGTCGGCAGGCTGGCGCGTGACTCAAACCCCTGATCTGGCGGGTTGGCGTAGAAGCCAGCCAGCTCAGACTGCGTGGCGATCGGCGTCGTGCTGAACCCCGTGCCTTCGGCAGGGACGCGCGCGGCCAGGTAGCCGTTGCCGATGAACGTCGGTGCGTAGTTCGACGAGGGGTCCGTGGTCGAGAGCGTCCACGGTCCGCTCGACACAGCCGCCGCGGGCGCAGCAACCGCGCCAGCCTGCACCAGCGGCATCGCCGAGGTCGCCGCCAGCACCAGCGCAGCTCCCGTTGAGATCCTGCCCAGGCCGGGTCGGCGCGCCAGTCCCCATCTTCGTTCTCTCAGCACTTAGATCAATCCTTTCTTATCAAGGCGCAGATCTTGCGAGAACCGGCGCCCGCCTCAGACGGGGCGAGCGCCGGTGAGCTGTTAGGGCAGGGTCCACTTCTGGTTGGCGCCGCCGTTGCAGTCCCAGACCTCCAGCTGGGTTCCGGAGCCGCCGAACGAGGTGTCGTCCAGGCACTTGCCGGAGTTGGGGTTGAGTAGTGCGCCGTTGGGCTGGGGCTGCCAGTTCTGGGCGCCGGTACCGTTGCAGCTGTAGAGCTGGACCAGGGTGCCGTCCGCGGTCCCCGCGGCGTTCACGTCCAGGCACTTGCCCAGCGTCTGCACAGTGCCGTCGGACTGGACGGTCCACTGCTGGGCGCCGGAGCCGTTGCAGTTGTAGACCTGCACCGGCGTGCGATCGGCGCTACTGGCGCCGCGCACGTCCAAACACAGACCCTGATAGCCGGTGACCGGGCCTGTGCGGGGGCTCGTAGTCGAGCCCGCAGGTGATGCCCACACCTGGCCGGCTGTGCCGGTGCAGCTCGCGACCTGGACCTTGGTGCTGGCGCCGCCGGAGTCGGGGTCGGTCGCGCACAGTCCGGCCGAGCTGACCAGCGTGCCGTTCGAGGCGGACTGCCAGTGCTGGGTGCTGCTGCCGCTGCAGGTGGTGATGTCGACGGCGCTTCCGGCGACATCAAGGCACTTACCTTCGGACTGGACAGTACCGTCGGGTTCCACGGTCCACTGCTGGGCGTTGGTGCCGTTGCAGGTGTAGACCTGTACCGCGGTCCCGTCGGTGTTGTTGGCGCCGGACAGGTCCAGGCACAGGCCCGTGTCGTTGACCAGTGAGGTCGTCGGGATGCCGGCGGTGGTGGGCGCGACGGTCCAGACGAACGTCGTCGAGGCCTGCGCGCCCGCGGCGTCCTGGGCGGTCACGGTGACGGTGTTCGTACCGGCGGTGGTCGGGGTGCCCGTCATCAGGCCGGTCTGCGAGATGGAAACGCCTGCGGGCAGGCCGGTGGCGGTGAACGTCGGGGTCTGGCCGGTGGTCGAGTCACCAGCCAGAACCTGTACGGAGGCCGCCTTTCCGGCTAGACCCTCCTGCGGGCCGGGGCTGGTGACGGTCACCGGCTGCCCGAGCTGGTTCGCAGAGACGTTCAGCGTGCCGGTCAAGGTCAGCGCCGATGAGGTGTCCGCGTCGCCGACGGCAATGCCGTAGCCGCCGGTTTCGGTAGTCCAGCCGTTGGTGCTGCTGTTCCAGTAGTGCAGGTTCTGCTCGGACAACGGGAAGGTGACGGTCTGGGACTGGCCGGGGGCCAGGTTCACCCGGGCGAAGCCTTGCAGCTGGCGCGGCGGCTGCCCGGCGGCGGCCGGGTCGGTCACATACAGCTGAGCGACGTCGGCTCCGGCCCGGGTGCCGGTGTTGGTCACGGTCGCGGTCACCGTCGTGACGCCACCCTGGATCAGAGGATTGATGTGCAGGTTGGAGTAGGCGAAGGTGGTGTAGGAAAGGCCGAATCCGAACGGGAACAGCGGGGTCAGGCCTTTGCTGTCGTACCAGCGGTAGCCGACGTCGACGCCCTCGGAGTACTGCACGGCCCCGTTGGTGCCGGGCCACTGCGCGGCGGTGGCGGCCGGGACCTGGGACAGGTCGGTGGGGAAGGTCACCGGCAGGTGGCCGGAGGGGTTGGTGGTGCCGAACAGGATGTTCGCGATCGCGGTGCCGTCCTCCTGGCCGGGATACCAGGCTTCCAGCACGCCCTTCACCGAGGACAGCCACGGCATGGTGACCGGGGCGCCGGTGTTCAGGACCACGACCGTGTTCGGGTTCGCGGCCGCGACTGCCGAGATCAGCGCGTCGTTGCCGCTGCCCAGGCCGAGGCTGGTCACGTCCCCGGTGTCCTCGCCCTCGACCTTTCCGACGAAGACCACCGCGACGCTCGCCTTCGCGGCGGCGGCCGCGGCCGAGGCCGTGGAGGAGCCGTCGTCGTAGGTGACGGCGGTCCCGGCCGGCGCGGCGGCGGTGATCCCGGCCAACGGCGTGACGGGGGTGTGGCTGGGGGTTGTGTAGGCGCTGCCGTTGCCGGCGGTCGCCGGGCTGGTCGAGGCGTCGGTGCCGATGACCGCGATCGAGGTGTTCACAGGTCCCAGCGGCAGCACGTTGCCGGCGTTCTTCAGCAGTACCGTGCCCTCCTCGGCCAGGTGCTCCGCGCTCCCCTGGTGTGCCGCGGTGCTCGCGGGCGCGGCCAGGGAACCGGTGGGCGCGTTGTCGAACAGGCCGAAGGCGAACATCTGGGTCAGGATCCGCGTCGCCGAGGCGTCGATCAGCGATGGGCTGACCTGGCCGGAGGTAACGGCCTGCTGCAGGGCGGTGCCGTAGAAGTGGGCCGTGTTGTTGAAAATGGTGCTGGTGCCCGGCATCTCCTGGTCCATGCCCGCGGTCACCGTCGGCACGGTGGAGTGTGTCCCACCCCAGTCGGAGGTGATGAAGCCGCTGAAGCCGAACTGGTCGCGCAACACCGAGGTCAGGATCTTCTGGTTCTCACAGGCGAAGGCGCCGTTGATCATGCTGTAGGAGCACATCACCGACGACGGAGCGCCCTGCTGGATCGCGGTCCGGAAGGCCGGAAGGTAGATCTCCTGCTCCGTCTGATCGCTGACGATCGCGTTGTCGGCGCTGGTGTCGCGGTTGGTCTCCTGGTTGTACACCGCGGCATGCTTGACCTGCGCCATCACCCCCGCCGACTGCACGCCGCGGATGTTCGCCGCGCCCATCTGGCCGCTGAGGTAGGGGTCCTCGCCGAAAGTCTCGAACGCGCGGCCCCAGCGGGGATCGCGCACGATGTTGATCGTCGGCCCCAGATCCACCGTCGTGCCCTTGGCTGCCTGCTCGGCACCCACGGCCTGACCGTAGGTCTGCTCGGCGGCGGTGTCGAAGGTGGCCGCCATGTTCATCGGCGCGGGCAACTGGGTGGTGTCGCTGATGTTCTGCCGGACCCCGGCCGGTCCGTCCTCCAGGTTCATCGCCGGGATGCACAGCCGGCCGATCGCAGGGGTGAAGCCGACGTAGCTGGAGCCGTCGGAGCCGGTCATCAACTGGACCTTCTCCCCCAGCGTCATGTGCGACAACAGGTCGCTGACCCGTTGCGGGATCGGCGCGTTGGAGCCGACCCACGGACAAGCGGTCGACACCGTCGCGACGGCGGTAGCCGGCGCATCCGCGGAGTAGGTCGCGAACAGCGACGCGGACAAGGCGGCCAACATCGCCACCGCTCGGGCGCGGCTGGACCGAGGCCCGGCCGATGATCTGAGCATGCTTACGTTCCTCCAAGGGATCGGGTTTCGCGGCTGAGAGCGCCCCAGACGTCGGGGCGTGGTGCATATTCCGGACAGGTCGGTGACCACGACCATGCGGCTAGATGCCGACTGCCGACTCACAACTCAGACCAATGCCGAGATCGGCCTGATCGGCCGGTCCGCACAGCCCCGGCTCAGCACCGGAGCCGGCCGACCGGGCACTGCGGCCGTTCAGGCAACACCAGCCTGGAAGGGCCACCGCGAACGACTTCAGCCGGTACCGCAGGTGGATCCGCATGCCCGGACACCCGGCCGGTGCCGGTGAACCCGGTCATGTTCTCGGTGCCACCGCTGCCGTTACTGCGATGTACCCGTGGGTCCAGTTCGTAGCGCGTCATCTGGATCCGATACGTGTTGCTCTACACGGTCTCGGAACCCAGCAGCGCCCTGTTCACTGCCTGCGTCGATCCCATCCACCTGCACCCACTGTGGATCCGAGTCGGCGCTCGACCAGCGGATAGCCGGCGTGCCGCGTGGGTTGCTTCAGAACAGCCCGGGGTGTGAACGCTGCTGCTGAAGCGGCCTTAGTCAGGAGCTTGTTGGTTCGCATGGGCCTGCCACTCGGGGAGGAGGGGTGGGGGCGAGAACAGGAGACCTGCGGTATGGACCACTGGCTAGTGTGGTCTAGACCGCCAAGGGGCGCACTGGGGAGTATTGGGCAAACTCCGGGCCAAGCGCAAGAGCCCTGACGGACTTTCTTTCAGTGCCCTTTTACTGCGCAGCGCGGAAATGCTTCCTCGGCGTTTCGGCGATCACGCCGAGCAGGACCACGCACATAGACCGGCCTGTCGCAGCGCGGATTAGGGTCGCACAGAGAGCCACAGTCACGATCCTCGGCACGGCGCCGGTATCGCACATGCTTCGCGGCAGAACGAGCCCTGTCAAGAATTTTCATCGGATCAATATTGGACAAATCTCCCACCATAGAGGGCTTCGATGGCTGTTCGATGCCATACATCGGATGCTGCGCTCACGGCGCGAGACGCGAGACAACACCGGCGACCGCCGCCGCCGCATTTCGTTGTCACCTTTAACGAACGCTTTGGTAAACCGGATAGAACACCGGTGGAGCGGTGCTGTCAACGCCTGCAAGAGAACCGATCGACGCCCTCCAAAGCGCGTCCACCTGCGTTCTTCTATATAGATCCCTGAGGATCCATCAGGTCACAGAAAATTAAGAAGAGTCCAGGATTCCAAAACTTCTGTCCTTCTCAACCACTGGGCCCCGATCGAGGCGATCGCAACCCGCATCACCTGTGACCGCCGCCGGCCCAAGACCAACCGCGTGCCCTGACCTCCGGCCGCGAATCCGTTGCCGAAAAACCGTTAGCCCCACGGCGGCGGCGCATCTCCTCCCGTTGGACGAGCCCTGTTACGAGCACCCTGGAGGCCCAGCGGATGACCAAAGAAGTCGACGCCGATCTGGTGGCCGCGGCACGTGATGGCGACCGCGCGGCCCTCGACGCCCTGACCGCCGACTGCCTGCCCTTGGTCACGACCGTCGTCAGTCAGTCCCTGTCGCACAGGTTCGACATCGAGGACACCGTCCAAGACACAATGCTGAACCTCGTGCGCGGGCTGCCGAAACTACGCGACCCCGCCGCGTTCCACGCCTGGCTGATGACCATCACCACGAACCAGGTCCGCAAACACCATCGTCGCCGCACACCCGCACCACAGCCGCCTGAAGCGTTCGACGGCTTCGCCGACCCCGGCTCGGACTTCACGAACCTGGTCATCGATGAAATCGGGCTGGCCCACCAGTGCCGGCAGACCGCCGAAGCGACTCTCTGGCTGGACGACGCCGACCGCGAACTGCTCTCCCTGTGGTGGCTCACGGAAACCGGACGGCTGAGCCGCGCCACGATGACCACGGCGCTGGGTCTGAGCACACACACGACGACCATGCGCGTCACCCGCATGAAGACACAGCTCGGCGCTGCACGGTGCATTATCAGGACTCTGGCAACCACTCCCCCGTGCCGCCTGCTGGTCAGAGTCACGGCGACCTGGCCCGGCCGGCCCTCGCAGCTGTGGCGCAAGCGCATCTCCCGCCACATACGCGAATGCGACTACTGTCTGAGATGCGTGGAGGACCTGGTCCCCATCGAACGACTACTGACTGACTCGTCACCGCCTCCGCAGGCTGCCGGATCCGAGCCTGCCTTGACGTCACATCGATGTACAACAATCGGATCAGCGGCCTTGCTCGCCAGCTGACCGTATTGTTGGTCCAAAGTCGCGCCGGCATCAGCCAGTCAGCTGAAGAGCGTGCCATCGACGAGGAACTGCAAGGAAGCCGTGTTGTAGTAGTTGACGGTGATACCCATGGTCGGGTCATACGGCTTGCCGCTGCCGGCCAGGTTCCAGGCGTTGTCGCCCAATCGCCTGAGACTGTCGCCCTGCGGGCTGAACGCGATGACGCCGTCATGCTGCGAGTAATTGTAGTCCCACCACTGACCGCTGGCCTGCGCACCACACGTTGAGGCCCGCACAACGGCCCCGTCGGGAAGCTGGCTGGGATAGGTCAGGCACAGCTTGCTGGCCTGATTGCGTAGTTGGAGACGTCCAACCGCATTGCGCACCAACTCCCATGTCTGGTTCGCCGAACCGGTGCAGACAGCTTCGTAGGGTTCTGCGCCCGCTTGGCCGGCTGTCTGCATGCACCGGCCTGTCGACTTGATGCGCAGCCGGGTGACGGCAGCCGGTTTGGGCAGTTGCGGCGTCGGCGTCGCAGTCGTTCCGACCGGCCGGGACGAGCTCGGTGTCGGGTTTGGAGGCCGAGTCGGAGACGAGACGACTGGCGAGGCGGCCGGTGTCGTCGCCGAGGCGGGGGCAGGCGTGCCGTGAGTCCCACCGTTCGAGCCGTCCCGCGTCGCGACAACCCAAGCCCCCGCAATCGTGGCTACGACGGCCACCACTGCCAACAGTTTGCCCGCGGCCGACCTCGGCACGTGCCTGGTGCTATGCCCTCCGGCATGCGAGGAACGACGGGAGGTCGCGAGTGCGGGGCCGGTCGTGGCGGACGGCGTCGACGCGGCCGCTGCGACGTGTTGGGCCAACAGGTGCGGGGCGTAGCCGAGTGGCAGCGGAACCAGGGCCAGCCCGGCCAGCAGCTTCTCCGGCGCGATCAGGTCCTCACCCAGAACGCCGCAGTAGTCGCATTGACGCAGATGCCGGGCTATCCGCTTACGCCACAACGGACTGGGCTGGCCCTCCCACAGCTGAACCACTTGGCTGAGTTCGGGACACCGAGGAGCGGCCTGCAGAGCGCGCACCACCAGCCGCGAGGTCTCCAGCTGAGCCTTCATCCTGCTCACCCGGACCGTCACCGTCTGGGCGCTCAGGCCGATGGCGTCGACCATCTCAGCCCTGGTCAGATGGCCGGCGACGACCAGCCACCACAGCGACAGCAGTTCCCGGTCGTCCTCGTCCAGCCAGCGCGTCGCCTCCACCGTCTCCCGCCGCTGCCCGGACAAACCCAGCTGAGTCAGGGTGAGATCGACGAAGTCCGCCCCCGGATCAGCCAGCAGCGAGAAGTCCTCCAGAGCGATCGACGACGTCGGACGCGATCGGTAGTGCTGACGGATCTGGTTCATGGTGACCGAGACCAGCCAGGACCGGAACGCGTTGCCGTCCCGGAGTCCCGGCAGGCCGCGCACGACGCGAAGCATCGTCTCCTGCACCACGTCGTCGATATCGGCCCGGCCCGGCATGGCCCGCCCGACGATGTTGTAGACCAGCGGCATGGCCCGGCCGACCAGGTCCTCCAAGGCATCCTGGTCACCGTCCCGAGCCGCGCCGACCAACCGCGCGTCCACGGCAAGGTTGTACATCTTCGCGCTCCGTCCACCGCTCCGGCGCCGTCGTTCATAAGAGCAGACGAGGCAGGAGCGGCCATGCTACAGATTTCGCGCGACGATTTCGGCGCTGGTCCGGGGCGCGGGCGCTCTCACCGCCGAACACGGTGTCGTCCAGGCACCGGCCAGACTGCGAGTTCAGCAGGGAACGTCGCCCGTACGCGCCACTGCTGAGCCCCGGTTTCGCTGCACGAGTACGATCCGCTCCGCCCGGTCGGTCGGTCGGTCCCAGCGGATCCGAGTGGGCGAGCCGATCATCACGATCATGCCCGGACCGATTCCCTCGCTATGAGATCGACCACTGCTGGAGTGCCGATCCGGTGTCAGTCTGCTGAGTCACCAGGGCACCGTCGGCGGTGGAGGCCGTCGTGAGCAGCAGACCGCTATGGACGTTCACGATCTTGTAGAGATTGTCGGCCTGTTTGGTGACCGTCCAGTGCTGGTTGGTGCCGCCGGTGCAGGTCCACTGGATGACGGGTGCCCGGGGTGGTGAAGCCGCCGTTGTCGTCCATGCACAGGTTCGACTGGCCGTTGACGATCTGATACGAGCCGTCGGGTTGCCGGGTGAAGACCCAGTTCTGGTTGGCGCCGTTGTTCGGCGACCAGATGATGAGCTGGGTGCCCGGCGAGGTGGAGTGGTTGGGGTCGTCCAGGGCCTTGCCGGAGGCGATGATCGTGTGGGTGCCGCTCAACACCGGGGTGGTCGGGTTGACCGTCCAGCTGAAGGTGGTCGAGCCGCTGGCCGTTCCGGAGTTCGCGGTCACGGTGACCGACGCGGTCGCCGCGGCGGTCGGCGTACCGCTGATCAGGCCCGCCCCGCTGATCGACAGTCCGGCCGGCAGGCCGGTGGCCGAGTATGTCAGGGCCTTGTTCTGGGTGTCGGTGGCCGCCATCTGGAGGGAGACGGCGGTCCCGACGGTGCCGATCTGCGCGCCCGGGTTGGTCACCGACACGGTCTCAGTGCCGCTGCCAGTGGCGGTCAGGGTCAGAGTCTGTTCGGCCGCGGTGCGGGCGCCACCGACGGTGTTGCCGGTGCTGTTGTCCCAGGTGCGGGTGGGCGTCGTCTCGGCGAGCCGGGTCGTATCCGATGACAGTGCGAGGTCCAGGTCGCTGTATCGGTTGATGATCCGGAAGGTGCCGGCCGGGGCGTTGTCCGCGACGATCCACCACTGCTGGCCGACGGTTGCGCCGCTGCCCGGGATGGTCGTGGCGGTGGGTTTGGCGCCCCAGGACCGCCCGGCCGTCGCCGTGGAGTCGACCCCGAGCGCTTGCCCGGTGCCGGCGTTGCGGATCTGGTACGAGCCGTCGCCGTCGGCCACGAAGGACCAGGCCTGAAGGGCCGAGCCGGTCGGCGCGGCATCGGAGGTGGTGGCCGTGCCGCCGGAGACCTGGGCCAGGACCCGGCCGTCGGCGGTGCCGATCGCGTAGGTCTTCGACAGGTCCACCGGGACCGCGGCCGGCGCCGAGGAGTCGATGGTCAGCGTCGCGTATTCGCCCCCTGAGCTACCGGAGCAGGCGATGCCGCAGTAGGCGCGCATGGTCTTGCCGACGTACTGGTTGCTGACGGTCTTGTTCCCGGTGTCGACCAGCCATCGGTACCAGGAGGCGGTGTGGTAGGCGCCGGTGTCGCCGAGCAGTGTCCATTTCTGGCTGGCCAGGTCGCTGGTCGCGTAGTACTGCTGGGGTGCGTTGCCGGAGCGGTCCACGCTCTCCGGCTCGCCGATGTACAGGCCGAGGTAGGCGTCGTAGGCGATGTCCATGACGAACAGCGGCGAGGTCGGCGGCAGCGTGTGGGCCGCGATCTGCTGGGTCACGGTGCCGGAGTTCTGCGGGTTGTAGTCGACGGCGACCGGGGTGAAGCCGGTCTGGTTGGTGGTGCCGTCCGGGTTGGTCGTTCCCAGCGGCACCAGGTTGCTCTCCAACCCGCCGACGCCGGGCTGGGTCCAGGCGCCGTTGTACCACTTGGACCAGGTGCCGGTCGCCATCTTGCCGGAGATCGGGGCACGGGCGACGTGCGCCAGGTCGGCGGTGCCGCCGCCGGCGCTGGCCTTGCCGACGATCCGGGTGCCGTAGAAGACGTAGAAGAACCCGGATGCGGTGTCGACGAACAGCCGCGGGTCGCCGTCGCCGTAGTCCCAGGTCTCATGCGGGAACGCGGTGGTGTCGCCACGGGCGGTGCTGTACGGCGAGGTGATCGCGTGCCCGACGATGCTCCAGGTCCGGCCCTGGTCGTGGGACACGGTGTAGTCGATGCCGTCGTAGTGCGAGAACGAGTACGCGCCGAACGGCTCGGGAGTGAACTCGTTGTGCACCAGGCCGTACCAGTCGCCGGTGTCCGGGTCGATCCAGGTGCCGACGATGTCGCAGTAGTTCTTCTGCGCATAGGTGCCGGTGTCGCTGGTGTACGTCGCCGTCACGCCGGTGGGGCTGTTGTTGCAGCGCCAGGTCGTGTCGTCGTTGCGGTCGTTGGAGTTCGACGGGTTGACGTAACTGTCGCGGGTGGCGTCGTCGGCGGCGTCGTCGAACGTGGTACCGGAGTACCACTTCCACTGCCGCGAATCCGTCGGCCCGTACAACGAGTGCGCACCGGTGACGTGGAAGCTGCCGTCCCGGTCGATGTACGCGCTGTCCGGGGTGTCGTTGGACAGGTTGTGCTGCACGATCGCACCGATAGAGATCGTGTAGCCGGCGGTCGCTGCCGTGGCGGCCGTTGCCGACGGCGAGGCGGCGCCGACAACGCTGACGGTGGCGATGGCCGTGGTCACAGCGACGAGGCTGGCGAGTGGCTTGAACATGGCGAAGGTACTTCGAGAAGGGAACACGCGCGCACTCCTTCTACCAGGCGTGGGGTGTGTTCGTTATCTCGCGGACCGGTGGCCGAAGTCGAGCGTTCTCAAACAGAGTCCAAGCAAGGCCGAAGAAAAACACAGGGCCAGCGGTCGGGCCGGTCCGACAACCATCAGACTGGTCGATACAAGGCGAGCGCAGCCAGATCGGAGTCCGGTTGTCGCCACGGGTGTCGTACCAGTCCCGAGAACTCGCGGTGGCGGTGAACCGGCGGCCCCGAACGGGTTTTCCGGCGGGCCGTCGTCCGGTCGGCACAACTGGTCAGGCGGTCACCACGTTGTAGACCTGGTGGACCTTCGGCTCCGGCACCGGCGCACCGACCTCCTGGTGCAGCGGGATGATCACCTGGCCGAACTGCTTGAACGCGGCCTCGCTCTCCCAGACGTCGACGATGAGCATGCCGTCCGGCGTGGTGGCGCATGTGTGCGACAGCAGACCTTCCACCGGCCAATCCGAGACGTCTTTCAGCATGCCCCGGCCGTCGGTCAGCTTGTTCGCGATCTGCTCGTACATGTCCTGAGTCATTCCGGGGAGTTCGAAGACGGTGACGATGGCCATGCGGGTCTCCAGACGCGTCGAAGCGGAAACTGTCAAGCCAAGTCGAGCACGCCGCCCGCCCCTCCGCGCGAGGAACTGCACCGCCCGTGTGACGCCCCGTTTCAGGGTCGGTGCTGAGGCGAACACGTCGACCGATTCATTTCGCTGATGATGTTGATGTCGACTGCGGTGTCGGCTTGGCACCTACCGAGTCCAGTCGCAACTCACCCGATCTAGCGAACGTACAGCCTCTTCATTGCGCTCGCATATTTGTTCGAATAGCCTCTCGCGGTGACCTCCGAACGCCAGCCAAGAGAGCACGTGAACGAGAATCCGGTACCGCAGTCGCACAGCCACGACTACCGATCGTATACGCCGATCCCCCAGGTCAAGGCCGGTATCCGAGTATTCGACCAAGACAGGCACCATCCGGCCAGTTGACCCCTGTAACGTTGCTGCCGAGAGTCGCAAGGGTGATCGGGCGCGCCGCGGCGATTTCCGGTCGCGCGCGCGTGAAGGTGTGTGGGAAACACGTATTTCGCTACTGAACTTTGCTTCGGCGAGAGGTGCGGAGCGCGTGTGGCGGCTACGGTGCCGATCATGTCTGGTGATTCTTACGACGGGGCTTCGGCGCGTGTGGGTGCGGCCGGTGGCGGGCGGTTGTCGGATCCGGCGTGGCTGGTGACCGCCGACCCGGAGCAGGTTCTGGCGGCGTTGGAGGGTGCGGCCGGGCAGGAGGAGGCGCTGGCTGCTGCTGTGTACCGGGCATCAGGGCACGCACACCGGGATGTCAGTGCACAGGTTCGGCAGCAGATACTGGCGGTGGACGCCGCTCGCTACGGAAACCGGGAGCTGTCGCGAAGCTTTGCCGAGGTGGCGGTCGCTCGGGACACGGATGATTCCTGGGCGGTGCAGTGGGCGACCGGTCGCGCTCTGGACTCCCGGCTGCGCTGTGCGGTGCCGGTTCCGGCCAAGGTGACCGTGGTGGCGGCGGTGGTCGTGGAGGGCCGCGGGTTCGCTGTCGCCGGCTGCGAGGACGGCGCGCTGCACTGGTGGGATCTGGCGACGGGCCGGAGACTCGGCCAGGCCGTGCCCGGGTTCTCCCGCGAGGTGAGTGCTCTGACGACGGCGGTGCTGGACGGTCGCCCCATTGCCGTGGCCAGCGGCTTCATGGGTGGTATCCGAGTATGGGACCTGGCCGAGGGGGAGCAGGTCGGCGCGTTCGACACAGGCGACGGAGACTGGGTGAAATCGCTGGTGACCGGGCTGGTCGGGGGACGCCCGGTGGTGGTCGCCGCGAGCAGCGAGGACGCGCTGCGGGTGTGGGATCTCGACGCCCTCATCCGGAACGGCGAGCCCTTGATCGTTCAGACCGGCTTTGTCTGTGCCCTGACGATGTCGGTGCTCGGGGGTCGTCCCGTCGTCGTCACCAGCCACTCCGAGGAGCTCATGCCGACGGATCTCATTACGGGAGAGCAATACCTCCGGTTCTGGGACCTGGCCACGGGGCGCGAAGTCGGTCCCCGGGCGTCCGATCCGGCGCCGGCGATCAGCGGTGAGAACGAAGGAGAGTCAGGGATCTGCGCCAGCCTCAGCTTCAACACCCAGGCGAAGTTCCTGGTCACGGATCCGGCGTGGGAGCGCCCGATGGCCGTCAGCGCCACCTCGTACGAGGTGCAGGTCTGGGACCTGGCCACCGGTGAGATGGTCGGTGAGCCCGTGCCGAACGGGTTCGTGGAAACGGCGGCCGCCGGAGTGCTCGACGGCCGTCCCGCCGCCCTCGTCGGCGGCCGCGAGGGGGTCGAGGTGTGGGATGTGTCCACCGGCGAGAACCTTCGCCCGCCGCTGATCGGGCACCTGCGCATCGTGCGGGGGACGGCGATGCCGGAGCTGTTCGGGCGCCACCTCGCCGTCACTGGTAGCGACGATAGATCGGTGCGGATCTGGGATCTCGACGGTGACGAGGAGGCGGGCCGCTGGCAGACCGATCATCTGAGGTCGATAGGCGGGTTCGTGACGGCCCTCGTGGATGGTCGTTCCGTCATCATCAGCGGCGACACAGACGAGAAGGTGCGGATCCGAAGCCTCGACGACGGGGCACAGATAGGTGTCGACCTGCCCGGCCACGGCGGGAGCGTGAGGCTGCTGACGGTGGGGATGGTGGAGGGACGGCTCACCCTCCTTACGCGCGACGCGGACAGGAATGTGCGGATCTGGGATCTGGCCGACCGCGAAGAGCTGCACGGGCGGACGACGCGGGAGTACAGCATCGACGGCATCAAGTTCTTCGGGGTCGTGGAGGACCGCTTCGTTGCCGTGACCCGGGAAGGCCGGGTGTGGGACCTGACCGCGAACAAGTGGCGCGGCGTGCAGCCGAAGCAGCGCCGCGCCCACGCTCTGGCCCTGGAGACGCTGGAAGGCCGCGACATCATTCTGGTCAGCGACGAGACGAACGCCGTCGTTCATTTGTGCGACCTGAACACCGGTGAAGAAGCAGGACCGCCTCTGACGGGCCACGCCGACACGGTGTGGGCAGCGGCGACCGGGATGCTGGACGGCCGCCCCATCGTCGCCACCGG
Organism: Catenulispora sp. MAP12-49; assembly: GCF_041262705.1. Taxonomy (NCBI): domain Bacteria; kingdom Bacillati; phylum Actinomycetota; class Actinomycetes; order Catenulisporales; family Catenulisporaceae; genus Catenulispora; species Catenulispora sp. MAP12-49. The sequence goes on along the minus strand of NZ_JBGCCP010000008.1, from coordinate 81,502 downwards.
AAGCGATGACAGAACCTTGCGGGTGTGGGACGCGAGCACGGGGCGGCAGATCGGCCAGTACGCATTTCCAGCCGGCGTCTGGAATGTCGCGGTGGCGCCGGACGGGCGGCTGGTGGCCGCTTTCGGTTCGAACATGGCGGTGCTGGCTCCGCGCTGATCACGCGGCTTTCACGGGCCGTGCCGTTGACTTCGAGTCTGACCAGATGTCTGGCCTGGCCCACGTCTGACTCACCTGACTCACCTGACTCACGTCTGACCACTGGAGGATCATGGGCGACCTGATGGCGGACTCGGCCGATAAGTATCAATCACCCGAGACGGCCGACATGGTCCGGCGCGCCGAGGACGCCTCGCTGTCCACGGCTGATCGGATAGAGGTGGCCGAGGCTCTGGCCCGGGTTCCGGGACACCGCGAGGACGGTGCCGCGCGCCTGGCTCACTTCGCCGATGACACCGCGGGTGAGTGGCCGAAACCGTGGCTGCTCCGGCTGCCGATGTGGCGTTGGACAAGCACAAGGGACCGCAAGGCGTATGCCCGGGTCCGTGCTGCCGCGGCTCTGGCCGGCGTGGACGGGCATCGGGAGGCCGGCGCTGCGCTTTTGACGCGTTTCGCCGAGGACGAATCCCTCGATGGCGACGACCGCGTGGCCGCCGCCGAGGCACTTGTCGGCATGGCGGACCACCGCGAAAGCGGTGCGGCGCTTCTGACGCGTTTCGCCGAGGACAAATCGCTCGATGGCGACGACCGCGTGGCCGCCGCCGAGGCACTTGTCGGCATGGCGGACCACCGCGAAAGCGGTGCGGCGCTTCTGATCCGGCTGGCCGACGACACTGCCGGCCGCCTGGTCGACCGAGTCTGGGCGGCCATCGCGGTGGCGGCTCTGGACGGGCACCAGGAGGCCGGCGCCACACGTCTGGTCCATTTCGCCGAGACTCCCACGACGAAGCCGGCAAAGCCATGGTGGACGCTGCGGCGCCGCAAGGCACAGAGTCTCTTCGGCTCCGAGGACGGCGGCCGGGTACACGCGGCCGGCGCCCTTGCCCGCATGGACGGCTACCGCGATGTCGGCGCCGCGTTCCTCGCCCGCCTTGCCACCGACCCGGACCTGGATAACCGCCGGTGGCACGTGAGCGCGGCCGAGCAACTGCTCGACCTCGACGACCACCGGGAAACCGGCGCCGCCCTGGTGGCCCGCCTCGTTCGCGACACCGACATATACAGCAGGAAGCGCCTGGACGCAGCCCGGAAACTGATCGGGCTAGAGGGCTGCCAGGCGCTCGGCGCGACTCTCCTGACCCGCCTCGCCTATGACACCACCCTGGAAACGTGGGATCGGACCAGCGCGGCCGGGGCCCTGGCGGCTGCGGAGGGCTACCGCGACGCCGGCGTCGCGCTCCTGACCGACCTCGCCCACGACACCGGTGACCACGGCAGCCTGCGTCGATTTGCGCTCCGGGACTTGACGCGGGTGGAGGGCTGCCGGGAGGCCGCCGCCGAAATCCTGACCGCATTCGCCGAAGACCCCACCATCAGCGAACACGACCGCCTATCCGCGGCCGAACAGCTGACCGGCGTGGACGGCTACCGGGAGGCCGGCGCCGCGCTCCTGATCCGTCTCGCCGAGGACAGCACCCTCACCATCGAGGGCCGCGTAGACGCGGCGAAGAAGCTGGGCCGCGTGGACGGGTACCGGCCAGAGGCCCTCCGCCTTCTTAACGGACGGTACTACGCCGCAGACCCGGATTACCGCGCTCGGATCCAGGTCCACATCAACAGCGTGAGGAAAGCGCTCGACGAGGAGAAGAACCGGGACGGTGAGGCTGGGGGGACATCCGACCGGTAGGGCTTTGCAGGCAGGTCAGCCTGAGGATGTGTACCCTGTGATGGTCAGGAACTCGGTCACCGGGCTTGACCGGGACTTTATGCGGCAGCCCCATGCTCGTGGATCAGTCCTCCCAGGACGCGTTTGCGCCAGTGGGTGCCGATTGCTTCATCCGTGCAGGTCAGGCGGCATGCTCCTACTCGTGCAGGATGCCGTCGAGTCGGTCGCGTCTTCGCACGTTCAGGTCGATGATGTCGGCGCTGCCGGTGATCGGTTCGGGCGCGGGGTGTAGTCGTGCGCTCTGGTCGAGTGATCGGTGCGGTCGGTGGAGGTTGTGGCGGGTCTCAATTCGGCCAGCAGCACCAGCCACGCCCGGTCCGGCCAGGTGAGCTTCCGCGCAAGCCGCGGATCCCGGCGCTGCGCGAACGCCAGCTGGTGCCGCAGCATCAGGATCTCGACGTCCTTGGCCGTCGAATCACGCACCGACAGACGTATCCAGGCGAGCAACCGACTCGCGACCAGGTACACCAGCTTCAACCCCACGAACCGGCATCATCCCAGCTCGCCCCGGCTATCGGCACCCTCAGCCAGCAGTCGTCAAGACTCCCGGCAGAGTCCTTCATTGTGGTTACGCATCATTCGCAAGCTGGGAATCCGAGCGCAGCTAAATGCAGCAGCGGACCCCGCGCGAGCATTCGGCCGCCAACTGAATCACTGGTAGGCCTGGTCGTAGTGCGGGTCCGTCGTCGAGTCGTACAGCCGCGCGCCCTCGGCGTTGTAGCCGCGAACGATCGGCGTCTCGTGCTGGGCCTTCGTCAGCGTCCCGGTGCTGAACCAGTGCCCCTCGATGAGGGTCGCGTCCTGTTCCGGACCGCCGTACTGGACTGTAACGCGGGTGATGCCGCTGTTGTTGATGTGGCCGAAGTCGATCCAAGTGAACGGATTCTTCGCGCTGGGTTCGGGCGCGACGTCCGTCACCGGATAGCAGAGGTCATATGCGCCCCGGCAGGAATCGACCACGACGGCCTCCGTCGCCGCGTAGGGGTCTGCGGATGGATCAGTGAACGCTTCATAGTCCTTGGTGTCGGCCCATGTGGCGGAACGGTCGCGACAGTAGGCTATCGACTTCCCGTCCTTTGCCAGGGTGAGGACACCGATGCCCGCCGGACCCTCGTTCGGGTTCGCGGCGATAGGCAGGGCGTACACGATGGAACCACCCTCCGACGCGAACTCCGGGGTGTTGCGCGACAGGGAGTTACAGGCTTTCCAAGCGTCGCGAGACTGCTGCGCGGTGACGCCGTTCAAGGCGCCGGAACCGGCGAGCACGGCGATCTCAGAGTTCCCGGCCGGTCTGCTCGCGACGCTGTTGGGGCTCGTGCTCGCCGAAGCCGGAGCCGGGGCCTGAGCCAGACCGCGCCCGGTAGCGGACGGCGCAACGGCACCACCCCCGCCGTTCGTCGAGACCGAATCCGGCCTGCTGCCGGTCGAAGCCACCGCCACCACCCCGACGACAACCGCCGCGACCCCGGCCATGCTGCCGGCCACGGCCATCCGGCGCCGCGACACGTAGCGCCGTCCCCTGCTCCTCAGCATGCCCGGACTGCCGACGCGCACCAGCGGCATGACGGCGATGGCTAGGTCTTCGAACCGCCGCTCCACTTTCGCCTCCAGCTCTCCCGACATGCCGCCCACCTCGTTCTTCTCGCTTTTCTCAGACATCCGTCATCACCTTCTCCACCTCTGTGTCAGCCAGCAGGACCGCAAGCTTCGCCCGGCCACGGGATAACCGAGCCTTCACAGTGCCGTCCGGGGTCTGCGTCTCGGCGGCTATCTCGCCGATCGTCAGCCCCGCTATGTAGTGCAGGACGATCGCGCGGCGCTGCACCTCCGGGAGCTGTTGCAACGCCGCGACCAGGGCCACGTGGTCCGGGTTCAGCTCCGGCATGTCCGGCGGCGAGCCAACGCGGCGATAGGCCGCCATACGGCGCACCGCGCTGCGCCAGGCGGAGACCTTCAATCGATACGCGACGGTGCGCACCCAGGCTGCGGGGTCGCTCATCACCGACACCGACGACCACCGGGCCCAGGCCCGCAGGTAGGCCTCGGCCACCGCGTCCTCGGCCTCGGCCATGTCACCGAGCATGGCGAAGACCGCCAAGGTGGTGCGGCGCACGGTCCCGACATAGAAGTCGTCGAAGTCCCTCTCTTCGCTCATGCGCTTGGAAACGCCGGAGGTGCGGGCGCGGTTGCACAAGTTCCTGCATTCCTTCATGAACTCGATCACGTTCCATGACTGCCGTTCATGTTCCGCAGCGCCGCCGACACCGTCATCGGCCTGCCAACATCGCCACCCCTGCGACGGCTCGGCAGTGGGAGACTCTGTCGGGAGTCTTGACGACTTTTGGCGGCTGATCATGCTGGTGCGTCAGCCTTCTGCTGAGCGATTCGATCGTGTCACCAGAGGAGTGGGGCTATGTCGGTTCGTCCCCGTCCTGGCGCCGAGGTCCCGGAGCTGGCCGCGCGGGTGGCTCGTGCCGCCACCCCGAAAGGCACCACCGGGATGTGGCTGCGTGACCGGCCCAAGGGCTTGTGGAGCGATGAGGACTTCGCCGGTTGGTATCCGCGTGACGGCCGTGTGGTGGTCAGAGACTCGGCCACCGGGGTTGACCTGGGCCGGGAACGGGATCACGTTTCCGTGGCCACCATGTCCAGCTCCACCGCGCCCATCTCGAACCGCACCTTGCTGGAAGCCCCGCCGGCCAGCGCCTCCTCAATCCCGGCCCGAATGGTCCCGCGTAGAATCAAACCGGAGATCTTGTGCCACAAGCTTGCATGATTTGTCGCGGCCGTCAGGTCCGTGGCGAACTCCGGCTGCTGCAAGTAGCCCTGCGGCGCGGCGTAGACCGCCGCAAGACCAGCGCGCGGCTGCCCGACGATCGTGTCCTGCAACAGTCATGTGCCCCGGCTGTCGTCAAAGGTGGCCTCTACGGTCGACCGGTAAAGCAGGTCGACAAGCGGCTTTCACGATGCCGCTCACGCTCACTCCGCGGAAACGCCGGTAACCCCAGGTGCCGTTCTCCCGCGCTAAGCGCAACACCAGCCGCCGGATCGAGGCCACCGTCCGCCTTCTCGGCACCCACAAGTACAAAGCCATAACTCACCGAGCCTCTGATGAGGCCTGATTCACACGGGGCAGTACAACTAGGGTTCCAGTTCCCACCGGTCCTGAGCGCGCGGCAATGCGGCACTACCAGCCGTTACTCGATACAAGCCTGGTTCGAGCTCCTGCGAAATCTCCCGAAGGTAATCCTCCCACTCGGACGGCCAGTTGGTCTCGCTGTTCCAGATGACGCCGCTCATCTCGATCTCGCTCAGGTCCGCAGAGCGGAGATCGGCGCCGGCGAAGTCGCTCAAGGCGGCCCGAGTCCGGTCGATCGCGTCCTTCGCTTTGCGGGACTGCCGACCGACGGCGGTCCAGCTCCGGCCGGTGAGCACGGCGAGGGTCGGTTCCAGAAGTACCGCGTCCAAGCTGCCGGAAGGGTCCAGGCCGTCTTCGCCGCCGACGCGCTCAAACTCCCGGCGCGCCTCGTCGATGACGTCGAGCGCGTCGTCGACCACCGCGATCCTGGCCAGGACGTCCTCCAGCGCGGCGGGACCGATGCCCAGCAGATCATCGCTGTGCAGCAGGCCATCGATGACATTGGCGATGCCGTCCATGGCCGTCCTGGCCCGGGCGACGGCGTCGAAGGTCTTGTTCAGCGCGGCGACGACCCGTCCGAAGTAGTAGTCGTCCGGCGGAGGACTCGACCCGCTCCGCCGTGCCGAACAGTAGTCCTGGACATCGCGGATGCCCATCTCCAGATCGTCGAAAGCTTGGCCGAGATCCGCGAGCATCGGCGAGATCCGTCCGTAGATCTCCAGCCGTACCGCGTCCTCAGCCTCATCGGCGGCATGGCTGATGGCCAGACTGAGTCCTTCGGCGGAACCCTGGAGGCGAACCAGCTCTGGCTTTCCCCGCCAGTTCCCGCCGATAGCTTTCAGGTATCCGGCGAACGTGCTGGACTCGCCTTCGACAGGCTGGAATGCGGGTGTCCGACGAGACAGAACAGCGACGACCTGGCCCGCGAAGGAGTCGGCACGCATCACCCATCTCCCTCGTTGTCACTCACGAGCATAGGAGTGCCGCGATAGTCGAGCTGATAGCTCGCCGTGTTCTGGATGGTCCGATCGATCGGCTGCGGTGCCGAAGGTGCAGTCGTGAGCGCGATCGACTTCGTCAGCTGCCCGACGATTGTCGGCGCCGCCGCACCCACACCGAGCGCGCCGAGCGGCCCCGATATCTGTCCCGTGGACGCCGCAGCCCAGGCCAGCCCGGCGCCGATGAGCAGCCGGATGATCTCCCCAACCAGGTAGCCCCGTAGCCCGACCTCGGCCGGGTCCAGCGCGCTGTTGTTTTTGGGCGGCTGCCACGGCCAACGGCCGTCACGGCGCAGGAGGGAGTAGAATTCCAACCCCTCGACCGCGAAGCCGCCGAATAGACCCCAGAGTCCGGCCGTGAGCCCCAGCATGAGAAGACCGTAGCCGCTCAGGGTGAATCTGTGAACTGATACGAGCGGTCGAGATTCCGGCCATGAGGTGGAAGCCGCGGGACTACGGGCAACCCCCACAGGCAGCGCATCTCGTCGCAGCACCGGCTTTGACTCATTAGCCTGATTCCGCAGCTGCTCCACACCGTGGCCCTAAATCACGCCGCCATCGACACCGGACCGGCCGCGGCCTGGTTCACCATCGAAGACCTTGAGGACCTGGCCCACCGATGTAGCGTCGACGGCTCAGTCAACAAGGCTTTCGCCCGCATCACCCGCACCGCACTCGCCTTCCGGACCCATGGCTACGAAGGCATACACTCATCGACTGGCCAAGCAAACAGCCGGCGGCAGCTCTGTCATCGACCAAGACCACCTAAAATAGGACAAAACAACGACGGACTTTCGGAGACGGACGGACAGGACCAAATGCCCTTTATGCCAAGGCCCGCCAAGCCCAAAGGGATCGCGCCGCTGCGGCTAGGCAAGCCAGCAGGTCAGAGACTGTACTCCCCGCGCTTGCGGGGGTGATCCCGCCTCGGTCGTGGTCTTGCCGTTGGAGACGACGTGCTTCCCCGCCCGTACGGGGCTGATCCCACATGATCTTCCATGGCCGCCAGGTTGCCGAAGCCAACCAAGATCGGCAACATCGAAGCATGTGGATGCCAACCAGCCCAACCTTTTCTGGGCACCCGCAGGTCTGTCGCTCGGGGCCACTTGGGGGCCACACCGGATGCACAATCATGAACGACCCGCCGGTGGACACTCGCTACACCCTGCCGTCCAAGGAGGCATAGCGTGCGTGACGTGCGGAAACAGCTGCCGCATGGACCTGGGGGTCAAGGGGTCGCCGGTTCAAATCCTGTCAGCCCGACGGTAACGCCGCAGGTCAGGGCCTCAATCCGAGGGATCGGATTGAGGCCCTTGATATGTTTTGGGGGCCAATTCAAGGCCCCCAATTGGCCCCCAGAGCGGCTAGTCTAATCACCCGCTGGTGGGCGGCGCCTCTTCGGCCCGGAGCGGCGAGCTCCGGCGCAGACGCAGGTGTCTCAATCACCGTCAACGCTGCCACCCGCCGTAGGACTCGATCGTCGGCGCTAGGCGATCCGCAGGTGCGGTTGACTGCCGTCGAGCTGCTGCACCACGTTGGTGTGAAGTGCCGTGTAGCTGGCGAGCTAGAGGAGTTGACGGGCGGGAGTTACGGCTATCCAAGAGGACCTGAAGGGCAGATCCGAGTAACTTCCTATCAGCGGCGAAGAGACGGGGGGAGGCATGCTACGGCTGGAATGGATCGTCAGCACCGGGTGGGCCGATTGCCTTGTCGCAGACCAGGACGCCGAGGTCTCCATCGAGACCTCCTACATCTCCGAGGCTCCGGAGGAGCTGTTGATCGCGGTCGCCCGTGTTCTGACCAGCGAGTCCGAGGCGCGGGTCGAGTTCGCGGGTGAGCCGGCAGGTTATCGCTGGATCCTTCACCGCGACGGGGAGGACGTACGGATCAGGATCCTTCAGGTGCCCGACCGAGGCAGCAACGACCTCGCCAGCACTGAGATCTGGAGAAGTCGGCAACCCGTAGACGTCCTGGTCAGGGCGGCGATCCGCTGCTTCGACAACGTCGCGGAGACTTATGGCGAGAGCGAATATCAGCGCAGGTGGCGTCACCCATTCCCACGTTTCCAACTCGAAGCGCTCAGGACCCTCTGGCGCGCCGACCGGGCTGCTCGGACCCGCTAGAGAGGTGGTAGCGGTGGGTCGAGGTCAAGGTGGGTCTTGGCGAGAAAACCGTGGAGGACCGGCCTGCGGTATTGCAGGTGCCGCAGGCGGCTCTTGACGGTCGTGCTGAGCTGGTCGACGGTCCGCCGTGTGAAGTTGACCAGGCTGCCCTTCATGTGTGACCAGACTGCTTCGACGGGATTCAGCTCCGGGGCGTAGGTGGGCAGGTAGAACACCGTCAGCCAGGACCGGCTCGTGATCAGCCGCCGCATCAGCGGCGACTTGTGCCGGTTGAGGTTGTCCCAGATCAGCACGATCGGACCGCCCAGCTGCTGGTGGACGGCGTCCAGCAGTCTGGCGTAGTCGCTTTCGGTGAACCCTTTGGGCTCGTTCTTGCGGCCGTGGTGCGTGATCGTCCGGAAGATCAGGCGCGGCGCGTCCGGTTCTTGAGGCCGGAAGGCCACCACCCCGGCGATCGATACCCGCCCCGAGCCAGCGGCCCGGACCCGGACGATCGGCGTCTTGCCACGTCGGCCCCAGGTCCGGCCGCGCGGCGGCCTGAGCGGCTCGGAGTACTACGGCGGCTCCGCCCCACCCGGCCCGTTCAGCGGTCGGTGCGCCTATCCCCGCCCGCCACAGGCTGTGGGCAGATCGGGGAGATGCGACCGGGGGGTTCCCGTGTTCACTGTGCTTCGCTCGACGAAGTAGGAGCCCGACTGTGTCCCTGCGGCATCGCCACGAGTACGCCGTAGACCTTCCTCGTGGCCTCCCGGTCGGCTTCGAAACACCCACCCAGGAGTTCCCCGCCCACACCATCGACGGGTGCGCACCGCTTCCGGCCCAGATCCACCAGGTTCGAGCCGGTGTCATCCTTAAGAGACGTAAAGACGCCGGTTCCTCGCGTACTCCTCTCCATCCCGCTCGCCGGACCCGCACCATCTGGCAGTGCTGACACGTCCCGGCTTTGTCAGGGCCGCTCCCGCCCTCCCCGGCACCACCCGGATCAGGCTGCCCTCAGCTCCACCGTCCTGCTACGACAGGAACAGCGGCGAAGGTCTCTCACCTCCACACGAAACACAGCGCCTCACGGCGCAATTCAAAGCAGATCCAGGCGTTCAGGTCGCAGGCCGTCCTTTTATGATCGGCCACTGATCCCGTCGCCAGGCCGCGATGGCCGCCTCGTCACGCTCGACCGCCTTGCGGTCTGGGACCTGTACGGTGAACCCGATCCGGTGCAGCAGATAACCGACACCACGCAGCGTGTACTCCACCCCGAAGTCCTGCGCGATCAACTCGGCAACGCGGGCCAGCGTCCAGCGCTGGTCCTCCTCCCAGCCGTGCGCGGCTGGCCCCTCCTCCAGCACCCCGCCCAGCTGCGCCAGCTGGGCGTCGGTCAACTTGCACGCCGCACCGGCCGCTCCGATCGAGGCCAGCGCGTCCGTACCGCCGACCTCCCAGGCTTGATGCCACCGGTTCGCCGACATCCGCGTCACCCGCAAGCCGCGGGCGACCTCCGCCACCGACGCCCTGGCGGCGAACATCTCGGCCGCCTCCAAGCGGACTGCCTCCCGCCGGGCCGGGGTCCGCCCCCACCAGTGGGCTCCAGATCGGGCGGCACTCGTGACCACCGCGGTAGGCGGTGAAGTCTCCGAAGGAGTGAAAGCCATGGCAGGCAAGGCCAGCATCGTCTTCGCGCACGGCCTGTGGGCAGACGGTTCATGCTTCAACAAGCTCATTCCCACCCTCCAGGCCGAGGGGCACGAGGTCTTCGCCTCGCAGCACGGCCTGAACTCGCTGGAGAGCGACGTCGCCTGCGTGAACTTCACGATCGACCACGTTCCCGGACCGGTCGTGCTAGTCGGCCACTCCTACGGGGGGACCCTGATCACCAAGGCCGGCACCAATGACCGGGTCGGCGCGCTGGTGTACATCGCCGCGCTCGCTCCGGACGAGGACGAGACCTCCCAGCAGCAACAGGACCAGTTCGCGCCGACACCGGTCTTCGGGCACATCGAGGTCGAGAACGGACGCATCTGGCTCAAGGCCTCGGGAGTCCCGGACTTCGCCGGCGACCTGCCGGAAGCCGAGCAGAAGCTCGTTCTGGCCACCGGCGCCGTGCCGGACGCGGGCCTGTTCAACCAGCAGGTTCCGGGCACCGCCTGGAAGACCAAGCCGAGTTGGTACATCGTCGCCAACAACGACCGCACCGTGAACCCCGGCCTGGAACGCGCCGCCGCCAAGCGCATGGGTGCCAAGACCTACGACATCGACAGCAGCCACGTTCCCATGCTCTCGCACCCCGACTTCGTCCTGGACGTGATCCGTGACGCCGCGAGGCACCTCGAAGGCTAGCGACCTCGAAGCCTAGCGACCAGCATACGCCGAGCGCGCGAGGCGGCCCGACTACCTGGACCGTCTCGCGCCGCTGTCCCCGCGACGCCGGTCTACGGCGCGTGCGACCTGATCATCGACGGACACCGTCGCCCCTCGCGTCATCCCAGCGATTTCACAAACGCGCGCATGGCCTCGGCGACGGCGGGCAGCGTCGAGCGCGGCATGTGGTCCAGGACTCGTGAGCGCACGCTGCGCAGGTGCACGGGGTAGGCGCGCCGGAGGGTCTCCAGGCCCTTGGCCGTGAGGATGACCTCGATGCCGCGGGCATCGTTCGCCGAGCGCCGCTTGACCACCAGGCCGTCGGCGGCGAGTTCGTCCACCAGGCGGGTCGTGCGGCTGCCGGACAGGTAGGCGCGGTTGGCGAGTTCGCTGATACGCAGCAGCTGATCCGGCGCTTCGGACAGGTGGGTCAGGGCGCTGTAGGCGCTGAGCGACATGTTCGCGCCGCGTTGCAGGTCCTCGTCGAGGAGCCGGGGGGCCTGGACGAAGAAGCGTGCGAGGTCCCGCCAGGCCGGCTCCTCGACACCATCCAGGGGCTGGAGCTTCTCGGTGGGGTCTTCGGTCGGTTCGCCCGCATCGGTCATGGCACCAGTGTACTTGCGTCGGCAAGGAGTTTGGCCGGCACGGCTCCCCCGCCCCCACAATTCAGCGCCCAGCAGGCACGTCCAGCTGCTTGCGGCCCCGCCCTGGACGCCATCGCGTCGTCACACACAGTTACTTGCTTGCGCAGTCAACTAGAGCTACATTGAGCCGCGTCAGCACCCTTCAGCACCCAGCGAAAGGCCGCCGCGCCATGTCGAACTCTGCGACACCCCTCCTACAGGCGCCGCCGTCCGGGCGGTACGTCCTCGACACCTCGGCCTCGACCGTCGCCGTCACCACCAGGCACCTGTTCGGCCTGGGCTGGGTCCGCGGCCGGTTCGCGGTGGACCAGGGCTCCGTCGTCGTCGCCGACCGGGTCGAGGACTCCACGCTGAACGTCGACGTCGCCGCCGCGAGCTTCTCGACGCGGAACCCTGTCAGGGACATCCAGGTCCGGTCACTGCTGTTCCTGAACTCCCGCCGCCACCCGGCGATCACCTTCTGGGCCGACGGCGTCCGGCGCCGGGACGACGCCTGGGCGCTCTCCGGCACCCTCACGGTCAAGGGCAGGTCAGGGCCGGTCGAGCTCACCGTGACCGGCGTCGAGGTCAGGGGCGCGACGGTCGTCTACACCGCCGAGGGCACCGTCGACCGCTACGCGCTTGGCGTCACCGCGATGCGCGGCATGGCCGCGCGGCACCTGTCCGTCACCGTCACCGCCCACACCCACCGCGTCTGAGCCGACGGCACGCCATCCTCATCAAAGGACGCTGATATGTCTCCGATATCCCGCCGCAGCCTGGTCGCCACCGCGGGCATCGCCGCCGCGGCTCCAGCGCTGACGTTGCTCCAGCCGTCCGCCGCCACGGCGGCGGACGCGCCGAACGCGCCAGCCGTCCCGACCGCATCGGCCACCCCGACGACCGCCCCGGTGCCTCCCGGGGCGAAAGGGCCGGCCATCCCCGCGTCCGGCTACCTGGTCCAGGAGATCGCCGACCGCACGTTCTGCGTCACCGACGGCCTCTACCAGTCGGTCTTCCTCGTCACCGCGGACGGTGTCGTCGTCGTGGACGCGCCGCCGACCATCGGCCACAACATCCTGCGCGCGATATCCGGCGTCACCAAGAAGCCGGTCACGCACGCGGTCTACAGCCACCACCACGCCGACCACATCGGTGCGATGGGCCTGTTCGACGGCGCGCGCCGCTACGCGCACCGCGATGTCGCCGCGCTGCTGCGCCAGACGCCGGACCGCAACCGGCCGGTCCCGCACACCACGTTCGCGGACCACCTGACGCTGCACGTCGGCGACGACACGCTCCGCCTGGACTACCACGGCCCCAACCACAGCCCCGGCAACATCTTCGTCCACCTGCCGGCGCAGCGGGTGCTGATGCTCGTGGACGTGATCTTTCCCGGGTGGGTCCCGTTCGCGTACCTCGCCGAGTCCCAGGACATCCCCGGCTACCTCGCCGCCCCCGACCAGGCGCTCGGCTACGGCTTCGACACCTTCGTCGGCGGGCACCTCACCCGCCTGGGCACCCGCGACGACATCACGGTGCATCAGCAGTACGTCTCCGAACTCCGCGCCGAGGCCGGCCGCGCCATCAGCACATTCGACCCCGGCCAGATCTACGGCGAAGTCGACGCGCACAACCCCTGGGCCGTCTTCAACGCCTACCTGAACGGCGTTGCCGACCAGGCGGCGCAGGCCGTCGTCCCCCGTTGGACGGACCGCCTCGGCGGCGCCGACGTCTATACCTCGTCCAACGCCTACGCGGTGGTCGAGTCCCTGCGCATCGACTACGGCCAGCTCGGTCCCTTCGGCATCCGTCCCTGAGGGAGGTCACCCATGCGCACCACGCGACTGTTCACCATCATCGGCTCGCTGTTCTACCTGCTGTGGGCCGCGCTGCACGTCCAGGCCGGCGACGCGGTCGCCAAGCTCGGCAGGGCGCAGCACCACTCCATGGTCCAGGCACGCCTGTATCAGGACGCATGGATGCTCTACTTCGCCGCCGGCTCGATCGCGCTGGTCTCGATAGCTGCGATCCTGCGCGAGTGGCAGCCCGCATACTGGATCAACCTCGCTGTCGCCTTCGTGACGGACGTCAGCTTCATCATCTTCGTCCTCGGACCGCACTACATGCCGCTGTGGCCGGGCCTCCAAGGCCCGCTCGCCTGGGCCGGCGGGCTGGTCTTCACCACCGCCGGGCTGATCGGGCCGCGCCGCCGCAGCCCGATCCCGGCCGAACGCTAGCCGGTCGGAGCCCGGTGGGGCTGTGCGGCGGCATTGTTCAGACCCTTGAGATCCGAGCGGCTGGGCGGTCGGGCATGCGGGCCCGGTTGTTCGCGCGCCGGTGCTGGATCCGGGTCACCAGTTCCCACGCCGACAGCTGGATCGGCTTACCGTCGGCGTCTGGAATGGTCATCGGTAGCCGGCCGTTCGTCCGTCGGCCGGCCAGGTAGTGGTCCAGCTGCGTGGCGGCGGCGTCCAGCAGCTCGTCCTCTCCCTTCGCGACAGGCCGCCCGAAGTTTTCGGTGGTGAGGCGGCGGGGCCGGCTCGGTTGATAGACCTCGTCGGGGAAGTACACGCCGGTGATCTCGTTGTCGACGGCGGTGATGGTGACCGGGCCGAGCTCGGTGGGAGTCACGATGTGTCGCGCGTCCATGAGAGTGTCTCCTTGCCGTTGTCCTGCTTGGTAGACGCTCGCGCGAGGCCAGACGTGAGATGCGCGGCGGAGGGCCGAGCCGGGTGGCTCGGCCCTCGCCGGCGGTGCGGGTTGTCAGGCAGTGGCGATGATGCCCAGCTGCTGGAGGACCTTGACGCCGTCGTCGAGGCCGAGCTCCTCGACGATGAGGCCGTTCTGGACCTTCAGGACGGTGGTGCCGGTGAACCGCATGGTCTTGCCGGAGGCGGCAGGCACCGAGCCGATGGGGAGGTCGTCGAAGACGATGGGGCCGGTGTGGGTCCCGCCGCCCTCCCACTGGCCGACGATGTAGTCGCCCTCGCCGATGAGGTCGGCGGTGCCCCAGAAGTTCAGGTCCGGGAAGGCGGTGCGGAACCTGGTCGCGAAGTCACGGACCTGGTCGTGCCCGCGCATCGGCTGGTGCAGGGAGTACTCGAAGCGGATGTCGGGGTGGGCGAGCTCGTCGATCACCTTCGGGTTCCACGGGTTGCCCCAGAACTCGGTGAACCAGCGTCCGACGATCTCCTTGTTCTCCTCAACTGACATGATGTTGTCCTGTTCTGAGCATGGCGGTCGCCGGTGGGCCTCCGCATCGGTTGTCACCCGGAAGACGGCGGCGAGCGCCGTCGTGTGAGATGGGGACTCAGGATTCCTTTCACCGCCCGCGGTCGGCGATGTTCACGGTCGCGAAGGCCGTGCCCCGGCTTCCAGCTCAAGAAGGGTGGTCTTGGCTTCCAGACCGCCGATGTATCCGCCCAGCGTTCCGTCGGTGCGCAGCACCCGGTGGCAGGGGACGACGATCGGCAGCGGGTTGGTCGCGCATGCGGTGCCGACCGCCCGCACGGCCTTGGGATTGCCGACGAGTTCGGCGACCTCCCGGTAGCTGCGGGTCTGGCCGTAGCCGATCTCCGGCAGGTGCCGCTGGACCAGCTGTCGGAAGCCCTTGGACAGCGACAGGTCCAGCGGTAGGTCGAAGACACGCCGGCGATGGCCGAAGTACTCGTCCACTTCCCGGGCGGCCTCGTCCAGCCGCCCGGGCGCGTGCAGGATCCGCGGGCTGACCTTGTCGGCCAGCGCCTGCAGGACCTTGTCGTGGTCCTCGGTGGCGTAGGCGACCCGGATCAGGCCCTTGTCGGTGGCCGCCAGCAGCAGTCGGCCGACCGGGGAATCTACGACGGTATACGCCACGTCCATCAACCGCTCGGCCTCTGCGGCGGCCGCCAGCCGCCGGTGCAACCGGGCCATGGCGGCGGGGTCGACGGGAGCCGACAGCATGGTCAGGACGTCGTCGCGGCGGATGTCGTTCACTTCGATGCTCCTGCCGTGATCGCGCCCGAAAACTGCTTGCGGAGATTCTTCAACCCGTCGGCCACGGCGCGGCGCGCCGCCTCCACAGTCCCGCCGAGGATCGCGGCGATCTGGTCGTACGGCATCCCGGCCAGGTAGCGGAAGGTGACCGCCTGCCGCTGCTTGTCGGGAAGGTGTCCCACCGCCTCCCACAGTTCCCCGTCGCCGTCGCCGGGGACGCCCAGCGAGCTGGGCGCCTCCGGCAGCTCCTCGACCGGCAGCGGCTGCCGGCCGGCGGTCCGCAGCACGTCGATCGCCTTGCGGCGGGCGATCGTCACCAGCCACGCCTCGACGTTCGCGGTGTCCGGCAGCTCCGGCCAGGCCCGCATCGCCGCCAGGAACGCCTCCGACCAGGCGTCGTCGGCGTCGTTCGTCCCCAGCAGTGCCCGACACACCCGCAGCACTGTGGGACCGTGCTGCTCGACCGCCTTCTCGAATGGTTCCTTCATCCTCATCCCGTCGCAGGCTCAGTACTGGGAAGACGGCCGCGTCGGTGAAAACGTGAGATCCAAGGCAGATCCGGGACAGTCAGCTGAAGAACGGGTCGTCCACGACGTGGACCCAGCCACCGTCCGGCTGGCGCCGGAGGATCTCGGTGGTGGTGGAGATGACCGGCTCCGGTCCGACCCCTGTGAGGGTGGCGTGGTTCGATACTAGCGCGACGTCGTCCACCACCCGGATGTCGCGCAACCGGAGTTCGAGCCGGGCCCCGGCAGCGATCATCTGGTGCATGGCTGCGCGGATGGCGTCCGTGCCGACCAGGTGGTTTCCGGGGGTGGGGACGAAATGGGCATGCGGCTCGTACAGCGAGACCAGGCCCTCGACGTCACCGGCCGCCAGGTATTCCATGAACAGGGTTCCCACCTGCTCCGGCGTCTCGGCGCGGCGCCGGGCGGCAGCGCTGACGGGCCTGTCTCCCCAGCCGGCCCCGGCGATCAGGTCGTACCAGTCGGGATGGGCCCCGTGCGGCAGATGATGGCGCAGCAGGGTGCCCGGGAAGGTCATCGGCGAGGCTTTGTGAGGCTTGGTCTCGGCCTGGACGACGATGGCGTCACTGAGCGCGTAGGCCAGGTCCAGGCGCGGGAACCGGGCGTGTGTGTCGTCGGCGAGACCGGCCGGCAGGTTCTCGCGCCCGACGCCGAGGATGTCCGTGCCGATGCCGAGTTGGGTCAGCGCCACCACGGTGCCCTTGCGGGGGGCGATGCCGTCCGAGGTGTGCAGGGCGATCGCGTCCCAGGCGACGGCGATGCGCGCTTCGTCCACGCCGCGCTCACGGAGGAACACCGCCGCGGTGTCGGCGCCGTCGACCTCGAAGCGCTGGTCCCCGTTGCCCTGCTCGCTCAGTCCGATGTCGTGCAGGACACAGCTGAGGAACAGCAGCTCGTCGTCGTAGTCCGTGTCCGGGCGCAGGCCTTGGTTCTGGGCGTGGGCGCCGGCGTAGATGTAGCTGCGAACGCTGTGGTTCAGGATGAAGACGGGGATGGACCGTGCCGCGTGGGCGTAGGTGTCCCGCGCCAGCGGTGTGTCGGGTGCGCCGAGCTGGTCGAAGGTCGGCGGGGGTGCGTCGGTGGTCACTATGCGATTCCTTCGGTCGGATACCCGGTCCGGGTCATGGCCGGCGCTCGTCGGGGAAGTCGTCGCCGTACATCGGCAGACCGCTCAGCGACTGGGCGCGGGTGGCTTCGTCCTCGATGACGTCCCAGTGTTCTGCCAGGACGCCGTCCCGGATCCGGAGGAAATTGCGATCGCCTTGTTCGTTTCCTCGGCGGCGGTCACGGCTACACCGTCCGCGTCCAGGCCGCTTCCTGGACCTGCTTGACGAGCTCCTCGGTCGCCGGGGGCCAGACGTTGCGGTAGGCACCGCGCTCGGCGCCGATGATCTCGACCATCTTGTCGATCATGTCCTGCGGGTCGTACTGGTCGGCGAGGATCTCGGCGAAGCGCGCCTTGACGTCCTTCGTCTGGTTGAAGTTCACCGAGTCGTCCAGCCACCGGAAGGCCGTGTCGGCGATGCGGTCGTTGAACCCGGTGCGGTAGGCCCCGGGATTGATGGTCTGCACCGTGATCCCGGTCGGGGCGAGTTCATCGCGCAGCGTCGCCGCGATCGCCTCCAGGGCGTGCTTCGTCGCGCAGTAGACGCCGAGGCCGAAAGCGGTCAGGAAGCCGCCCATCGAACTGACGATCACCAGGCGGCCGGCGGTACCGGCGTCGACCCAGGTGCGGATGCACCGCTGGGCGAGTTCGAGATTGGCGAAGACATTGGTCTCGAACGTGCGCCGGACCAGATCGACCGGGATCTCGGCCATCGGGCCGCAGTCGCCGATGGCGGCGTTGGAGACGAAGGTGTCGAAGTCCCAGCCGGCCACGGCCGCGATGTCGCGGGCGTCGAGGACGTCGAGTTTGTCGACCGTGATCCGGTCCCCCAGGCCGAGTTCCTCCACGTGCGCGCGCAGTTCGCTCACCTGCGACCACAGTTCGGTGGTGGCGATGACCTGGTGGCCGGCCTGTGCCAGGCCGATGGCGGTGCCGCGGCCCAGGCCGGTGCCGGCGCCGGTGATCAGGATCTTCTTCATCAGGCTTCCTTTCCGATCGCGACGCGGGCGACCTCGCCGTCCTGGGCGGGCATGCCACCCGAGACGCCGACGCCGCCGATCAGGGTGCTGTTGTCGTCGTGCAGGGGAAGGCCGCCCGCGTAGGGGATCAGGCCGCCGTTGGTGTGCTCGGTCGCCGGCGCGGGGCCGCCGGGCTTGCAGAACTCCCACAGGCCCTCGCTCGGGCCGTTGAACAGGATCGAGGTCTTGGCCTTGGCCAGCGCGATGTCGATCGATCCGAGGATCGCTCCGTCCATGCGGGCGAAAGCGATCAGGTGCCCGCCGCCGTCGACGACCGCGATGTTCATCGGGACACCGATCGCCGACGCGTGCGCGCGGGCCCTGTCGATCACGGCCTGGGCCGTATCCAGCGAGATGTTCACGACGCCTGCTCCTGTCGGTGGTGGAGGGAGTGGATGCCGGGGCTGCCAGCCATGAATCGACCGTAGGCGCGCCCGGGACCGAGGCGTCTGTGGCACGCATGCCATCAAGCGATAGGATCGTGCCATGGACGACCGGACATCAGGTGCGGTGCACCATGTGGTCGTGGTGGCGCTCGAAAACGTCCTCGCGCTGGACATCGGGATCCCGATGCAGGTCTTCGGGAGCTGGCCGGGCGGCCCGTACTCACTCACCGTGTGCACCGAACGGCCCGGTGTCCTGGCGATGCACGGCGGGCCGGCGCTGTCCGTGACCGACGGGCTCGACTGCCTGGCCTCCGCCGACACCGTCGTCGTCCCGGGCTACCTGGAACCGGGCGCGCCCTCCGCCGCGGTCACCGCGGCCCTCGCCGACGCTTCGGCCCGCGGCAGCCGGATGGTGTCCATCTGTACCGGTGCCTTCGCCCTGGCCGCCGCAGGCCTGCTCGACGGCCGCCGGGCGACCACCCACTGGCGGTACGCGGCGGCCCTGGCCCGGCAGTACCCCCGCGTGCTGGTCCGGCCCGAGGAGCTGTACATCGACGAGGACCGGGTGCTGACCTCCGGCGGCGTTCTCGCGGGCATGGATCTCTGCCTGCACCTCATCCGCCGCGACCACGGCGCCCGGCTGGCCAACCAGCGGGCCCGCCTGCTGGTCACAGCCCCGCACCGCACGGGCGGTCAAGCCCAGTTCATCGACCTGCCGGTGCTGCCCGCCCACTCCGAAGGACTGGCCCAGCTGTACGACTGGGCTCTGCGGAACCTCCACCAGCCGCTCACGGTCGATCAGATGGCACGCCAGGCCAACCTGTCGCGCCGCACCCTCATCCGCCGCTTCCACACCGACACCGGCATGCCGCCCATGCGGTGGCTGCTCGATGCCCGGCTCGCTCTGGCACGGGAGTTGCTGGAGACGGACGACCTGACTGTCGAGGCGGTGGCGCGCCGGTGCGGCCTGGGAACGCCGGCCAACTTCCGGACCCTGTTCAAGGCGCACGTCGGCGTGCCACCCAGCGTCTATCGCGGGACGTTCGCGTCGCTGTCTCGGGATGCCGGATCTGACGACGTCTGACGACGCGGCGGCTTCTGGGGCGATCAGGGCTTAGTGAGGGCCGGCGCGAAACCCGGTGCGGTTCACTTCGATCCCTCACTTGTATGGGTGAGGGATCGAAATCAGTACCCGGGCTAGCTTCGGGGTGCCCGTGGCCGATCGGCGCGGTGCGATACGACCCGCGGTAAGGAGCTAAGCCACATGACCAAGAGTGACGAATCGTTCATGAGCGTCGACGAGGCGCGCAGGATTTCCGCCCCGCTCTACGAAGCGCTGAACAGGCCGGCTGAGAAGAACGTATCGGCGCTCCTGGCTCAGGCGTGCAACGACGACTACCGCTCGTACCACACGAACGAGGAATTCCTGACTCGTGACCGGTTGGCCGACGTATTCAAGGGCATGGGCGAGGCCGTGCCCGATCTGGCCTGGGAGGTGGTCGACATCCATGTGGTCGACGACATGATGGTCGTGCGCGGCCGAGCCACGGGGACGCCGGTCAAGGAATTCTGGGGCGCAGCCCCGACCGGCAGATCCTTCACAACGATGGCTATCGATGTCTTCACAGTCCGCGACGGAAAGCTGGCCAAGGGCTATCACATCGAGAACTGGATGACGGCGCTCCAACAGCTCGCTGCCTGAGCGCCCGTTGGGGGGGAAAGACTACGAGGCGGCACCCCTTAAGCCGCAGACTCCTGATTCGCCTCCTGCAACCGGCGCTCGTACACCCCCACGACGACCGCGGCCGCGCAGCACAGACCTGCCAGCAGCACCGCGTAGCGCCCGGCGAACGTACAGATCACCAGCGCAACGGTCACCGCTGGTAGCACCGCCTGCGCCAAACCCTTCTTGAAGTGCCGCGCCTGCAACAGCCACACCATCAGATAGAACACCGCTGAGGGCACCGTGACCGTCGCGGCGGCGAGCGTCACCGAGACGTGTGCGGTGCCGGTCAGCCACGCCGCGCAGACCTGGATCCCGGCGCCGATGCCGGCGGCCGCGGCGAAGATGAAGTAGTGGCCGTAGCCCCACAGGAAGGCTGAGGAGTCGGCCAGGAGATCCGCGGCGTCATAGGCGAAGTAGATCCACCATGCCGCGAACACGATCAGCAGCCCGCCCAGCACCAGGGCGATCAGGGCTCCCAGATCCTCGTGGACCGTCGTCGCCTCCTGGATCGCGACGGTCGCGGAGGCCACCGTCTCGCCGAGCACGATGAGGGTGAAGCAGCCGTACCGGTCGACGATGTGGTGCGGGTGGAACGGGATGTCGCCGCTGCGCGAGGCCCAGAACGGGACGGCCAGCTCGGCCACCACCAGCACGCCGAAGGCGATCTGGAACGCGTGCCCGTGCAGCAGCTGCTCCAGCCCCCAGCACGCCTGCACGGTCACCAAGCCCGCGAGCCAGCGGCCGATCATCGGCCGCATCTCGGCGTTGTCGCGGTACACCCGGATCAGCTGCGTCGCGAAGGCCAGACGCACGATGACGTACCCGATGACGACCACCACGATGTCCTGCTTCTCGAACGCCCGCGGCACCCCGGCGGCGATCACCAGCGCACCGGTCATCTGGGCGAACGTCGCCAGCCGGAACGGGGGATCGTCCGGATCGAACCCGGAGGCGAACCAGGAGTAGTTCATCCAGGGCCACCAGATCGCGAAGAAGATCGTGGCGTAGGACGCCAGGCCGTGTCCGATCTGGTCGTGGATGATCGCCGTCGAGAGCTCCCGCCCGGCCTGGGCGATCGCCACGACGAAGCACAGGTCGAAGAAGAGCTCCAGGGGTGTGGCGACGCGATGCTCTTCGTCGGCGGGCCGCGCGCTCACCGCGCCCTTCGCCGTCATGAACCGGATCACAGTGACGCAGTGTGCCAGGTCCGGCGGTTGCCGAGGATGCCGGACGCCTCACATGTTCAGGTGATGGCGATGCCGCCGTGGACGGCACAGGCTGGGTAGGAGACTCTGAGATGTGAAAGGCGGAGGTGCCGCGTTGGATTCGGCGCATGTGATCGTCCTCCCCGGTGGCGGCTATGCCGCCCACACCCCGAGCGAGGCGGAGCCGATCGTCGAATGGCTGGTCGGTCTGGGGATCTCGGCGAGCGTGTTCCGATACCCCCTGAACGTGCGGCACCCGCTGCCGCTCGAAGCGCTGCAGGCGGAGATCCGCAGACAGCGGGAGCAAGGGGTCGGCCGCATCGGGCTGATGGGGTTCTCCGCGGGCGGGCATCTGGCGGGAATGGCGGCCCTGACGCAGGGCACCGATCCCCGCGACGCGGTCCACTTCGCGGTCCTCGGCTATTCGATCACGTCCATGGAGACCGAGACCTACCGGCCCTCGCGACTGATCCTCCTGGGCGAGAACGCCTCGCCGGCCCAGCGCCGTGCGACCTCGCTCGATGCTCTGGTGAGCGCGTCCGCTCCCCCGTTCTTCATCTGGCACACCGCCGAGGACATCTACGTCCCGCCGGAGCACACGTACCGCCTGGCGTCGGCATTGGCCGCGCACGAGGTCCCCCACACCGTCCACGTTTTCCCACACGGTCCGCATGGCCTGGGTCTGGCGGTCGGGGCGGGCGATGCGGCGAGCTGGAGGGAACACGCGGTGCGCTGGATGACCGAACAGCTGAAGGCCCACGCCGGCTGAGGACGCAGGGCGTTCCGATGAACATCGCCGTGACCACGAGCAGGAGATCCATGGCCACCGAGCAGGTACTGCGCATTCCTGTCGACCGCCATATCATCAACACAGAACGGTCGTTCGACGCGGTATTGAACGACGTGAACAGTGCCCTCCTGGACACGGACCAGGACTTGCTGATCTACGAACCGGTGATCGACCACGAAGCGGAGTCCGGGCGCTCGGTCCGGATCGTGCTCGGCTGTCCGGACCCGGTCGACCGGCTCGACCAGCTCGTCCGCACAGTGCCGGAGGCCGCCTTGTCGGTCCCGAGCGCCATCCTCATCCACCAGACTGTCGCCGGCGGTACCAGGCTGGCCTACGACGCCATCGCCAGTTCGATCAGCAGCTGCCGGTCCGGCTGGGCCCTGGGCGTTGCGCAACAGCGCGACGACGCGGTCCTCGGGCTATTGAGACGGGCCGCGGACCCGCAAGGATAGGCCCGCACCGGCTGGCGATCACGGGACATCACCTCCCCCGAACGGAGAAAGCGACGCCATGGAACGCATCCGACCGACCCGGACCTGGGTGCCGAGCCCGGCGGCCCGCCTGCGAGCCGACCAGATCGACAAGCTCGCAGTCATCGGCTCGGAGTCTGTGACGGAGTCCGGGCGGGTGCTCTTCGGTCCCGGGGACGACACCTACGATCTCTACGTCGTCCTCGAAGGGTCCGCGGACATCGTCGACAGACCCGGTGCTCCGGACGAGCTGCTGATCGCGTCCTTCGGCCCCGGGGAGTTCCTCGGAGAGATCGGCATGCTCACCGGCGAGCGCTCGCGCTTCACCGCGGTCATGAGGGAGCCCGGCCGTGTGCTGCGCGTGCCTGTCGACCAGGTGCAGCTGATGATGGCGCAGGATCTGGATCTCAGCGAATACATCCTGCGGACCTTTCTGGAGCGCCGCGCGAACCTACTGCGGCGCGGTGCCGGCCTGACGCTGATCGGATCGCGGTACGACGAGCGCTGCCGGGCGCTTCTCCGGTCGTTCGCGGTGAACAGGATCGCCGTCCGGTGGATGGATCTCGAGGACCAGCCGGAGGCCGAGGCCCTGCTCCAAGAGCTCCAGACCCCGGTGGCCGATCTGCCGATCGTCCTGGTGCCAGGACGGCCGCTCATGCGCAATCCGCAGCCCGCGGACCTCGCCGCCGAGTTCGGCGAGTTGGCGGCGGACCCGGGTGTCGATCAGGACGTGTGCGATCTCCTCGTGGTCGGCGGCGGGCCGGGCGGTATGGCAGCGGCGGTGTACGGCGCCTCCGAAGGCCTGGAGACCGCGCTGCTCGACACGGCCGCGTTCGGAGGCCAGGCCGGCACGTCCTCGCGGATCGAGAACTACCTGGGATTCCCCGCCGGCCTGTCCGGCGCGGAGTTGGCGACCAGGGGAACGCTGCAAGCGAGCAAGTTCGGAGTACGCCTGCACCGGAACTCGCGGGCGACAGGATTCCATGAGAAGGACGGCATCTACGCCGTCACCTGCGAAGACGGCCGGGTGTTCAAAGCCCGCGACGTGATCATCGCGACGGGAGCCCAGTACCGCCGTCTGCAGGTGCCGGGCCTGGAACAGTGGGAGGGCGACGGCGTCTACTACGAAGCCACGGTCGCGGAGGCGCGCTACAGCGCCGGCCGACCCGTGGCGGTCATCGGCGGCGCGAACTCGGCCGGCCAAGCCGCGATGTTCCTGTCGCGCACGTCGGACCCGGTGTACTTGCTGGTCCGGGGGCACGATCTGGAACACTCGATGTCGCGGTACCTGATCGACGCGGTCACCGCCAACCCCAGGATCAGGATCCTTCTGCGCACGGAGGCGATCGGCGTGACCGCTGACACCTCGATCACCGGGCTCCAGATCGTGAACCGGGACACCGGCGTCGCCTCGGGCTTGGAACTCAGCGCGGTCTTCGTCTTCATCGGAGCCACTCCCTGCACCGAGTGGCTCGACGACCAGCTGGCCAAGGACGACCGGGGCTTCCTGCTCACCGGACACGACCTGGACGCCTCGCAGCACCGGACCCGGCCCCCGCTGACGTTCGAGACGAGCGCGCCCGGGGTGTTCTGCATCGGAGACGCCCGCAGCGGAAGCGTGAAGCGCGTCGCCGCGGCGGTCGGCGAGGGATCGGCGGCGGTGCGGCTCGTCTTCGAACGGCGCGCCGCGGACGGAGTCCAGGTCGGGTGGCCGGCTCGCAGCCCCGGCTCACCTGTTTATGCGAGAGAGGAACCAGCACGAAAAGGCGCAGACTTTTGGCGGCGCCATGGCCGACCCACCGGGCATGGTCCGCGCGACGAAGGAGTCTGGAAATGCCGATGATCGATGTCTACGCGACGGCGGGGACGTTCTCGGACACCAAAACCCTGGCACAAGACCTCGCCAGCACGCTGATGCGGATCGAGCAAGTGCCCGATATCCCGATGTTCCGCAAGAACACCGCGGCCTTCGTCCACGAACTGGCCCCGACCGCCTTGTCGAACGTCGACGGGGACGGCACATACATCCGGGTCCAGGTGCTGACCAACGCCGGCGCGCTCGACCGCGACAAGCAGCTCGCGGTGGTCCGGCAGCTGACCGACCTGGTCGCCGCCGCGTCCGGCGACCCGTCGGCGGCCGAGCGGACCTGGGTGCTGCTGACGGAGGCCCCGGAGGGCGGCTGGGGACTGGCCGGACACGCCAACACCAACGCCGAACTGGTCGCGGCGGCGAGAGCAGAAATTGCCGAGATCGCCGAGATCGCCGCGGCGAAGAACGAGGCATAGCCGGAGGTGCCCGCGACCGTGGCCAGCGAATACGTGCTCCGCATCCCCTTGGACCGGCACGTCATCACCACGCAGCGGTCGTTGGCCGCGGTGCTGGAGGACATCCGTCGCGTGCTGCACGACTCCGCGCCGCGCTCGGCGCTCCAGGGCCACCTGGTGGCCGCCGGCCACCAGGTCAGGCTGATCATCGACCGCCCGGAGGCGACCGACGAGCTGGTCCGCTGCCTGCCCGACGCCGGCGCCTACTGTCCGGCCACAGTCCTCGTCCAAGCCGCGGGCGACGGCGCCTGCCTGGCCTACGATTCGGTCGCCAGCGCGATATCGCCGTACCAGGACGAGGAAGCGCTCGCTGTCGCAGAACTCTTCGACGCCGAGGTCCTGAGCCTGCTGCGACGGGTCGCGGAGCCCGCACCCGGTGAAAGCGGTCAGTAGTCCGACGGCCAGGCCCGGCCAGGCCCCCCGCACGCCGCCGGATAGCCTGTTCCGTAGATGCCTACAGCGATTCCTCATGCAGGGAGTTGGCCAGCTGCACCCGCGAGCGGACCCCGAGCTTGGCGAACACCGACCGCAGGTGCGTCCCGATCGTGTTGACTGAGACCCCGAGTTCCGAGGCCGCCGCCTTGTTGGTGCTTCCCGCGCCGATCAGCATCGCCACCCTGCGTTCGGCCTGGGTGAGCGAAGCCCACCCGGCGGCCGGAGGCAGGGCCGCGGCGGACCACTTGCCCAGGCGCGCGCCGGCCTGGCGCATCATGTCCTGGGTCAGAGCGCGGTAGAACCACGCACCCATGCCGTGGTACTCGTCCCAGGCCCGATCGAGCTGGGCCAGGCCGGTCTGGCGGTCGCCGACCTCGACCAGCGCCCGACCGTGGCTGAAGGCCCCGAAGCCGCGCAGCAGCGGACGCGGGCTGTGCGTCAGAACGTCGGCGCCACGCTCGATCATCCGCACGTCGCCCTCGGTGCGCCCGCGCGTCAACAACGCCACGCCCTCGAAGCTCGCCACCCCCGGATTGCGCTCCGCGGCCTGCTCGGTGACCTTGGTGGCGGCGGCCATGAACTCCTTGTCCTGCGCGAGGTCGCCGATCTCGAAGAACAGGCCCATCCAGCACGGCCACATCGGCCAGTACGAACACGCCGACCGCTCGGCGACGTCGGCGATCACCGGACGCAGCACTTCGCGGGCGGTCTCGTGGTCGCCGCGGCCGGCGGCGATCCAGCCGTTCATCACCGTCAGCCCGGGCTCGCGCAAGACCGCGTCGGCGCCCTCGATCTCGTCGGCCACGCGCAGGTACGTCGCGGCGCTGTCGACGTCGCCGCGCAGCAACGCCGAGGAGACCCGGACGATGACCGCGTCCAGGGCGTACACGGCGTCGCCGAGGCGCGGGCCGATCTCCAGCAGGGTCTGGCAGCCGGCCTCGGCGTCGTCGAGGCGGCCGAGGTTGAAGTCCTGCCACGCCTGGGCGGCCAGCACGGCCGGCAGGCGCTCGCCGCGGTTGCGCACCGCCTCGGCCGTGGCCTGGTTCAGCAGCGTCTGAGCATGCTCATAGCGGTCCAGGAACTGGAGCTCGATCACTTCCTCGGCCACCAGCGACCGGCCGTTGAGCCGGGCCAGTTCCCGGAAGTACCGCAGCGCCTGCTGGTGCCGGCCGTCGTTGCGTGCCGAGTGGCCCGCCGCCTCCAACGCCAAGGCCAGGGCCTGCTCGTCGCCGCTCATGCGGGCCTCGTCGAGGACCGTCAGGGCTCTGCCGACGGCGGTCTGGCCGTCCAGCAGCCGCGCTCCGGCCAGCGAGTGGACCGCCCGCAAGCGCACACCGACGCCCGGCTCAACGGTGTCGAGCCGGAGTGCCCGCTCGATCCGGGTCAGCAGTTCGCCGACGCGGCCGCCGAGCCACAGGGCCCGGGCCGCGTCGCTCTCGACGCGGCCGATGAGGGTGCTGTCGTCGACGTGGGCCAGGATCTGGTCGGCGGCGACGACGGCCTCGGCCGCCCACTGGACCCGGCACAGCACCGACAGGCAGCGCAGGCTCAGATCGAGCCATCCGGGCTGGTCCGGCCGCACGATGTCGAGCACGGCCATCACCAGATCGCCGGCGTCCTCACCGCTGACGGCCGCCAGCGACTCCGCCGCCGCGATCATGATCGTGGCGCTGTCCAGGTCGCCGGGCACCGCCGCGGCCCGGGCGTGGGAGGCGGCGATGAGCGGATCGCCGGCGGCGAGGTAATGGTCCGCCAGCCGCCGGTGCAGCTCGCGCAGCCGCTCCGCGCGGATCGTGCTGTACACCTGCTCGCGCACCAGGTCGTGGTGGAAGGCCACCGTCGAGTCGGCCCGCAGGACGACGAGTCCGGCGTCCACCGCCGGGCCCAGGTTGGCACCTGGGTTCCCGCCGACCGGCGCCGCGGCTTCGCTCAGCGCGAACGGCCGGCCGGCGGCGGCGACCACCTCGACCAGCTCGCGCGAAGACTGGGGCAGGGAGCCGAGCAGAGCCGAGACCGAAGCCGCGAAGGCCACGGGCACCGCGTCCGGCTCGCCGCGCCCCGCCGACCGGGCGATCTCCTCGATGATCTGGCCGGCATGGAACGGGTTGCCCTCGACCGCGGCCAGGAAGTCCCCGGTCCGCGCGTCGGGGGCGTGCCCGAGCCGGTCGGCGGCCAGCGCCAGGACGTCCGCGGTGGCCAGCGGTGCCAGGCGGATCCGTTCGACATGCACCGGCTCGCTGCCGAACCATTCGGCGGCATCCTGGTCGGAGCGGCCCGCGAACGCCCACACCACCGGCAGCCCGACCAGGCGCGGAACCAGGTTGCGCAGGATGAACGCGCTGACCCGGTCGGCCCACTGCACGTCGTCCAGGGCGATCAACACAGGCCGACGCCGGGCCGCGGCATCAAGGCAGGCCGCGACCGCCTCAGCAAGCACAAGCGGCTCGTCCACCAGACGCGTGATCCGCTCGTACTCCTGGCGCGTACAGACCTCATCGCGCCCCGAGCGCAGCAGGGCCAGCACCGGGGCGCCGGGCCAGACCTGCTCGATCGGGTCGCACTTGCCGCGCAGCACCGTCATCCCGGTCGAGACCGCTTCGTGGCACACGGCCGACAGCAGGGCCGTCTTGCCGATGCCCGCCGGGCCGGAGAGAAGTATCGCGGCGCTCGATCCGTGACGGCTCGTACTGCGCACCACGGACAGCGCGGTCGTCATTTCCGCACTGCGACCGCGCAGGGGCCTCGCCTGCAATGCCTGTCACCTCTTGATCGTCGCTCTAAACGATTGTCGTCGCCCTGCGAACTCTACGCATCCCGACAGATCGCGTGAGTCCCCTCAGCGGATGCGACGCGCCGGCTCTCAGGAGGCAGGAAACATGACTGATCAATGGGCTGACTCAGGCATCGAGGAACTTGTGCACATCCGCGGCGAACTCCTGCGCGTGTTGGAACAGGAAGCCGTGGGCGGAGTCCGGGTACAGCTTCACGAACGCGTCCGGGATCAGGCTCGCGGTCAGGTGCGAGTACCAGGGCAGGATCATCCGGTCGTCGTCGCCGTTCGCCACGAATGTCGGCTGCTCGACGGCGGCGAGTCGCTGAAGCAGCCCGAAGTTCGGCGTGCCCCACTTCAGCACCGCGTCGTACTGGGCGTTGCGGGTGCGCCAGCTCGTCGGCGCGTCACGGTCTTCGGTCCGCCCCTGGTAGATCCGGCCGAGCACTCCGTGGCCCGCGGCCTTGCTCGCGGCCGAGTCGGTGAAGAAGCCGTACACGTACTCCTCGGGAGAGGTCGTCGGCTTTCCGAGCGCCCCGATGATGTCCGGGGCCCAGCCGTGCATGCCGGGCGCGCCCTGGGGCGCGGTCGAGGCCAGGACCAGCTTGCGCACCAGCGCCGCCCGGGCCAGCGCGATCTCCTGGGCGACGAAGCTGCCGATGGAGAAGCCGAGCAGGTCGATCTCGTCCAGGCCGAGGGCCTCGACGAACCGGATCGCGTCCTCGGCCATCTGCTCGATGGTGCTGGGCGTCGACCCCGTCGTGGCGCCGACGCCGACGTTGTCGAAGGTGATCACGTCGCGCTGCTCGGCAAGCGCGTCGATGAGCTGCGGGTCCCAGTTGTCCAGGTTCCCCCGGAAGTGCACCAGCAGCACCAGCGGACGGCCGCCCTGCGGGCCGATCCGGCGGTAGGCGTAGGTGATGCCGTTCTCTGCGTCAATGGTCTGGTTCGGCGCGCCGAGGTATCCGTTCTTCGCTTCCATGTCCTGTCCTTGGCTTTCCGTCCTTGGCTTTCCGTCCTTGTGCGCTGTCCGTCTCAGACCTGCTCGTACGCGCCGTCGATCCAGTCCGCGACGGCGTCTCCGTACTGCACGGCGTCCTGCTCCCACGGGAAGTGCCCCGAGTCGAAGCTGATCAGGCGGCTGTGCGGGAGCCGGTCGTCGAGGTAGATCCCGTTGGACGGCGGCACCAGTTCGTCGCGCTCGGCATTCATCACCTGCACCGGCGTCTTGATGGACGCCAACAGGTCGCCCAGGACCAGCAGTTCCTCGGGGTAAGCGCGCACGTAGCGCGCGGACTCGGCGAACCGGCCGCCGTCGTATGCGGTCACGTAGTCCTCCCAGACCTCGGACTCCTGAGCCCGCGGCGCCCCCGGCTCCACCGCCGCGCCCACGCCGGCCCGGCTGTCGAAGTCGCGCAGGAACTCCAAGTCGGGAGCGGCGATCATGTCGGCGAGCGCGCCGGTCACCTCCAGCGGGTAGGACGCTCCCCCGCTGCCGACGATGAGGCTGGTCACCACCTCCGGGTGACGGGCCGCCAGGAACAGCGCCGCACCGGTGCCGACGTCCGGGCCGAGCAGGTGCGGGGCGCCCAGTTCCCACTCGCCGATGAGGGTTCTGAGGAACTCGGCCATCGCCGAGGGCCCGAACAGCTCGGGACGCCCCTCGGAGTGTCCGAAGCCCGGCAGATCGATGGCCACCAGCCGGGCACTCGGGGTCAGTCGGCCCCAGATCCGGCGGAAGGCGTAGAGACTCTCGGGCCACGGGCTCGTCATGAGCAGTGTCGGTCCCTCTTGTTCGCCGGAGTCGACATGGCGGATCGCCAGCCCGTCCACCACCCGGGTCTGAGTTCGCGGGAAGCCACCGCTGTCCAGCCCTTTGTTCGTCATGCCAACCTCCTGGCCACGTGGTCCACCGAGACACGCCAAGCAGACCACCGCATCGGTTCGCACCGACATAACGCGAATAGGTGAGGGCCGGGCTGGAGAAGCAAGGCGGGAAGGCGGGGTGTTTGAGGCACCAGTGGAACAGAATTGGTCTGGATGACGGCCACATTTGCGGCATCCCAGGCGCCGACAGTGCCGAAAACTTACCACCCCTTGACCAGTTGGCTGATCGCGGGTCATTATTTGGCCAACGCCAAGTGCTTCGGACAACCAGTACCGGACGAGGATCGGAACGGGCGATGAGCATGGGCGAGAGCCGCTGGCAGAAACGCGAGCGCATTCGCGGGCACCTGCTGGATCTGGTGGAGGAGTACGGTCCGGGCCGGGCGATCCCCGGCGAGCGGCAGTTGAGCCAGGAGCTGTCGGTGTCCCGCCCCACGCTGCGCTCGGTCGTCGACGACCTGATCCGCGACGGATTCCTCACCAGGGAGCACGGCCGCGGGGTCTTCGTCGCCAAGGCCAAGGTGGCCCAGCGTCTGGGCACCGCCGCGGCGCAGCCCGGCCAGCCGCTGGCGGTCGGCGGTGTGGACGGCGTCTGGACCAGCCGGATGGTGGACTTCCAGACCGTGGCGGCCGGAGCCAGGATCGGCCGGCGGCTGCAGGCGTCCCCGGCCGATCGGGTATTGCGGATCACCAGGCTGCGACTGGCCGACGGCGATCCGATGTCCGTGGACACCCTGCACGTGCCCGCCGCCCTGGTGCCGGGACTGGCCGCGCGGGATCTGGAGGACGGCTCGTTCTACCGGATCCTGGGCCGGCGCTACGGCGTCCGGCTCGCCACCGCCACGCAGATCATCGAACCCACCGTCGTCGACCCCACCGAGGCCGAACTGCTCGAAGTGCCGGTCCACACCCCGGCGCTGCTCTTCGATCGCGTGACCGCCGACGCCGACGGCCGGATCGTGGAGTTCACGCACTCGGTCTACCGCGGTGACCGCTACCGCATCCTCACCCAGCTCTCGCTCGCCGACGACGACAGCGGGCGGGTGGTGGGCGGATCCTGGTCCGCGGCCTCAGCCGTCCCCGGCGCCGACACGCTGGTCCTGGACTCCTACTGGTCTGGTTGAGCATGACGCCGCACTAAAGGCACCACCCGAACCATCGTCACGCCCCGCACGGACCACCCGGTCCGTGCGGTGATGCACCACGCCTTCCGGAAGGACACACGCTTCGCGCCCCGGGCTTCTCCACACCCCCACACGAAAGAGAACCATGACGAACCACCGCACCGCCCACCGCACCGCCCACCGAACAGTCCGCCGCACGCTCGCCGCCTCAGCGGTCGGCGTGCTGGCCACCGCGGTCCTGACCCTCCCGACCGGCACCGCCTCGGCCTACACCGGACTGCCGGTGGTCGGCTACCAGGAAGAGGGCGACGCCGGCTCGCTCATCGACGCCAGTGCCGACGCTCTGGGCTCGGTCGGCGTGGACGGCGTCAACATCAGCGCCGACGGCGCGAGCGTCGCAGTACCCGATGACAATGCCCTGAACCAACTGGCCGCCGCGCACGCCAAGGGCCTGCCCGCCGAGTTCCTCGTCGGGAACTTCAACCAGGCCATCGGCGACTTCGACGAGCCGGCCGCCTACAACCTGCTGAGCAGCCAGAGCAACATCGCCACCGTGGTCGCCGGCCTCAGCGACGCGGTCAGCTCCCAGGGGTGGGACGGCGTCACCATCGACATCGAGTCCCTGCGGTCCCGGGACGCCGACGGCCTGACAGCGTTCGTGACCGCGCTGAAGCAGGCCCTGCCGTCCGGCAAGACCGTCAGCCTCGACCTGATGAACGGTCAGAGCGCTCAGGAGTACTCAGAGCTGGGATACGACCTGCCCGCCCTCGGCCAGGTCGTCGACCACCTGGTGCTGATGGCCTACGACCAGCACACGCAGGACTCCGATCCCGGGCCGGTCGGCGCGCTGTCCTGGCAGCAGCAGGGCCTGGACGTGCTCGTGAGCGAGGTCCCGGCGAGCAAGGTGGACCTGGGCGTCGCGGGTTACGGCTACTCCTGGCCGGCCGGCGGCGGCGCGAGCCAGGTCAGCGATCAGGGGGCGCGCGACCTCGTCGCCGCCGACGGCGCCACGGCGCAGTTCGACGACGCCTCCGGGGAATGGACGGCGACGCTCTCGGACGGCACCGTCCTGTGGTGGTCGGACGCACAGTCCCTCGCCCTGCGCCGGACGATGGCCGCGAACGCCGGCATCCACGGCCTGGCCGTGTGGGACCTGGCCCTGTCGGACCCGATCCAGCAGTAACCGGGCGCCTGATGCTCCCGCCCCTGAGACCGGGAGCATCAGGGGCGGATCAGCGGCCTGGTTCAGCTGCCGCAGCGACGGACGTGGGGATGCCATGCGGGTGCTCGTAGTGGAAGACGATCCCGAGCTCGGGCCGCCGATCGTCGAGGGTTTGCGCGCGGCCGGCTTGGCGGTCGATCTCGCCGTGCGCCTCGCCGAGGCCGACCTCAAGGCGGCGGTCAACACCTACGA
Source organism: Catenulispora sp. MAP12-49 (assembly GCF_041262705.1). Classification (NCBI taxonomy): domain Bacteria; kingdom Bacillati; phylum Actinomycetota; class Actinomycetes; order Catenulisporales; family Catenulisporaceae; genus Catenulispora; species Catenulispora sp. MAP12-49. The sequence goes on along the minus strand of NZ_JBGCCP010000008.1, from coordinate 49,223 downwards.
CTGCGTGGTCGCCGACCGCGGGCTTCCCGACGGCGACGCCCTGGACTTGGTGCGGGGGTGGCGCCACTCGGGACGCACCGTCCCGGTGCTGATGCTCACCTCCTACGGCACGGTCGAAGACCGGGTGTCCGGTTTCGAGCACGGCGCCGACGACTACCTCGTCAAACCGTTCGCGATGGCTGAGCTGGCCGCGCGGGTGCGGGCGCTGTGCCGCCGCCACCGGCCGCCGTCACCGCCGGAAGTCACGGTCGGCAGTCTGACCATGGACCTGCCGCGCAGGCGGGTGCGCCGAACCGGCGTGCTGCTCACGCTCACCGCCAAGGAGTTCGCCGTGCTCGAGACCCTGATGCTCAGGGCCGGCCAGGTGGTCACCCGCAGCGAACTCATCGAGAGCTGCTGGGACGAGATGAGCGACCCGATGTCGAACGTGGTCGATGTGGTGATCGCCCAGCTGCGTCGAAAGCTCGGGAGCCCTGATCCCATCGAGACCCTGCGGGGTGCCGGCTACCGCGTCCGAGAACCGACATGACCGCCGACAGCCCGGCCGTCATCAAGCTGCGACGCCTGCGCCGGTCTTTGACCCTGCTCTACGCGGCCATCAGCGCCGTCTGCCTGATCACCTTGGCGTTCATCGCCGCCGCCATCGACGCCGGATCCCGCGCACACAGCCTTGACGCGCAGGTGGCCGGGCGTGCCGAGGCGCTGTCGCGTGCCGTCTGGATGGACCAGGGCGTGCTGCACCTGGATCCGTTGTCCGAGGACGAACTCGCCGGCGCGTCGCGGATCACAGCGGTGCTTCAACGCGCTGGCAGCGGTCCCGTTCAGGTCCGGTGGGCACGTCCTTCGAACGCCGCACTTCCGTCCGCGGCGGAGCTCGAACGGCTGTGGGCATCGACCGTGGAAGAGCAGGACACGTTCTTGACGACGATGCCGGGAGGTGACGGCAAGCGGGCCCGGTGGGCTGCCGCACCAGTGTGGAACGCCGACGACATCGGCGCCGTCGTGATCGCCGGCGACGACCTCACGCCTGAGCACAGGAGCCACGAGTCCCTGGTCCAGTGGCTCGCGGTCGGCTGCACGGGGCTGGTACTCGCCTCGGCCGCCGCAGGTCACGTGCTGTCCGGCCGAAGCATGCGACCGGCGTTGCGGGCACTGGACCGGCAAGAGCGGTTTCTGGCCGAAGCGGCTCATGAGCTGCGAGCACCGCTTGCCGCGGTCCGCTTGGTGATGGAAGCCGGTTTTGCCTCGCCGACCCGCGCGCCGGCGGCTATCACCGAGGCGGTCCAACTGGTCGACCACATGGGCCGCGTGGTGTCAGGGCTGCTCAACCGGGCCCGTATCCAGGCCGGGACCCGCCGGCCCGAACTCACGCCGCTCCGGCTGGACCAAATCGTCGAGCAGGTGGTGGAGGAGCTTCCCCAGAACGCTTCGCGGATCGTCGTCCACTCCGCGCCGACCATCGTGCGCGGCGACCCGGACCTGCTCGCGCAGGCGGTCCGCAACTTGGTGGAGAACGCCTTACGGCACGGCACGTCGGCGTGCGAGCCGTCGGCACTGCCGGTCGAAGTCCACGTCGCGGCGGGCACGGTTGCGGTCCGCGACCACGGCCCGGGAATCGCCGCGACGGACCGGGAGCGGATCTTCCAGGACCGGGTCACCGGCGGACTCGAAGGAGTCGGCGTCGGCCTGGCGATCGTACGCTGGGTCGCGGAGCTGCACGGCGGAACGGCCTGTGCGGACCAGGCTCCCGGAGGCGGGGCGCTTGTCCAGCTCATCCTTCCAGAACACCAGCTGCCGGCCGCCTCATCGTCCCCTCATGATCCGGTCGACAGACTGCCGCCGTGATGAGAAAACTCAGGCGCCCGCGCACCGTCCCCGCCGGAAAAGGCCCCGTCAGAGGGCAGTCGATGTCCGGCTACCGGAAGAGGTTCGCGATCGCGACAGCGGTGCTCCTGGCCGCCGCCGTGGTCCCGGGCATCGGCCGCGCGACCTTTGCCGACGCCGCACCGGCCGCACCGGCCGCAGTGAACGCCATCCTCGTTCCGGACCAGGGAGCACTCCTCGGCCACTACTACGGAGCGGGCACGATCGCCGACACCGACGCGCGCATCGGCCGCAAACCGGCAGTCCATCTCACCTACTACAACTGGAACGACGACTGGATCAACTCGCCGGCCACCGCCTCCGACTTCGCCGACGGACGGATCCCGCTGGTCAACTGGGAGCCGTTCGACGTCAACTTCGACGACATCGTCAGCGGCGGCCTGGACGCCGCCATCCAGGCCCGCGCCGCGGCCGCGGCCCAGGCCGGCAAGAAGTTCTTCCTCGACTTCGCCGCCGAGATGAACGAAGAGGAAGGCTGGGGCGGCCACGACCCGGCGAAGTACATCGCCGCCTGGCGCCACATCCATGACATCTTCACCGCCGCCGGCGCGACGAACGTCGTGTGGGCCTGGTGCCCCAACGTCACAGACTCCGCCGGCGCACCCCCGGCGATGGACTACTACCCCGGCGACGACTACGTCGACTGGACCGGCGTCGACGGATACAACTGGGGCACTTCCGACCCGAGCTTCACCTGGCAGAGCTTCCACGACGTCTTCGCCGACATCTACCCGCGGCTCGCCGCCAAGGGCAAGCCGATCATCATCGGCGAGATGGCCTCCGACGAGGCCGGCGGCAGCAAGGCCCAGTGGATCGACGGCGTCATCCCCACGCTCAAGGCCGACTTCCCGCTGATCAAGGCCGTGGTGTGGTTCGACATCGACAAGGAACGTCACTGGCAGATCAACTCCTCGCCGGAGTCGCTCGCGTCCTATCAGCGCATGGCACAGGACCCGTATTTCAATCCGTGACGTTCGGATTCACCGGCGCATGCGGCCCGACCGCGCGGACGAAGGTCTCGCGCGGTCGGGCCCAGGCCGCCTCTTGGCGCAGCATCGACAACATCATTCGGACACTGTCTTGACAGCACGCGATCGCCCACCTAGGTTGCGCGAATGAAACGATTCACTTCCGAGTTTCGGACAATTACAGGTCAGGGCGGAAAGCAAAAGATGGACTACGGCAGAGCACCGCCGACCACCCTGAATCAAGATGCTCATACACGGGGTTTCTCTGCACGCTCGGTTCCGCTCGGCACGACTGTGCCCGCCATGGCAGCAGCCACCTCCTCAACCGGCTCCGGTACGCCGGTGCGTACCCCTTGATGAGCAAGGAGTCCCATGAAACTCAACAGAACGCGGCGCATCGCCGGCCTGGCCACGATGTGCCTGGCCGCGGCCACCGGTCTGGTGACCGCGACCGCCCAGCCGTCGCAGGCGGCGACGGCGTGGCCCGCTCACGTATCCGCGCCCTACGTGGACACCGGCCTCGGCAACACCACCCTGACGTCGGTGGCGAGTGCCTACGGCGACAAGTTCTTCACCCTGGCGTTCGTCGACGGCGCGGGGTGTCAGTGGTCGATGAACAACACCTCGGGCTGGCAGAGCCAGATCGCGAGCCTGCGCGGCGCCGGCGGGGATGTGTCCATATCCTTCGGCGGGTGGACCTCCGACAACGGGGGGACCGATCTGGGCAACACCTGCTCCTCGGCCGCGGCCGCGGCGGCTCAGGTGGAGAACGTCGTCACCACCTTCGACGTCACCCACCTCGACTTCGACATCGAGGCCGGCGCGCTGAGCAACCACGCCGACGTCGACCGCACCAACCAGGCGCTGGCCCAGGTGCGTTCCTGGGCCGCCGCCAACGGCCGGGCCCTGTCCATCTCCTACACCATCCCGGCCTTGCCCTCCGGCCTGACCTCGGACGACCTCTACGTGCTGTCCAGCGGCCGGAGCAACGGCTTCACGGCCGACGTCGTCAACATCATGGCCATGGACTACGGCACCTCCGGAACGGCCATGGGCCCGGCCGCCGACCAGGCGCTCGACGCGGCCACCGCCCAGGTCGCCTCCGCATACGCCCTGAGCACCTCCCAGGCGTCGGCGAAGATGGGTGTGACGCCGATGATCGGCCAGAACGACAGCGCCGGCGAGGTCTTCACCGTCTCGGACGCCTCAACGGTGGTGTCCCATGCTTCCGCGCAGAACATCGCGCTGGTCGCGTTCTGGTCGGAAGGCCGCGACAACGGCGGGTGTCCCGGGTCGACCACAGCTTCGTCGACGTGCAGCGGGGTCAGTCAGAATGCCGGTGACTTCACTTCCGCGTTCGAACAGTTCACAGGCTCAGGAGGAAGCGGCAACGGCGGTGGCGGCGGAACGCTGCCGGGCACCTGGCCGCAATGCGCATCGGAGGGTGGCACCTGCGCGGTCGGCGGCACCTCGGCCATCGCGTTCGGCACCGGCGGCCGCTTCAACTACGTCACCGCAGGCGGCGCCACAGCGTGCAGCGACGCCGTGTTCGGCGACCCCGCGCCGAACGTCGCAAAGAACTGCTACAGCGAAGCCGCACCACCCGCGGCCGACGTCTGGGCGCAGTGCGCCGGGGAGAACGGCAGCTGCTCGTTCACCGGCGTGATGACGGTCGCCTTCGGCGCCAACGGCTCCTACGAATACGCCACGGTCGGTGCTCCGGTCAGCTGCTCCGATTCCGCCTTCGGCGATCCGGCTCCCGGCGTAGCCAAGTCCTGCTACCTGATGGCTCCGCCGCCCTCGTTCGTGAACTGGACCAACTGCGCGGCTGAGAACGGTACCTGCCAGGCGTCCGGCACCCATGAGATCGCCTACGGCGCGAACGGCCAGTACTTCTACGGGACGTTCACCGGCGGCACGTCGTGCACCAACGGTGTCTTCGGAGACCCCGATGCCGGCACGGCAAAAGCCTGCTACGTCCAGTAGGGCCAGGCCAACTCTCGGGACAAGATTTGAATCGTTTCAATCATTCAAGAAAGGCAACCATGTCTGATCTCTTCAAGAGCAGACCCAGGCGCCGAACCGTACTCAACTCCGGCCTCGCCGCCATGGCGGTGGCGGGATTCCACAGCCTTGGTGCGGGAACGGCTGTCGCGAGCGGCACCGCCGGACCGACTGGCGCCACGGAGGGGGCGGCAGGCGACTGGCAGAGCTATGTCGTCGGGCCGCGCAAGCGCGAAGTCGCACCAGCCCGCGTACTCAGCACAACCGGCGACGTGAAGAACCCGGACGCGTTGCTGAAGCCCGGCGGCGCGGTCACCGTGCTGACCCGGCCGCAGCCGCCGACGCCGCCGGCCTGGCCCGCGGGAAGTACCGCGACGGCATCGTCGTTCCACGATCCGAACAACGGGAACGACGGGACGTACACCACGTACGATCCGTCCAACGCGATCGACGGGAACCCGACCACCTTCTGGAACGACGCGAATCCCGCGACCTATCCAGCCGTCCTGACGATCACGGCCGGCAGCGCCGTCACCTTGCCCGGCGTCACCCTGCTGTCGAACTCCGACGGCGTGCCCGTCGACTTCACACTCGAGACCTGGGACGGTTCGGCCTGGCAGCCGGCCGCGACGGTCACCGGCAACAGCGCCGTCCAAGTGCCCGTCCCGTTCGCGGCGCCCGTGACCACCACCCAGGTGCGCCTGACGGTCACACAGGACCAGGACACGCCCCGCGGGCAGTTCACCCGGGTCAACGAGCTGTGGCCCGGCCTGGTCCCGGTGATAGTGCGGCCCAGCGTCACCGTCGACTTCGGCAAGGTCGTCGTCGGCTATCCGAGGGTGCGGTTCGCCCGGGCATCGGCCGACAAGCCCGGTGTCCGCCTGGCCTTCTCCGAGACGCTCCAGAACCTGACCGACCGTTCGGACTTCGCCCGCTCCGACTACACCGGAGGCACCCCCACCGACCAGTTCGCGGTGCCCGCGTCCGGCGCCGACTGGACCGACACCGACGGCTACCAGTCCGGGACCCAGGTCCACGCCGAAGGCCTGCACGGGTTCCGCTACGTGAAGATCACCCTGGACGCGCTGGGCTCGGACGCGCCCGCCGCGCTGCCCTACGGGCAGGTCGCCATCGACGCGGTCTCGCTCGACTTCACGGCCTACCTGGGTGCACCCGAGAGCTACGGCGGCTGGTTCCTGTGCTCCGACGACGATCTGAACCGCTACTGGTACGCGGCCGCCTACACCAATGAGCTGGTCACCGACACGTTCCGGTCCACAGACTGCGATCCGCGCGGCGCCGCGAGTCCCACGCTCGAAGGCAAGCTAGTCATCCAGGACGGCGCTAAGCGAGACCGCGACCCGTACGTCGGCGACATCGCGGTGTCCGGTCGCACGCTCTACCTCACCCACCCCGACGCCGCCGCGGCAGCCCGCAACGTGCTGGCCGATCTCGCGGATCATCAGCGCCCCGACGGCTGGATCCCACCCGCGTCGATCAACGGCTACACGCTGCCCTTGTTCGACTATCCACTCTGGTGGGTGACATGCAGCCGCGACTACGTGCTCTACACCGGCGATCTGGCCTACGCGGCCGCCTACTATCCGAACCTCGTCGCCGTCCTCGACTCCTGGTACACGAGCGTCACGGACAGCAGCGGTCTGCTGAACAAGGGGCTGAACAACACCGGCGGCTACGGCGACTACGCGTTCCTGCCACGCGGCGGCGAGATCACCTACTACAACGCGAACTACGTCCAGGCACTGAACGATGCCGCGAGCATCGCCCGCTGGCTGGGCCACAGTGCTGACGCCGACCGGTGGACACAGCGCGCGGCGAACGTGACGGTCGCGATCAACGCACACCTGTGGGACACCGCGGCGGGGGCCTATCTCGACTCCGCCGAAGGCCCCGTGCGCCATGGGCAGGACGGCAACGCGATCGCGATCACCGCGGGTGTCGCGGACCCGGGGCGCGCGGCCTCCGCCCTGGCGTACCTCGACGCCACGACCAAGCTGGCATACGGCAACGCGTTCATGGACAACGACACGCTCCCAGGCGTGGACGGTGCTTCGCAGCGGGTCTACGCGTTCACGTCGTATCCCGAGTTCGTCGCGCGGTTCAGGTCCGGTCTGGCGGATTCGGCGATCGATCAGATCAAGCGTACTTACGGCGCCATGTACACCAGCGATCCCGGGATCACGGCGTGGGAGGGGATCGGGCCCGGAGGCACCCCCTACGAGGGTGCCTTCACCAGCATGGCGCACGGCTGGTCCACCGGAGCGCTGCCGGCCCTGACCAATGAACTGCTCGGTGTGAGCCCCACCGCACCCGGGTTCTCGAAATGGGTGGTGCGTCCGCATCCGGGCAGCGTCCTGTGGGCACGCGGCGTTGTGCCTACCCCGCACGGCCCCCTGTCCGTACAGTGGCAGGCGGGGACGAAGCGGGGTGAACCGTCGTTCACTCTCCGCGTGACCGCTCCAGCAGGCACCAGCGGGCAGATAGCTGTGCCGGCGAGCGCGGGATACGTCCATCACGACGACATCGGTCCGGGAACGCACACGGTCACGGTCCCCTGACGCGGACGTGGTGACGAACTGAGCCGGCGCCCGCGAAACGCGGGCGCCGGCTACGGGTGTCTCTCAGATCGCCTGCGCTGTCGGCAGGATGGTGATCTCGGTCAGGTTGACGTGGCGCGGGACGGCGGCCAGCACGGCCCGGGTGACGTTGATCAGGCCGAAGACGTTGAGGTCGAACAGCGACCGGGCCTCGGCATCGGTGATCTCCTCCAGCGCCCCGAGCAGACCGCGTCCGGCGTTGTTGACCAGGACGTCGATTCCGCCGAACCGGTCCACGGCGGCCTGGACCGCCCGCGGAATGCCGTCCTGGTCGGTGACGTCCAGAGCGACCGTCGAGACCCGGTGGGAGTCCGACAGATCGGCCGGCACCCGATCCGGATCGCGCACGGCGACCATGACATTGTTTCCGGCCGCCAAAGCGGCGCGGGCGATTTCGGCACCGATTCCGCGAGCGGCACCGGTGACAAACCAGGTGGCCATGGGAGAACCTGCTTTCTTGGCTGCCCTCTTCGGGTATTTCCTTCTGACGTTCTCGAGTCTGGCCGTCGGCCACGGAGCTATGAAGGCCGCACTCTTCCTGGGAGTCCCATTCCCAGGAGAGGCGAGGCGGATCGGGCCGCACTCAGGGGCAGGCGAACACACCGCCAACGCGACTCGGCGCTGTGGCATGTATCAAAACTCTGGTAACTATTGGCCTGATGAAGACAGCTTCAGAGCGGCCCCGCTCCGAGGGAACCAAGCAGGGCCAAGCTGTCGGCGGAGGTGGAACCCGGCTCGGCCTGAAGGATGATCAGCTGTTGTCCGGGAGCGTTGCGAATGTCGAGGGCTTCGTGTCTCAGCTCCATGTCTCCCACGACGGAATGGCATATCTGCTTGATGTCGTACGGCGGCACCGCGACATATTCGCGAGCCCACAGAGAGCGGAATTCGTTGCTGCGCACCGACAACTCACCCGTGAGTTCCACAATGCGCAGATCATCGGGTGCGTTCGCCGCGGCCCGCTGGAGGTCGGCGACCGCGTGACGCTTCATCCGCTCCGGGTTCCGGTAGAAGGTCTTCGCGGCCGGGTCCAGGAAGAGCATGCGAAGCACGTTGTCGGGCTGCGCGAAGTCGCTGTAGAGGATGTCTGTCAGAGCGTTGGTGGCCAACAGATCTTGGGCGTGGCCGATGATGTAGGCGGGCGTCCGGGTCCAGCTTTCGATCAGCTGGCGCAAGTGCGGGCGGAGGCGCTCGACTCGGGCCGGCGGCCTGGTACGGCGAGCTGATGGCAGCGCGAGTTTGCGCAGCTTCCCCATGTCCGCTTGGTCCAGACGCAACGCGCGGCCTATCGCGTCCAGCACCCGGGATGAAGGGCTGAGCTCGCGACCCTGCTCAAGTCGGCTGTAGTAGCTGACGCTGATACCCGCGAGCATCGCGATCTCGTCGCGTCGCAAGCCGGGCACCCTGCGCTGCCCGCGGCCGGACAAACCCGGCAGGCCGCGCAGACCGGCATCAGCCGGAGCCAGGCGTTCTCTGCGGGCCCGGAGGAACTGACCCAGACCTTCCACCGGATCATGACGCGCATCATTGGACATACTGCTGAGGCTAGAGGCAAAACTCCGCCAAGAGACCGTCCTACGGTGGGTGCGTTACACCCACCGTGCGTAACCTGCTACCACATCACGAGATTATCGCCGCGCGGCCACTGCACAACGGCCGAAGATAGTATAGCCTTTATCAGTATGAGCTATGGGACGCCATTGGGCGATTTTCTCAGAGCCCGCCGAGAGGCTTTGAAACCGCATGACGTCGGTCTGCCCGAACACGGACGGCGACGGGTGCCGGGACTGCGCAGAGAAGAAGTCGCAATGCTCGCCGGTGTCAGCTCCGACTACTACATAAGACTCGAGCAGGGACGCGAGAACAGTCCGTCCCCGCAGGTGCTCGATGCGGTGGCCCTGGCACTCAAACTCGACGCGGAGTCCACGGACCACCTCAACCGCCTTTGTCTGCACGCTTCACAGCGCCCGCGTGACCGGGGCGAGACGGGCGCCAGCCAGCAGTTGTTGCAGCTGATGGACGGCTGGGAAGACACTCCGGCTTTCGTCGTCGGGCCGGCCCTCGACATCATGGCGGGCAACTCTCTGGCTACAGCCCTGCACAGCGGGTTCGAGGAGTTCGACAATCTTGCCCGCATGGTCTTCGTCGATCCGGCGGGACGCGAGTTCTATCAAGAATGGGAACGTGCCGCGCACTCCTGTGTCGCCGAAATAAGGTCGGCCTACGGATACGATCCGCAATCAACCCGCATCGCGGAAGTCGTGGCTGAACTGTCTGCCCAGAGCGAGGAATTCGCTCAGCTCTGGCAGATGCACGAGGTCAAGGGCAAGTCCCAAGAAGGCAAGCACCTGAAGCATCCCTCGGTCGGAGACCTGCATATCAAGTTCGCATCCTTCACCGTCAACGGCGCCCCTCATCAACAACTGGTCGTGTACCAGGCCGAACCGGCCAGCCCAACCGCCGCCGCCTTCGAGACGCTGCGGATCATGGCCGCGGGATCGAAGCAGGCCGCGGCGAGGAAGCCCGCGGCCGATCAGTCGGCGGACACCCTGTCAGAGGTCTGATCGCCAGCGGCCTGAGCCGTCGCGGCGGGGTGGCGCTGAAGCAGAACGGCCTTCCTCAGGCTCTGCTCCTCAGCAGCACCGAGGCCAGGACCACGACGAGCAGTTCGAGATCAGCCATGCGTCATCCTGAGCTCAGCCTCAGCTCGGAAACCAGGACACGGTCTTCCTGGGTGTGCCACACCTGGGGAAGACGCGGCCTGGTCACCCGGCGGCGTCGGGATGATGGTGGCTTCATGAATGGCGACACCAGAGAACCCGGACCGGCCCGGCACCCCTTCGTTGGAATGTGGGTGACCGAAGACGGCTACATCCGGCAGGAACTGCGCGCGGACGGACGCTACGACGAGGCTCGCGGCGATCGCCCGAGTGCCTACACCGGCTCGTACACGGTCCGGGGCGACCACATCGACTACCAGGACGACACGGGCTTCACCGCTACTGGCGATGTCCGCGACGGCGTCCTCTACCACGAGCACCTGGTGCTCTACCGGGAGCACGACAAGGGCTCCGGCGGAGGCGGCGCCAGCGTTGGCGCCGGAGCTGCCTAGGCCGCGGCACTGCCTCTCCGGGCGGCGGGACATAGTGGCCGCATCACTCCGCTTCGATCAGCGGGAACACGACGATCGCCTTGCCGAGCAGGTGCCGCCGGGGGAAATCGATGACCGCCTGCCGCACGTCGGCGAACGGGTACTCGGCCGCGATCGGCACTTGCAGCCGGCCTTCGGCGGCCTGCGTCGCGAATCCTTCGAGCCGGCCTTCGGGCCGGGTGACGCCGGTATAGACGCCGGTGACTCCCCCGTCGAACAGATCCGGGCCGCCTTTGGGCGACACCACCAGACCGCCGGACCGCACCGCCGCGGCCGAGCCCGCCAGCGCCGGTCCGGCCAGCGCCAGATCGATCACCGCGTCGACGCCGCCGGGCACCAGCCGCCGAGTCTGGGCCGCCACGGCGGCGTCCCGATAGTCGATGAACTCGTGCGCACCGAGGCCCCGCAGGTATTCCTCGTCTTCTGCCCGGCCGGTCGCCAGGACCCGCACGCCGGCTTGGACTGCCATCTGCACCAGGAACGATCCGATGCCGCCGGACGCGCCGACGATCAAGAGGGTTCCGCCCGGCTTGACCTCGGCGGCGTCCAGCAGCGCGGCGCCGGTGAGCGTGGCGGTCGGCAGCGCCGCGGCCCGGACCGGGTCAAGCGCGGCGGGACGGTGTCCGGTCCCCGGCCCGTCGCCGACGATCGCGAACTCGGCGAGCGTTCCCGACGGGATGCCGTTCCAGGCCAGGACCGGGTCGCCGACCGCGAACCGGGTGACGCCCTCGCCCGCCGCGACCACGATGCCGGCGGTGTCGACCCCGGGGATGAATGGGTGCCCGACCGGGAGCACATCCCGCATCGCGCCGGTAATCAAGGCCGTGTCCGCCGGGTTCAGCGCGGCGGCCTCGGTGCGGACCAGCAGCTGTCCGGGCCCCGGGACCGGGACGGGCATCTCTTCGACCACCAGGTCCTCCAGGGGACCATAGTCGCGCGCGACAAGCGCCTTCATGAGGTGACCTCCTGCGTCGGCCGCGGTCGCACCGGTCGGATGCCACCGGCCCTCAAGCCTTCCGCCGGATGCGGAGATCCGCATCGGTGAAGATCGCCTAGCTTCGCCGATGCCGCGGACTAGGCAATCGGCCAAGTGGTCAGTATTTGGTATGTTCTCGGTGCGGGACGCGGCTCGCGCACCGGGCACCACCTCGCCCGCCCGCGCTATTGTTGAGAATTCATCAACCATCTCGCCGTCGCAGCACTCAGGCGGCGCGCACGATGGGGAAGCTGCGCACATGAAAGATCGTCCCGCACCGGCCCAAGGCTCGGATCTCGTCGGACGGCGGGCGGAATCCGCTGCCCTCAACCGGCTTGTGACCGAGCTGCGAGCGGGCCGGGGCGGGGCGCTCGTCGTGCGCGGCGAGGCGGGCATCGGCAAGACCGCCCTGCTGGAGTCCGTTCTCACCGTTGACGACGTGCGGATCCTGCGGGTCAGCGGCGTGGAGTTCGAAACCGAGCTCGCCTTCGCCGCCCTGCACCAGCTGTGCTCCCCTGTCCTGGACGGGTTCGGGAAGCTTGCCGCGCCTCAGCGCGATGCCCTGAGCACCGCGTTCGGGATGGGAGGCGAGGGTGTTCCGGACCGCTTCCGGGCAGGCCTAGCCGTGCTCGGGCTGCTGGCGGAGGCGTCGACGAAGCAGCCCTTGCTGTGCGTCGTCGACGACGCACAGTGGCTGGACCAGGCATCGGCGCGGACGCTCGCGTTCGTCGCACGGCGAGTCCAGAACGAGCGGGTGGCGCTTCTTTTCGCCATCCGCGAACCCGAAGTCCAGTGGGAGCTGGCGGGACTGCCCGAACTCCGGCTCGACGGGCTGCCGGAGCCGGACGCCCTCAGCCTCCTGAGATCGCGGATCCGGGCGCCGCTTGACGACCGGGTACGGGACCGCATCCTCGGCGAGTCCCGCGGCAACCCCTTGGCCCTGCTGGAGCTCCCGCGCAGCGCGGACCTGGCCGGCGGGTTCGCCGCGCCCGACGCGGTCCCGGTCTCGGGCAAGGTGGAGGCCAGCTTCCGGTCCCGCCTTCGGGGACTGCCGCCGGACACCCGGCTCCTGCTGCTCGCGGCCGCCGCGGAGACGACCGGAGACAGTGTCCTGTTATGGCGCGCGGCCGAGCGGCTGGGCATCGGCTCGACCGCGGCGACCCCCGCGGAGGAGACCGGCCTGATCGCCTTCGGGCTCTGGGTGCGTTTCCGGCACCCGCTGGTCCGGTCTGTGATCTACCGCGATGCCCCACTGTCCGACCGCCGGGCCGTGCACGGCGCGCTGGCCCAGGCCATGGACGACGGCGAGGAGCCGGACCGCCGGGCCTGGCACCGCGCCCAGGCCGCCTGCGGCCCGGACGCCGGAGTGGCCGACGCGCTCGAACTCTCGGCCGGCCGGGCCCGGGCGCGGGGCGGCATCGCCGCCGCGGCGGCGTTCCTGGAAGCGGCGACCCAGCTGACTCCCGACCCGGCGCGGCGGGCCGAGCGAGCGCTCGCGGCGGCGTGCGCGAAGCGGGACGCCGGCGCCGGTGACCGGGCGCTGGAGCTCCTGGCCGTCGCCGACGCGGGGCCCTGCGACGCCTCGCGCCACGCACGCGGCGCCACGCTGCGTGCGAGGATCGCCTTCGACCAGGCCCGCAGCGACGAAGCGGTCGCACGGCTCGAATACGCCGCGAACCTGACCATGGGCCTGGACGAGGCCGCCGCCCGGGACATCTTCCTGGAGGCTTTGGCCGGCGCCGTCTTCGTCGGCCGGTTCACCGAAGGCCCCCGCCTGCTCCAGACGGCCGACCGGGCTCGCACGGTGCTCCCCGCGCCGTCGCCGGCCAGACCGGTCGACCTCCTGCTAGACGGCCTGACGACGCAGGTCAGATCGGGATTCCTGGAAGCCGCACCGCTCCTGCGCCAGGTGGTCGACCTCTATGTGAAGGAAGAGGACGACGACGCGTTCTCGCCGGGGGAGGTCTGGCTGGCCTGCAGCGCCGCGATGGACTTGTTCGAGGACACGGCCTGGCGCACCCTGGCCGACCGCCAGGTCCGGTCCTCCCGCTCGACCGGTACGGTGGCGGCGCTTCCGGTGTCCCTGAGCTACCTCGCGCTCACCGACATCCACGCCGGCCGGTTCGACGACGCCACCGCGAACGTCGCCGAGGCCTGCGCCATCGCCGCTGAGATCGGCGCGCCTGGAATGGAGTACGTCGAGATCACCCTCGCCGCGTGGCGCGGGGACAGCCGGACGGCCGTACTCGCCGAGAAGGCCCGCCGCGGCGCCGTCGAACGCGGCGAGGGACGGCTCGTCACCGCTATCGAGTTCGCCCAGGCGGTGTTCTTCAACAGCCGCGGCCGGTACCAGGAAGCGCTGGAGGCCTGCCGACCATCGGCCGAGCTCGACGAGATGGGCTTCCACTCCTGCACACCGCACGAATTCGTGGAAGCCGCCGTCCGGTCGGGCCGCCGGGAACTCGCGGTACCCATGGTGAAGACGCTCACGGAGCGAACGGGAGCGAACCGCACCGAGTGGGCCGCAGGAGTGGAACTGCGCTGCCGGGCCCTCATCGCCGAAGGCCCGGCCGCCGACGGCCTCTACCGCGCCGCGATCGACAACTTCGAGCACAGCGAAGGCCGCTTGCACACCGCACGAACCCGGCTCCTGTACGGCGAGTGGCTACGGCGGGCCGGCCACCGCCAGGCCGCCCGGACCAACCTGCGGGAAGCCCACGAGATGCTGACCGCGATCGGAGCGGACGGGTTCGCGACGCGCGCGGCACGTGAGCTGAGCGCGCTGGGAGAGCGCGTCGAGACTCGGCCATCCGGGCCCGGCGGGCACGGCGCCGGCCGGCTCACGGCCCAGGAGTTCCAGATCGCCAAGCTGGTCGCCACCGGCGCCACGTCGAAGGAGGTGGGAGCGCAGCTGTTCCTGAGCCCGCGGACGATCGACGCGCATCTGCGCAGCATCTTCAAGAAGCTCGAGATCACCTCGCGGCGACAGCTCCGGGACCTGCCGCTCACGCGGTGAGGCGTGGATCCCCACCAGACGGAGCGGAGATCCACGCCGACGAATGTGCGCCGGCCTGGTGGGCTGAGGCCGGCGCTGGGCGAATGCGGGCGCCGGGGCGGCCGCGAGCGTCGCGGATCGGGTCAGGAACGAGCGTCGGTTCGTGGCGGAGTCGAGCACGGACATGGTCCTGGTTGCCTTTCCGGGCATGGTGCGGCGGAGTATGGGCACTTTGTGCCGTGCTCTGGTCAGCGGGTGTCAGGCGAGCCCGAGCTGCTTGGCGATGACCGAGCCCTCGGCGTAGCAGTCGAACCGCTTGATCTTGCCGTCGACGAGCTCGAAGACGTCGCAGCACGGGGCGTCCATCCGCTTGCCGGTCGGCGGGACGGTGCCGGTCGGCAGCTCCAGCGGGCCGGTGTGGGTGCCCTGCAACCGCAGCTGCACGATCACCATGTTGTCGACGACGTAGAACTTCTCCAGCTCGCGGTGCATGTCGGGGAACGCCTTGGCGTAGACCTCGACGGTCAGGCCCAGCTCCTGCGGGCCCTGGTAGGTGTAGGGGATGGACTCGTCGGTGAAGGTGCCGTCCTCGGTGAAGGCGGCGACCCAGCCGGCGACGTCCTGGTCCTCGGCGACCTGGTAGGCGGCGCGGATGATCTTCTCGTTCTCATGCATGACAGTTGTCTCCTTCTCTGTGTGGGTGGGTACGGGTTTCGGGTCTGGCGTCGTCAGCGAAGTCACTGGATCCAGGGGGCCTTGTAGGTCCCGGTGTCGTTCAGGAAGGCGGTGAAGTCCTCGCCGGCCCACTCTTCGGCGATCTTGCCGCCGGCCAGGCGGTACACGTCGATCGCGTCCCAGCGCACCGGCTTGCCGCTGGCGGGGATGTTCAGGATCGGGCCGGTCTGGGTGCCGGTGACGACCAGGCGGACCACCACCTCGTCGCCCTGGGCGACGATGTCCTGCTGGGCGGCGCGCAGGTCCGGGATCGAGGTCACCACGGCGGTCATCAGCCCGGCGACGTTGCCGGCGCCGGACACGGTGCCGACGCTGCCGCCGTGCCAGGCCATGGTCGGGGTGAAGTAGGCGGCGGCGTGATCGCCGCGGTGGTTGTCGAGGACGTCGCGCATGAAGGCTTCGACGACGGCCTCGTTGGCCCTGACCTTGGCGTTGTCGAGGCCGTGGGGCCGGTCGGTTGTCGTCGCGCTCGCGGTGCCGCTCGCGACGGTCAAGCCCCCCACAGCCACGGCGGCGACGGCCGCGGCGATCCCGATGCGCTTCGAGGTGGTGTTCACGGTGTTCTCCCCTTCGATGAAGTTACTTGAACCTTCAAGTCATTGCGCAAACGAAAGTCGGGCCGGCCAGGGCCGCGTGCATCTCCCAGACGAGAATTTCGGCGGGTTCCAGGGCGGCGATTCGTTGGCCGCCGGTCGCTGTGAGGCGTACGGCGTCTCCGGTCGCGAGCGCGCCGGCACCTTCAAGCTCGACCGCGCCGCGGGCGAGGAACACGTGCAGGTACCGGGCCTCGGGCAGCTGAATCGGCTGTCCGGGTATCAGTCGGGCCGCGTACAGTGCCGCGTCGCGGTTCCGGATGCGGATGGCGGTGTCATCGGCGTGCTTCGGCATGCCCGAGGCGACAGTCACCAGCGCCCCGGACAGCAGTTCATGGTCGATCTCCAGCTGCTCGTAGCCGGGCGTGACGCCGCTCTCATCGGGGACGATCCACATCTGGACCAGATGCACGGGATCGGTGTGCGGCTCGCCGCCGAGGCGCCGGGAATCGTTCTTCTCCGAGTGCATGATTCCGGTGCCGGCGCTCATCCGCTGAGCGAGCCCGGGATAGATGATCCCCGAGTTGCCGACCGAGTCCTGATGGACCAGGGCGCCTTCGAGGACCCAGGTGACGATCTCCATATCCCGGTGCGGGTGCGTCTCGAAGCCGGTGCCCGGCTTGATGACGTCCTCGTTATGGACCATCAGCAGTCCGTGGTGAGTGTTGTCGGGGTCGTGGGGCCGGCCGCCGATCCAGAACGAGTGCCGGCCGTGCAGCCACGAAAGCTCGGTCTCGGACCGGTCGCCGGAGCGGCGGATGTCGACCGTCGGCGTGCCGGACGCCGCCATGGTCAGCCCCTGACCGTCTTCAGCGCTCGCGCCCAGCTTTCGACCTGGTCGAACTGGGTCGTCATCGCGGGCTCGTGGCGCGGGTTCGGGATGAAGGCGCCGTCCTCGTCGAAGTCGGTGAACACCGAGAAGGCCAGCTGCTGGTGCACGTGCGCGATCTTCACGGCGGACAGGATCCCCCGCAGCTGTTCGACGGCGCGGGTACCGCCGACCGTGCCGTAGCCGACGAAGCCGGCGGCCTTGTCGTTCCACTCGGCGTAGACATAGTCGACGGCGTTCTTCAGGACGCTGGGGACGGAGTGGTTGTACTCGGGTGTGACGAAGATGAATCCGTCGTAGGCCCCGATGGTCTCGGCCCAGGCCTTGGTGTGCTCGCCGGCGTACTGTCCGAAGGACGGCGGCAGCGGTTCGTCCATGTGCGGCAGCGGGTAGTCGAGCAGGTCGACCAGCTCGTAGTCGGCGCCGGCCCGCCCCTTCGCGCGCTCCATGACCCATCGCGCCACGCCCTCGCCTCGCCGGCCCGGCCGGGTGCTGCCCAGGATGACGGCGATCCGCAGGTCGCTCATGACGCCACTCCCCTTCGTGATGACTTGAACATTCACGTGATAGTCGGGATGTGACCCGCTCACGCTTGTCCCTCTGCGACCAAATCTAGGCCCGATCGCATGAACATTCAAGTGATACGGGAGAAGTCGACGCTGACCGGCGAAGATGCGGGGCAGCCTCGCGCGGCTCAGCGCGCCGGCGAGTCGATCCGCTGAAGGATCCGCTCGGCGTCCTGCCCGAGGCGCCGCAGCCGCTCGGGCGAGAGATTGTCGACCACGAGGCGGCGGACGAACGCCACGTGCGCCGGCGCGGCCTCCTCCATCTTGCGCCTCCCGGCCGGCAGCAGGATCGCGTTCGTGAACCGGCCGTCCCGCGGATCCGGCTCCCGACGCACATAGCCGCGCGCCTCCAGGCGCTTGACCAGGTGCGACAGCCGCGACAGCGACACACTGGCCTGATCGGCCAGCTCGCTCATCCGCATCGTCCAGTCCCGCGCCTCGCCGAGCATCGCCATCGTCATGTACTCGACCATGCTGATATCGGCATCGCGCTGAAGCTCGGAGTCGATGGCCCACGGCAGCCGGGTGATCAGGCGCACCACGGACAGCCACGAGGACAGCTCGTCCGAGGTGAGCCACAAGTCGGAAGACTCGGCTGCGGGTGCGTCGGCATCGTCCTGTCGCGGCATCACAGTCATGCCGATGAGTTTAGCCTTCAAGTCAGCCGGTCGCCGACTACACAGGTCAGGTTTGCGCGCCGCTCCACTTCTCCAGCAACTCGTCCACGTCCGCGACCTCCGCTGAGGCCTGTACATGCAGGAAGTGGGCTCGGGCCGCCTCCAGTGTCTTCGTGCCAGACGTGTCGTCGAGGCGCTCGCCGTGCTGCCCGGGCGTCGGCATCCCAGTTGCTCCCCTCCATGGCAAGATCAGTGGCTCGACGGTACTCGAAAGACGTCGATCGGTCTCGGGGACCGGATCTGATCGGCTGTGATCGGAGTGGCTGTGGGCGATGAACGGTCAGCGACCACGTTCGGCGAAGAGCTGCGGCGGCTACGACTGCGAGCGCGACTGACCCTGGAATCGCTGGCGGATGCCTCGGGCGTCAGCGCTCGGACGATCGGCGGCCTGGAGCGCGGGCACAGCCTGGGTCCGCAACACCGGACGGTGATGTCCCTGGCCGACGGTCTCGGGCTGGACGAGACAGCGCGGGAGGCACTGGAGCGCCTGGCCGAGCAGGGGCGGCAGCGGCCCGTCACCGCACCCACCGGTTGGTGCGTGCCGCCACGGCCGATTCCGGACTTCACCGGGCGCGAGACGGAACTGGCACGGCTCGCGGACCTGGCGGACGGCTCGGATGCGACGGCCTCGGTCGTGGTGCTGTCCGGGCCCGGCGGTATCGGCAAGACCACGCTCGCCGTCGAAGCCGGCCGACGGCTCGCGCGGGCACGGGGCCTCAGTCTGTACTACGTGGATCTGCGGGGAATGGACTCGCAAGCCCTCGATCCCAGCACCGCGCTGTTCCGGCTCCTGAAGGCGCTCGGGGTCGGGAACCGCGATCTGCCCGACGATCTGGAGGGCCGGTCCGGACAGTTCCGGACGCTGCTGGAGGAACGGCCGGCCGTCGTCGTCCTGGACAACGTCCGGGACGAGGAGCAGGCTCGGCCCTTGCTGCCCGGCGCCGGGGCCGGGATGGTCCTGGTGACCAGCCGCCGCCTGCTGACCGGCCTGGAGGGCGTGGCCCGCCTGCCGGTTCCGGTCCTGGACTCCGCGGCGGCTGTGGCCTTGCTGGCCTCGATCATCGGTGACGCCGACGGGCCCCGCGCCGAGGGCCTGGCCGAACTCGCGGCGCAGTGCGGCGGGCTGCCGCTGGCCCTGCGCATCATCGGCAACCGCCTGGCCACCCGACCGGCTTGGACCGCGCGGCAGCTGGCCGACCGGCTGGCCGACTCCGAGCGGCGCCTGGAACGGATCAACGCCGGCGACCTGCAGATCACCGCGGCGTTCGGCATGTCCTATGACCAGCTGAGCCCGGACGCCCGCCGGCTGTGCCGCCGCCTGGCCCTGATACCGGGGCCCGACTTCACCGCCCCGTTGGCCTCGGTGGTGATCGGATCCTCGGTCCCGGACACCGAGGATCTACTGGACGAGCTCCTGGAGCTGGTGCTGCTCACGCAGGGCGACGATTCGCGCTATGCCTTCCACGACCTGATCCGGTTGTTCGCCGCCGACCGCCTGGTCGCCGAGGAGGCTCCCGCCGAACGCGCCGCGCTGGTCAGGCTCATGACTGACTGGTTGCTGGACGTCGCCGTCGCGGCCGGCCGGTGGTACGAGCCGGGCTACGGCGCCGCCCCCGTGAACTGGAGCCTGCCGGTCGACCTGTCGACGTCCGAGCTGGCGGCGGCCTGGTTGCACGACGAGGCCGAGAACTGGTTCGGCGCGGTGCGCGTCGCCGCCGATCACGGCTGGAACCAGCGGGTCGTCGACACCGCCGAGGCTCAGCACTGGTTCTCAGACCACTGGCCCCAGTGGCCGCACTGGCACGAGCTGTTCGCCCTGGCCGCCGAGGCGGCCGAGCAGATGGGCGACGCCGTGGCCCAAGCCACGCAGCTGAACTATCTGTCCTGGGCACAAGGGGTCCGCTGGGAGCAGCAGTTGTCCGCGCAGACGGCACTGCGCGCCGCCCGAATCGCCGAACAGGCAGGGGACGTCCGCCAGCAAGCCTGGGGTCTCCAGTACGCGGCAAGCGCTCTCGTCGCTCAGGACCCGGCTGCGTCTCTGTCTTACGTGCGACAGGCTGAGCGGTTGTTCGTCCGTCTCGGCGACTGGGAAGGACACCTGCAAAGCCTGCACATGATGGCCGTGAACCTGATCTCCATGAAACGCCCGCGAGAGGCGATCACCGTGCTCCACCGGTCGGAGCAGGTGGCCCGGATCCCCCAGCCGGACCCGGCTCGGCAGCGGATCGCCGACGTCTGCCTGGTGGTCGGCACCAAATATCTGGCCATGGCCCACGAGGAACTCGGCGAGGACGGCCTGGCAGAGGAGTCCTATCGGCGGGTGCTCGCGCATGCCGACCTGGCGGATCTGGCAGGTCAGCAAGCTGATCTGGAGCAACGATTCGCGCGACTGCTGTATCGGCTCGGACGGCCGGACGAGGCCGTCCCGATGCTCCAGACAGCCCGGAGCCGCTTTTCGGGCTTGGACGCCGCCGACCGGATCGCCGCGATCGACGAGGTGCTGGAGCAGTGGCGGGCCGACATGTAGGCGGGGAGCGGGTTCTCCGCTCCCCACCCGCTTTTCACGAGCGATCAGCTGACCGCCTCGGCGGCGTCCGTGATGAGGTCGGCGACGGCCCGGGGGTGGCTGATCATCGCGACGTGGGACGAGGTCGGCACCTCGACGACCTTGCGCGCGTTCGCCCGCTGGTACATCCAGCGCTCGCACGCCGGCGGGATCGCCTTGTCCTGACCGGCGACCAGGCCCCACACCGGGATGGTCTTCCAGGCCGCGGCCGTGGTCGGGAACGTGAAGGAATCGGCGTCGAACGGCCGCTGCGTGGCCTGCAGGACCTTGAAGTCGGTGGTGGAGATGTCGGCGGCGAAGGCGGCCTGGCCGTCCTTGGACAGGTACAGGTCGGTGCCGGTCGTGCCGTCGGCCTTCGTGTACGGGACCGGCACGCTCACCGGCAGCACCTCGCTGCCGGGGAACTTGTTGATCAGGTCGCCCTGGGTCTCGCCGACGTCGGGCACGAACGCCGAGATGTACACCAGGGCCTTGACGTTGGCCTTGCCGGCGGCGGCGTTCGTGATGACCGTCCCGCCCATCGAGTGCGCGACCAGGACCACCGGTCCGCTGATGGAGTCCAGCAGGCTCGCGATGTACGGGGCGTCCGTCGGGATGCCCCGCAGCGGGTTCGACCCGCAGATCGCGGTGTAGCCCTTGTACTGCAACTCCTTGATGGTGGCGTTCCAGCACGACGAATCGGCGTAGCCGCCGTGCACCAGGACGATCGTGGGCTTCACTTTCGGGTTCCTTCCATCGGTCTGCGCCGAGGCCGCGGCGGCGGTTCCTTCGTGCGCGGCGATCAGCGCCGCCGATCCGGCCAGCGCCGCTCCGCCGGCCAGAACCCGGCGGCGGGAAACATCAGAACTCATGGAACTCCTCGCGTGTGGGTTCGCCGTCCGCCTCAGGCGTCGGCGGCCTGCTTGATGATGTCGGCGACGTCACCGGGCCGGGACAGGTACACCGAGTGGCTGCCCGGCACCTCCACCACCTGCGCGCCGATCCGCTCGGCCATCATGCGCTGGGCCGGCGGCGGGATCATCCGGTCGTCGGCGGCGACCAGGTACCAGGCCGGCTTGTGCCGCCACGCCGGCTCCGACACCGCGCCGCCCAGGGCCTCCAGGCCCCACGGCACCTGCGAGTCGGCCATGAACTCGGCCTGAGCGCGCGGCAGGTCCCCGGCGAACGAGTCCGGGAACTTCTCCCGGTCCAGGAACAGGAACCCGTCCTGCGGCGGCAGGATCGGCGGCACCGGCGCTCCGGGCGGCGGGTCGGCGATCAGGGTATTGACGGACTCGCCCTTGTCCGGCGCGAACGCCGTGATGTACACCAGGGCCTTGACCGACTCATGGGTCCCGGCCTCGGTGATGACGGCGCCGCCATAGGAGTGGCCGACCAGCGTCACCGGCCCGGGCATCCCGGCGATGACCTGATGGGTGGTGGCGACGTCGCCCTCGAGGGAGAAGGTGGCGTTCTGCACGATGGCCACGTTGTAACCGTCGGCCTTCAGAGCGTCGTAGACGCCTTGCCATCCGGAACCGTCCACGAAACCGCCGTGGACGAGAACCACGTTCCCGCGCACGCTGTCACTCATCGAACCTCCAGTGGTTTTCCGGGCTTGATGTGGGCCCTTGCCTCGAAGGTAGAAGCGCGGCAGACACGTCCGCTCCAGTCATGTGACCTAGTTCGCGCCAGGCGGCGGCTACTTTTGCCCGCTCCTTTTCCTGGTGATCGCGCACCGCCGCGGCTTGACTGAGCCCATGGCGAGCGAGGCACAACCTTCCCTGATCGGCCGCGAAGAGGATTTGGCGCGGCTGGACGCTTTCCTGGCCGACGTGCCGCGCTTCGGCGGGGCGCTGGTCGTTCTGGGCGAGGCGGGAGTCGGCAAGACGGCATTGCTCGCGGCGGCGGCCGAACGAGCCGAACGGGCCGGGCTCGCCATCCTGTCGATAGGCGGCGTGCAGTATCGCGCGCAGATCGCATACGGCGCCCTGCGGTTGTTGCTGGAATCCTCACCGGAAAGCCGGGAGGCAGCGGCCGACATCCCGGTGCTCGCCACGATCCTGGGAAGCGCGCGAGCCGAGCCGGCGGGCGACGACGCGGTCTGCGCAGCCGTCGTGACGCTGGTCGCGAAGCTCTCTGTCGACAAGCCCATGCTGCTGACGCTCGATGACACGCAGTGGCTGGACCGGGCCAGCGCCGGGGTCCTGGCACGGGTCGCCCAGGAGTTGCCCGGTACCGGCGCGGGGATGCTGTGCGCCGCGAGGATGGGAGAGGACAGCTTCTTCGACTACGGCGGGATTCCCTTCCACCACGTGGGGCCGCTCAGCTCCGCCGCCGCCGAGGCGTTGCTGACCCGCAGCTTCCCGATGCTGGCCTCGCGCGTGCGTCACAGCCTGATGGCCGCCGCGGAGGGCAATCCGTTGGCCCTTCTTGAACTGCCGGCTGCTCTCACCGACTCCCAGCGCAGCCAGACCTGGTCCCTGCCCGACCGGCTGCCGCTGACACAGCGGTTGCAGTCGATGTTCGCCTCCCGCATCGAGCACCTGCCGGCCGCCGCCCGGCACCTGTTGCTCGTGGCAGCGCTGGAAGGCACCGGCAGCCTGCGGGTGATCCGCCAGGCGGTTGCTGGGAAGTGCCACCTGAAGCACTTGGCGCCGGCCGAGCGGGCCCGGCTCGTGGACGTCGATGACGGGACCGGCCGGCTGACGTTCCGCCACCCTCTGATGCGCTCGGCGGTGGTGGCCCTGTCGACCAGTGATCAGCGGCGCGGGGTGCACCGGGCGCTGGCGGAGGTCTGGCGGGACGTACCGGAGCAGCGGGCCTGGCATCTCGCGCAGGCCACGGTCGATCCCGACGAGTCCCTCGCGGCTCTGCTGGAGGAGGTCGCCGATCTGAGCTCCCGGCGCGGCGACGGCCCGAACGCGGTCGCGGCGCTGCTGCGCTCGGCGGACCTGAGCCCGGCGGGGACCGAACGAGCCCGCCGGCTGGCCAAGGCGGCGTACTTCGGCGCGAACCTCACCGGCTTCGTGCGCGACGTCCCCCGTCTGCTGGACTCCGCGAAGCAGGCCTCGCCGGACGACGACTCGCTGGCCGCAGCGGTGGCCACCGCGGTGTACCTGATCAACAGCCACGGCGACACCGACACCGCGTGCCGTCTGCTGACCGGTGCGTTCGCCCACCTGCCCGAGCCCTACGACACCGACGACACCACCACGCGCGAGGCCCTCTCCGCGCTGCTGATGGTCAGCGTCCACGCGGGCCGCGCGCAAGAGTGGGCGCACTACGACGCCATAGCCGCGAAGTGCACGGCGGTCCCGGACGGACTGCACCTGCTGCGCACCACGTTCGCCGATCCGGCGCGCGCCCGGCCCGCGGACTGGGCCCGGCTCGACGCCGCTCTCGCGGCCCTGCCCGGCGAGCCGGACCCCGCGCGGATCGTGCGGATCGCCACCGCGGGGGCCTACGCAGACCGCTTGGGAGCGATCGACGAGCAGCTGCGGAGCACGGCGCGCGGCGGCAGCACCGGAGCGAACAGTTTCCCGGCGATCCAGGCGTCCTTCCTGTGGGGCAGCCACGCCTGGAGCAGCGGGCAGTGGACCGAGCTGCGCGAGGTGGTCGGCACCAGCCTGAGGATGTGCGACGAACTGGGATACCGGCTGCGCTCCTGGACCGGCAAGTGGGTTCTGGCGTGCCTGGCGGCGGTCCGCGGCGACTTCGCGACGGCCCGGGCACTGGCCGACGAGATGGACATGTGGGCGGGCCAGCGCCGCTCCCAGGCCGTGCGCCGCTACGCCGCGCATGCCAGGACCCTGATGGCGCTCTCGCAGAGCGACTTCGAGCGGGCCCACCACCACGCGGCGGTGATCACGCCGACCGGCGAGTTCGCGCCGTTCGCCGGGCACGCGCTGTGGTCGATCCTGGACCAGGTCGAGGCGGCCGTGCGCTCGGGGCACCGAGAGCAGGCCCGGGAGCACGTCGCGGCGGCCCGGCGGGCCGGCCTGGATGCCGTCTCCCAGCGTCTGCGCTTCATCCTGCTGGCTTCGGCGGCACTGGCGGCCGAGGACGACCAGGAGGCCGAGCGCGGGTTCGAGGACGCGCTGGCCATCGAGGGCACCGAGCGCTGGCCCTTCGACACGGCGCGAATACAGCTGTACTTCGGCGAGCGTTTGCGGCGGGGCAAGGCTCCGGCGCGAGCTCGGCTGTACCTCGACAACGCCGTCGAGACCTTCACCCGGCTCGAGGCGGCGCCCTGGGCCGAGCGCGCCAACCAGGAGCTGCGCGCCTGCGGCGCTGTGGTGCACACAACGCCGCGGACCGAGGGCGTCAGGCTCACGCCGCAGCAGTGGGAGATCGCCCGGCTGGCGGCGGCCGGTCTGACCAACAAGCAGATCGCCGAGAAGCTGTTCCTGTCTCCACGGACGGTGTCCAGCCACCTCTACCAGCTCTTCCCGAAGCTCGGTGTCAGCTCGCGGGCCGCCCTGCGCGACGCGCTGGCTCCGTTCGCGCGCGACTGAGCCGGGTGGTCCGGGGACGGGGTCCGGGGTCCGGGGTCGGGGTCCGCCGGCGGAAGTAGGTCAGATGACGGGAGCGGGCCCGGCGTACCCGCTCCTAGTGTCGAGGGTATGAATCATGGTGCTGATATTCTGGTCCGGGCCGGCAAGGTGCACACTCTCGTCCCCGGCCTACCCGTCCAGCGCGCGATCGCGGTGCGCGGCGACCGCGTCGTGGCCACCTCCGCCGATCCGAACGGCCTGGACGGCTGGGTGGCCGACCGGACCACGGTCCACGACCTGCCCGGGTCCACGGTGCTGCCGGCGTTCGACGACACCCACACCCACCTGGTCTTCGCCGGCCGCAGCGCACACGACGTCCCCGTCCACCTGGCCCGCACGATCGAGGCGTTCGTGGAGCTGATCCGGCAACGGGCGGCCACCACCCCCGAGGGCGAGTGGATCCGCACCACGACGAACTGGCAGGAGCTCAACCTGGCCGAGCGGCGCATGCCCACCGCGGCCGAGCTCGACCGGGCCACCGACCGCCACCCGGTGCTGGTGAAGCGGGGCGGGCACAACGATGTCGTCAACTCCTACGCGCTGCGGCTGGCCGGGATCACCGAGCAGACGCCGGTGCCGCCCGGCGGCGTGATCGGGCGCGACGCCGAGGGCCGGCTCGACGGGCGGCTGATCGACACGGCGCAGCGGCTGGTCGAGCAGCTCGTGCCCGCGGACGATCCTTCGCAGATCGTGGACGGCCTCCGGCTGGCCAGCGCGCAGTACGCCGCGACCGGCATCGGCACCGTCCGCGACTGCGCGGTCTGGCCCGAGGACTACCGCAACCTGCTCGCCGCCCGGCACCAGCGCGCGCTCAACACCCGGGTCCGGGCCCTGATCGCGACGTTCGGGCTCTCCACCACCGCCCAGGTGGAGGACCTGCTCGACGAGATGGAGCAGTGGCGATATGCCTCCGATCCCTGGCTGAGTGTCTGGGGCGTGAAGTTCGGGCTGGACGGCGGCCTGGAGGCCGGCGCCACGGAGGAGCCGTACGCCTGCGACCACGGCTTCTCAGGCACGCTCACCTGGGAGCCGGGCGCTTTCACCGAAGCGGTCGAGGCGGTGGTGCGGCGCGGCTGGCGGGTCGGAACGCACGCCTACGGGGACCGCGCCGTGCGCGTCCTGCTCGACACCTATGAACGTGTCCTGCGCAACAACCCGGGCCTGCCGCCGGGCACCCTGGTGATGGAGCACGGCGGCCTGGCCGGCCCCGAACAACGGGCCCGCGCCGTGGCCCTCGGCATCCCGGTCACCATCCAGCTGCCGCTGCTGCACGACACTGCTGAGGTCGAGACCGGATTCTGGGGCCCGGAACGCGTCGCCCGCCTGTTCCCCGCCCGCCAGTGGCTGGACACCGGCGCCCTGATCGCCGGTGGCTCGGACTTCCCGGTCGGGCAGTTCGGCGCCATGCGCTCGGTGTGGGGCATGATCACCCGGCAGTCCGTGATCGGCGTACAAGGGCCCGAACACGCCATCACGTACGACGAGGCAGTCGCGCTCCACACCACCGCCGCGGCCCGCCTGGTCGGGGAACACCGCCTGCGCGGGATGCTCTCACCCGGGCGCCTCGCCGACTTCACCGTCTGGGACCGGGACCCCGGTCAGTGCCCGGTCGAGGAGCTGCGCGACCTGAATCCCACGCACACGTTCATCGGAGGGCTCGGCGTCGTCGTTCCCTAGCAGCACGCGGCGAACGGCTGTCAGGCCTTGTACACCCGCATCGACGACGGCCCCCGGGTCGCCCGGCCCGCCCATCGGCACCGTGGAGGTGGGATGACCGTAGACGGCAACGGCAACGGCAACGGCAATGGCACCGGGGATGAATGTGGCCAGCTCGCTGTCGTCAACGGCCTCACCGGGGAGAAGTTCGCCGGCGAGGAAGGATGCGAAGGAGGGTGTGCGGGCGATGGCGCGGCTCGGCTTGACGCCTTCCAGCATGCGGCGAACATCGCGATCTGCGGCCAGGAGCGCACGCCGTGTTGTCGAAGAGTTCCTGCTGCTGCACCGCCGTCATCAGTCGGAAAAGGTCTCTCGGCTGGGTGAAGTAGTCGTCGTCCTGGCGCAAGTCGAAATGGTCAGCGCTCTGTCCGACCGGCAGCCCCGGGTCGGCGTATGAAGGCTGCTCGGCCCAGCGGCCGAAGTTGTTGGGCTCGATGCCGGGGACTCCGCCCTGGTTGCCGCTCCTTACGTGGCCGGGCCTGCATCTCCCGTTGTGCCTCGTGCGCGGGGTTCATGTCGTTGTTGTAGCGGCGCTCAGCGTTCGGCGAGCTGTATCGGGTGCGATTGGCCCCGCCCTCTGGTCTAGCTCAGGACCAGGCCGCCGTCGGCCATGAGCGTCTGCCCGGTCAGCGCGGCGGCGTCATCGCGGACCAGCATCGCGACGACGGCGGCCGCGTCGTCCGAGGTGAGGGGCCTGGCCAGCGCCTGGTGCGCGGCCACGTCCTGGAACTCCTCGGCCGGCACGACGCTGGTGGCCGGCGTGCGGGTCAGTCCCGGGGCCACGGCCATCGCCGCCACCCCGTCGCCGCCGAGTCCCACTGCCAGGGCGCGTGCCATGCCGATCAGCGCACCCTTGGAGGCCACATAGGCGATCTGATGGCCGCCGGCCGGACGCCAGAACGTGTTGGAGACGACGAAGACCAAGCGGCCGAATCGACGCTGGCGCATCCCGGGCGTGAAGGCCTGGGTGAGCAGCAGGGCCGACTCGACGTTCACGGCTTGGACTTGACGCCAGAGCTCCAGGTCGAACTCCTCGATCGCCTCGAAGGCCACCATCGCCGCGGCGTGGACGAGGACGTCGACCCGGCCGTGCCGGCTGAGCACCTCCTGCGCCGCCTGGCGGACCTGGGCCTGGTCTGCGAGGTCGACAGCGACGTCACCATCGCGGTCGAGGGCCACCACGGTGTGATCTTCTGCCAGGCGCGCGGCGATCGCACCGCCGATGGCACCGGATCCGCCGGTCACCACAGCGACCCGTCGGCCTCCGTCCTTGTTGTCGGCGTTATCGGTGTTGTCGGTGTTGTCGGTGTTGTCGGCCATTGGCCGGCCCTCCTCAGCTGGTCACGCATGCACGGCTGCTGATGGACACGGAACTGCTGGGCGCGGGGCGGTCTGTGGCACCTGGGCACGGACCTTGCCACGCGCTAGCCGAAGGACACACCCTCCAGCGCCTGACCGAAGGCGAGCGGGTTCCAGTATTCGCGGTAGCCCGTGATCTGTCCGTCCCGAACAGTGACGAACGTCGCGTAGGCCATGTTGTACGTGTTGCCGGTGGGGATCACGTGGCCCTTGACGCTCCACTCCGCGATGACGGTGTCGGGCTTGTCGGTCGATATTCGAGGAGCCGCGGATCGACGTCCCATGCGCGGGGCCGAAACGGCGTCCTGATGGCAGATTCGCACCGACCCAGGTGAGCCGCCCTCACCCGAAGCCGGTGATTCGCCAACCGCCGGGCGCCGTGCCGCCTTGGGCTGCCGCGTGCCTGACGGAATGCCACAGCGGGGAAAATGGTTGAGCATTCAACTAGGGCGTGCCCACGCGCGGAACCACCCGCACGACCCGCACAACGCTGCACAAGATGGAGGAGTTGGCAATGTCTGCTCTCGTCTTCGGTTTGGACACCTTTGGAGACGTGCCGAGGGACGATTCCGGCGCCATGGTGTCGGACGCACGGGCCATTCGGCAGGTCGTCGAGGAGGCGGTACTCGCTGAGGAAGTCGGCGTGGACGTCGTCGCGCTCGGCGAGCACCACCGTCCCGAGTTCGCCGTCTCGAGCCCGGAGACGGTGCTGGCCGGCATCGCGGGCCGCACGTCGCGAATCCGGCTCTCCTCCGGCGTGACGGTCCTGAGCTCCGATGACCCCGTCCGGGTGTTCCAGCGGTTCTCGACCCTCGACGCCCTGTCCGACGGCCGCGCCGAGGTCATCCTCGGGCGCGGGTCGTTCACCGAGTCGTTCCCGCTGTTCGGCTACGACCTGCGCGACTACGACGTCCTGTTCGAGGAGAAGCTCGAGCTGTTCGCCAAGCTGCTCGAGGAGAAACCGGTCTCCTGGAGCGGAACGAAGCGGGCCGCGCTGGACAACGCCGACGTCTTCCCCAAAACGGAGTCCGGCCACCTGACGACCTGGGTCGGGGTCGGCGGCACCCCCCAGTCGGTCGTCCGCACCGCGCAGTACGGTTTCCCGCTCATGATCGCCATCATCGGCGGATCTCCGACCCGGTTCGCGCCCTACCTGGATCTCTACCAGAGGGCCGCCGACCAGTTCGGCACCACGGCGCATCCGGTGGGCATGCACTCGCCCGGCTTCATCGCCGACACCGACGACCAGGCCCGCGAGGCGCACTGGCCGCACTACAAGGTGATCCGCGACCGGATCGGCGCGTCGCGCGGGTGGCCGCCGATCCGCAAGGAGGAGTACGAGGCCGAGATCGAGCACGGGTCGTTGTACATCGGCTCCCCCGAGACAGTCGCCCGCAAGATGGCCGCAGCCATCAAGGCCCTCGGCGTCGGCCGGTTCGACCTCATCTACACCGGCGGCGCCCAGTCGATCAGCGACCGGCTGCGCTCCGTGGAGCTCTTCGGCGCGAAGGTCGTGCCGATGGTGCGCGACATCCTCGCAGACTGACATCCGAGCGGAGGGGAACAGCAATGCCATCGCAGACGAGCACAGGCGGCGCCTCCACGGTGCGGACAGTAGGCATCCTGGGCGCGGGAAAGGTCGGAACCGTCCTGGCCCGGCTGGCTGTAGCCGCCGGATACCGGGTCCTCATCGCCGGATCCGGGGATCCGGCCCGGATCGCCCTCACGGTCGAAGTGCTCACGCCCGGCGCCGTGGCGACCACCACCGCCGAGGTGGCGGCGGAAGCGGACATCATCGTCCTGGCCCTGCCGCTGGGGAAGGTCCACACCGTCCCGGCCGAAGCCCTGTGGGGCAGACTCGTCATCGACGCCATGAACCACTGGTGGGAGGTCGACGGCCCGCGCCCGGACCTGACCGACGATCGCACCTCCTCCAGCGAGGTCGTGCAGGAGTATCTGGCCGGCTCGCGCATCGTCAAGGCCTTCAATCACATGGGGTACCACGACCTGGAGGCCGGCGCTCTCCAGACGGGTGCTCCCGGCCGGAAGGCGATCGCGGTCGCCGGCGACGATCCGGCGGATCTGGCGACCGTGGCCGGTCTCGTCGAAGCGCTCGGCTTCGACGCGGTCGTCGCGGGCCCGCTGGCCGAGGGCAAGCGGTTGGAGCCGGGCACCGAGCCGTTCGGTGCGAACGTCGGCGCCGAGGAACTGAGGGCGATGCTTCTGCGCTATCCGGAGACCGAGCGCGGCCAAACCGTGCGTCGTGCCCGGGAATCGGCCGGCGTGGCCCTGTGACGCCGGTCCGGTCCGGTCCGGGCCGCGTCGCGGTCCGGACCGGCGGTGCTGGTGTCAGGGGTGGACCTGGGAGCCGACGCCGAGGTCGAGCCGGATGGATTCCAGCAGGACGAAGGCGTGGCTTCGGGTGTAGACGTCGGCGGCGGCCAGGACACCGGTGTACTTCTTGATGACCGGGTCGGCGGCGTACTGGGTCTGTGCGTCCTGTTTACGCCGCACCTGACCCCCTGACCCAGCACTACCTCGGCAGTGCGGTCACGTGGAGGTGAAGCGATGTCGACGCCGGACAGGTCCCACGCCATGGACCACATCGTGGTGGCTTTTCGAAAACCGCTCCCTGGACAATGCGCTCGGGCACCTGTATGGGCCGGCGGACGGCAAGAACTTCGACGGTGTCATCGGCAAAGACCTCAGCAACCCGATCCCCTCCTGGGCGGAACACGGCGCCAAGCGCGAGTCCGTCCCCTACAAGGTCGCCGAGGACCCGTGTTCGTCGGCGACATCGACCCGGGCGCCCGCCTCCTGGAGGACAGCTCGGGCCTCACCCGAGCCGTCGCCGCCGAGCTCGGCCCGTTCTTCTACCGGTACGCCAGCGTCGGCGACTTGTAGGACCGGGCGAACACCGATCCCCATCGAACACCGATCCCGGCCGCTCACGACCGCCGATCACGCTCGGTCATCCCGCCCCAGACGCCGTAGTGCTGCTGCGTGGTAAGGGCGAACGCGGCACACGGTTCCCGCACCGGACACCCCAGGCAGACCTGGCGAGCCCGCTCCTCTCTACGGCGGCGGGCATCGCCCCGCTCGTTGACAGGTGAGAAGAAGGCGGCTTCGTCCATGCCGCGGCAGGCAGCCCGGTATTGCCAGTCCCAGTGCTCGGCCCGGGGTGGCGGAAGATGATCGCGCATGCCGCCCTTGTCCTTTCGTCGACGAGCTACCAGTGCCGTTCAGTGCTTTGCGCTCTCGTCCATCGCCCTACAGGTCACCCACGGTGGCGCATACCCAGGTTCCGTCAGCCGGAGCGACCGCGCATCGGTGATCATCGCCTAGTTCCACCCCGCCGCGGATTAGGCGAAGCGGATCTTCAACGCGTGTGGAACTCGATCACCGCGTGCTGTCACAGACAAGGCTGTGCGGCTATACGCACGCCAACTTTCAGTTACGGACTGTCCGGCACATTCCTGCCGGCTGAAAGGGATGAATCATGGCTGGTGTGATGTATCAGGATGCTTCATGTGTATATCCGGGTGCGGAGTCACCCGCTGTGGATAAGCTGAATCTGGACATCCCGGACGGGGAGTTCCTCGTGCTGGTCGGCCCTTCGGGGTCCGGGAAGTCGACCGCGCTGCGCATGCTGGCCGGCCTGGAGGAAGTGTCCTCCGGCGGCATCTTCATCGGCGACCGGGACGTCACGCACCTGCCGCCGAAGGACCGCGACATCGCGATGGTGTTCCAGAACTACGCCCTGTACCCGCACATGACCGTCGCGGAGAACATGGGCTTCGCCCTGAAGATAGGCAAAGTCGACAAGGCCACGATCGCCAAGCGCGTCGAGGAAGCCGCGCGCGCCCTGGAGCTGACCGATTACCTCGGCCGCAAGCCCAAAGCGCTGTCCGGCGGCCAGCGCCAGCGCGTGGCGATGGGCCGCGCGATCGTGCGCGAGCCGAAGGTCTTCCTCATGGACGAGCCGCTGTCCAACCTGGACGCCAAGCTCCGCGTGCAGACCCGCACCCAGATCGCTTCCCTGCAGCGCCGCCTCGGGGTGACGACGGTCTACGTCACCCACGACCAGGTCGAGGCCATGACCATGGGCGACCGGGTCGCCGTCATCAAGGACGGCCTGCTCCAGCAGTGCGACACCCCGCGCGGCATGTATGAGAAGCCCGCGAACGTGTTCGTGGCCGGCTTCATCGGCTCCCCGGCGATGAACCTCGTCGAGGTCCCGATCGTCGACGGCGGCGTGAAGCTGGACGGCCTGGTGCTCCCGGTCGCCCGCGAGGCCCTGGACCAGGCGATCTCCGGCGGCGCGCAGACCCTGACGCTGGGAGTGCGCCCGGAATCCTTCGACCTGGTCGGCAACCCCGAAGGCGCGATCTCGATGGAGGTGAACCTGGTGGAGGAACTCGGCGCGGACGCCTTCGCGTACACCTCCGCCAAGGTCGGCGACCGCGACGCGGACCTGATCGTGCGGGTCGACGCCCGCGCCGTCCCGATGAAGGGCGACACGCTCTACGCCAAGCCACACGCCCACGAGACCCACCTGTTCTCCGCCACCAGCGGCGAGCGCCTGGAAGGCTGAGATTCAGTTCGAAATCGCCCGATTGGCGACGACCGAAGGCAATCACCATTGAAGGGTGATGACCACGACAGGAGCCTGTGCTGCACCCAGGCCCGTCACCCGGGGGCCACTTGGGGGCCACACGGGAATCGCGATCATGAACGACCCCGCTGAACGTCGCTCGCCACACCGGGCCGACCGAGGAGGCATAGCGTGCGTGACGAGCGGAAGCGACTACCGCATGGACCTGGGGGTCAAGGGGTCGCAGGTTCAAATCCTGTCAGCCCGACGGTAACGTCGCAGATCAGGGCCTCAATCCGAGGGATCGGATTGAGGCCCTTGATATGTTCTGGGGGCCACTTGGGGGCCACTTGGGGGCCACCATGGTGCCACCGCCACGGTGCACGGAAGCTACCCCCGCTCCCCGCGCCAACGCCGTGACCTGCGCTTTCTATACAGCGGCGCTGGCCTCATTGACCTGTGGTCAAGTGCGGCAATGGCCGTGCCAGGGCGCGTCGCTCCCTTTACATGTTCCCGGTACCACGCGTCCTCAAGAGCAGGCGAAGGCCGCTTAGGAGCGGGTCGCATCCCAACCCGCACGCCAGCAGCCTGTAGTACATCTTCAGTGCGCACGGCGTCGGCAACACCTTGAACATGCACTGGCTGATTCACTTCGCAGCCGAAAAGGGCAAGCAGACGGAACTGGTAGGCGTCCTGTTCCGCAACTGCTTCGTCGACGAGCGGTCGCTGTTCGACGACGACCACCTGATCGAGCTCGCCGTCGAGGTAGATGTCGGTGCCGCTGGCGATGGCGGCGTGCCTGCTGGCCGCGAACTCCATCGCCGAGCTGGCCCGGTATCTGCCCGCGGCGGCCCCGGTCGGCGCCTACGCCGGGCGGGGGTTGCACCCCGCCGCGGGCTTCGTCGTCGGCTGGATGTACGTGTTCGTCCAAGCGCTGGCGCCCACGCTGCTGCTGCTCCAGCTGGGCTTCACCGTGGCGCCGACCCTGCACGACGAGTGGCACTCCCACCCGGCCGACCTGTGGAACGACGACGTACCCAGTTCTCCAACGTTCGCCGCTCGACATCGGTCAACACCAGCGGCTCAAGCCTCGGATCACCCATATCCGCAGCACAGCGCGGAATCAGGGCCACGTCACGACCCCAGCCAAACCGCCACCACCAAGCCACGACGCCTGATACACACCACAACACAAGTGGTGACGGCCAAACCCCAACTCAAGTCACTAGCTAGGTCTGAGCGTTGGTGACCATGCTGGAGGTGTTCCAGAACTTGCGGTAGTCCCGCAGCTCGTCATTGGTCAGTTCCGGGTCGCCGCATCACCGTGCCCACTTGACGAGGACACACGGGCACCCCCGAGTCGGCACGTCCCGCGCAAGCGGTCCGGCATGGGGAGATCGCGAACCCAAGATAGGGACCGGCTCCCGATGCCCCGCCCGCAACCCTCGGGCAGGCTTGAAAGTGGAACGTTCCTCGAGCCGGGTGTTCAGGTGGGCTGCCCGCGGCGGCGCCGTGATTCCTCTTCTTGATGGAGGCGAAGAAGGACATGAGTCTCAACATTCTGCTCGTCGACGAGTGGCCGGTGTTCCGGGCGGGTCTGGCGGCGTTGTTCGAGGGGAGCGCCGAGTTTCGCGTTGTCGGGGAAGCTGATCGGGCGCGGGATGCGATCGTGGTGGCCGATCAGCTGGCGCCGGACCTGGTCATCCTGGGGCTGCACGGTGATGTGCGCGCGGCCGTCGACGTCATCCGGGCCCTGCGCCGGCGCCGGCCGCCGGTGCCGGTGCTGGCGCTGGCCGCGGCAGAGGACACGGACACTGTGGCGGCGGTGGTGCGGGCCGGGGTTCGCGGGTGTCTGACGATCGGCTCCTCCGGTGGCGATCTGGCGTGCGCCGTGCGCATGGTCGCGGCCGGCAGCCTGGTTTTCGCCGGGCCCGTGGCCGAGCAACTGAGCCCGCTGTTCGACGGCTTCGGGCAGGGCGAGGACTCCATCGCCTTGCGCCGGTTGTCCCGACGTGAGCAGGAGACGTTGCGCCTTGTCGCGCAGGGATACGACAACCGCCGGATCGCGAAGGAGCTGTTCCTCGCCGAG
This sequence comes from Catenulispora sp. MAP12-49, assembly GCF_041262705.1. Classification (NCBI taxonomy): domain Bacteria; kingdom Bacillati; phylum Actinomycetota; class Actinomycetes; order Catenulisporales; family Catenulisporaceae; genus Catenulispora; species Catenulispora sp. MAP12-49. Next base: position 14,368 of record NZ_JBGCCP010000008.1, on the reverse strand, counting down.
AAGACGGTCCGCAATCACGTCTCCACCATCATGGCCAAGCTCGGGGTCCCCTCGCGTGCGGCGGCGGTGGCGGCGGCCTGGGGCTCCAGCGCCGTGGATTGAGGCGACGCGATCTCGGCGGCGATATCGCGATCCCGCCCGGCGCGGTCCCGGGACACCACCGGGAATCAGGACCCTGTTTCCCGGGACGGCGGGCGTGACACCTTCGAGTCGTCAGGCACCATCCCGATCCGCCAAGGAGGCGATCCCCATGCAGGACATCCTGGAGCTGCAGTCGGTCCAGACCGAGACCGAGACCGACACCGACATCTCCGTGCTGATCGACACGGACGGCAGCTCCTACAGCTGGAACTGCTGACCAGTCGGGCTCCGCAGCAATGGCCGCCTGGCTCGTGCCCGCCGGGGCGCGGGCCAGGCACCATCCCGATCCGCCAAGGAGGCGATCCCCATGCAGGACGTCTTGGAGCTGCAGTCGGTCGAGACCGAGACCGAGCCTGAGCTCGACATGGACCCCAACGGGGTCCTGATCGTCACAACCGTCAGCAACCTCAGCTTTGACTGCAGCGTTGATGGCTGCAGCGTTGACTGCTGATCCCGTTCGATTCCGCACAACAGCCGCCTGGCTCGCGCCCGCCGGGGCACGGGCCAGGCGTTTGGCGATTCCCACTGGTTCTTCCCGGCGAACCTCCCGATACCTTCCGGCGCCTTCGGCGCACCTTTCCTTGACGAGGGACACCCCATGGCCGACACCAACGCCATCCGCAGCTACCTTCTGGCCGACGACCGCTTCTTTGAGACCCTCGGCCGCTTCGACTTCGCCGACGACCTCACCCGCCGAGTCCGCGAGCGGCTCGGCGCCACGGTCGAGACCGCCGTCGAGGGCATCTGGACGCGCGCCCGCCCGTACGGCGCGCCCGTGCTGCCGGAGCACGGCTGGAAGATCCACATGTCCGCGACGCCGGCCAACGCCCTGCAGGCCGCGGACCTGGTCTGCGGCGAGTACGAGGCCGCGCCGTTCGTCTTCAAGATCCTGCGCGACACCCGCCTGGTGGCGGCGAGCGGTGCGCGCTGGTGGCCCCGCGGCTCGGCCGGGAAGGTCGTCACGGTCTACTCCCGCTCGCCCGATGACTGCCGCGCGCTGCTCGACCGCTTCGCCGCGGCGTTCGCCGGCTTCTCAGGCCCCTACATCCTCTCCGACCGCCGTTTCGCCGACTCCGCACCGGTCTTCTACCGCTACGGCGAGTTCCTCAAGTCGCCCAGGGTTCGTCCCGACGGCCGCGTGGAAACCATGCTGACCGGCCCGTCCGGCGAGCGCTGGCCGGATCTGCGCTCGCCCGCCTACCGCAAGCCCCCGTGGGTCCCGGACCTCATCGCCACGGAGCAGCCGGCCGGCGTCGCGGGTGACAGCCCTCTGAGTCGCTACAAGGTCCTCAAGGCTCTGCACCACTCCACGTCCGGTGGCGTCTACCTGGCTGACGATCTGCTGGCGGGCGGCCGGGTGGTCCTCAAGGAGGCCCGGCCCGCCACCGCCTTCAGCCCCGGCGGTTCCGACGCGCAGGAACGGCTGCGCCGTGAGTACGAGGTCCTGCAGATGATGGCGTCCACGGGCCTGGGCCCACGCCCGGTCGAGTTGTTCCAGGCCTGGGAACATCTCTACCTCGCCGAGGAATGGATTTACGGCATGTCGCTGCGCACCTTCGTCGCCAGGAACAACCCCGTGGCGCAGGGGGACATGGGTCCCGAAGCCCTTGCGGAATACCGCACTTCGGCGCGGCGTGTGCTCGAGAACGTGCGCGCCGCCGTCGACACCTGCCGATCGGCGGGCCTGGTGTACGGCGATCTGTCCCCGACCAACATCCTGATCGATCCCGATTCCCTGCACGTCCGCCTCATCGATTTCGAGGCGAGCCGTCCCCTGACGGCCGACCACAAGGACTACCCGCGCACGCGCGGTTTTTGCCCGCCCGACAGCGACTTCGCCACGGCGCCCGGCGAGGCGTTCGACGACGCGGGCCTGGCCGGGGTTGAGATCGCCCTGGTGGTCCCGGCCAACGAGCTGGTCGGGCTGAACCCCGCGGCGCTGGTCCGCATCACCCGGCACGCGGCGGCGCTGATCGGGTGGCCCCTGGACCGCGAAGTCTTCGGCAAGCTCGGCGTGGACGCCGGTCCCGACACCGACCTGGACGTCGAGCCGGTCGGCTACGACGCGGCGGCCGTCGACGCCATCGTCGCCGACGGCGTCGAGTTCATCCTCGGCACCATGACCCCCGACCGCGCAGACCGGCTGTTCCCCGCCGACGCGGCGGTCTTCGCCACCAATGCCTTCGGCCTGGCACACGGCGCCGCAGGGGTGCTGCGCGCCCTGTACCGGCTGACCGGACAGGTCCCCGAAGCCGCTTGGTCGTGGCTGGACCGGAACCTGCCGGACGCCGACCGGCTCCCGCCGGGACTCCACTACGGCTGGGCCGGGGTGGGCTCCGCGATGATCGGCATCGGGGAGGAGGACCGCGGTATCGGGCTGCTCGACCGGGTCGTGGCCGGGCTCGACGCCGTCCCGGCTTACGACATCGCCACGGGCCTGGCCGGGATCGGCACGGCCCTGCTCGAATCCTGGCTCACCACCGGGACCGCCCGGCACCTGGAGGCGGCCGACCGGACCGGCCGCCTGCTGCTGGCCGCCGCCCGCGACGACGGTACCGGCCTGTATTGGCCGGACCCGGACAACGCGCCCGCCAGCGCCGGCTACGCCTCGGGCTCCTCGGGGGTCGCGGGCTTCCTGCTGTATCTGCACCTTGCGACCGGCCGCGAGGAGTTCCTGCGGATCGGCTGCCGAGCCCTGCAGTTCGACCTCGCCACCGCCCGGCCGCGCCGCGTCGGCATCGGATTCCCGGGCCGGATCGACTCACAGCTCATCGAACCGTACTGGGCGCGCGGTTCGGCGGGAGTCGGCTCGGCGGTGATCCGGTACGCCGCGACCACTGGCGAGGCGGACCTGTTCGACGTCCTGGACCGGCTGATGACGCCGACCCTGTCTCCGCTGTCGATCAATCCGGGCCTGTTCTACGGCATGGCGGGCTTGGCCAATTTCGCGCTCGACCACGACCACCTGCTCGGCGGCGACCGGTATCGGACCCAGGCCGAGACGCTGGCCGGCTCGATCCTCAACTTGGGGTGCCGGCAACCCGAAGGCCTGGCGTTCCCCGGCCACTCACTCCTGCGCTACACCGTCGACCTGGCCTCGGGCAGCGCCGGGATCCTCCAGCTGCTGCACCGGCTCGCCCATCCCGGGCCGGACTTCCACAGCGTCCTGGACGGGCTGCTCGTCCCGCGTGTCCGCGACGCCGGAAGGGACTGAAGACATGGCCGACCGCTCGGCTCTGATCATCGTCACCGGCACCAGCGCGACCCTGCAGGCGCCCGAATATCTGGCCGCACTGCGTTCCGTGCTCGGCGGCGGATTCACCTGCCTGATGACCGCGAATGCGGTCCGCTTTCTGCCTGCCGAAAGCCTCGGCTGGGTCGGCGGGCGCGTCCTCACCAGCGATGCGCCAGGGGTGAACCCGGTGGAGCTGGCGCTCACCGCGGCCGGCATTGTCGTGCTGCCCGCCTCGGCCCAGATCCTGGCCGCCGCCGCGCTCGGACTGGCCGACAGCCCCGCCGCGACCGCGCTGCTCGCCGCGCCGGCCGGGTGCCTGTTCTTCCCGCACATGAACAAGGCCATGTGGGAGAAGGACATCGTCGGCCGACATGTCAGAAGCCTGCGGGAGCAGGGGCATATCGTCGTCGACCCCGAGGAGCGCGAGGTGTTCGAGTTCTGGCGCGGCGCCCTCGGTCCGGGGCGCAGCATGCCACGTCCGCAGGAAGTCGCCCGGATCGTCTCCGGCTGGCTGACAGCGACTCAAGGCTCGACGACGCCGGAGAATGCGGCTTGGGAGGCGGTGCGATCCCATGTCTCGTAGGGCGAAGGCATCGCAGGCCGACGGCAGGCCGCGGATGCGCCTTCTCCTGCGGCACGCAAGCCGCGACTTCCGCCTCATGTGGGGCGGCCAGGCGCTGTCGCTGTTCGGTTCGCAGCTGACCGGACTGGCTCTGCCGCTGGCTGTCCTGCGTTTCCACGGCTCCGCGGTCGACGCGGGCCTGGTGATCGCAATCCGGTACCTGGTGACCACGGCGGCCCGGCTGCCCGCCGGAGCCGTCGCCGACCACCTGGACCGCCGACGGCTGATGGTCGCCGCCGACACGGTCCGCGCCCTGGCGATGCTGGGGATCAGCGGCCTGCTGCTCGGCGGTTCCCTGCCCATGCCTGTCCTGATTCCGCTGGCCGCCGCGGAGGGAGCAGGCACGGCGTTCTTCAGCCCGGCTCAGGCCGCGGCGCTGCGGCATCTGGTCGGCCCCGGGGACCTGACTGTGGCGCTCGGTCTGAACCAGGCCCGCGGATACACGGTCACCTTGGTGGGGCCGCTGTTCGGCGGGCTGCTTTTCGCGTTCGCGCCGTGGTTGCCCTTCGTCCTGGACGCGGCCACGTACGTCGTCTCATGCCTGTGCGTGGCGGCCATCCGAGGCGCGCTGGGCGGCGGCACGGCATCGCAAGATCCGGCGATGCGTGAAGCCATATCAGGGCTGCGCTATGTCCTGCGCAACCGTTTCCTGCTCACCCTCACCGCCTGGGCCGCGCTCCTCAACTTCGCGACCGCCGGGATCGGCTTCGGGCTGGTGCTTGTGGTCGGGCCCGGCCACGGCGTCGGGGTCGGCGCCGCGTACTCCGCCGTGGCCTGTGCCGGGATCGTCGGCGCGATGCTGGCGCCCGGCATGCTGCGCCTGCCCGCCAAGGCGATCATCATCGGAGCCAGTGTCCTGACACCGCTGCTGTGCGCCGCTGTCGCCGCCGACCCGGTGCCCGCCGTGGCCATCGCGGGATTGTCCGGCATCACCCTGCTCGCGCCGATGATCGCCGTCCCCTTCGACAGCCGTGTCTACGCGGTGGTGCCTGATGAGTGGACCGGCCGGGTCCAAGGGGCCCTGTTCCTGGTCGGTGGCTCCATCTATCCCTTCGGCGGCGTGGCCATGGGCGCACTGGCACAGCACGGCTCACCGCGGCTGGGCTACGCGGTTCTCACCGCGGTTCTCGCCGCCGTCCTGGCCCTGACCGTCACTCCAGCCTTCCTGCAGCAGCTGACCGAGTTCGATGCCGCGTACCGCCCCGCAGAACCGGAGCCTCCCCATGACGACCACGAACCCCGCAGCGTCCAGCCGGAATCTGCGGGCCCTCTCGGCGCTCACTGACCGCCTCGACGATTTCCGCACCGACCTGCCCGTCGAACCACGACTGGCGCGCCGGGACCCCGCGCGTCTGGGCCGGCTGTTCGGCCTACGCGCCGCCGAGGAGCTGATCGCCGACCACGGACTTCGCCACCCGCTGTTCACGATGTCGAAGGACGGCTCGCGCCTGCCCGGCAGCGCCTACACCTACGCGCAGCGCACCCCGGGCTCCGTCACGCGCGACATGCCCGACCCCTCGGCGGTCCAGGCGCGCTTCGCCGACCGGGCGACGCTCATCCTCGAGCACTTGCACCGCACCTGGCGGCCGGTCGCAGACTTCTGCCGCCGGCTCGGCTACGAGATCGGCCGTCCGGTCGGCGCGAACGCGTATCTGACCCCTGAGAACGCGCAGGGCTTCGGGATCCACTACGACACCCACGGCGCCTTCGTCATTCAGCTCGCCGGCCGCAAGACGTGGGAGCTCAACCGTCCGATCGCGCCCTTTCCGCTGGACGACCAGCGCTGGCGGGAGTCGATGCTGACGGCCGAGGACAGGAAGACCCTCAGGGACTCCGGGCCGTTCGCCCGCTACGAGCTGACCGTCGGCGACGTGTTGTGGCTGCCGCGCGGCTGGCTGCACGAGGTCTTCACCACCGACGCCGCGCCGTCGCTGCACCTGACGCTCTCGGTCCCGGAAGTGAGCCCGCACTGGCTGGCGGCGCGCGCCTTCGAAGGCCTGGCGCAGGAGGAGGACTTCCGCCGCGAACTCCCCTTGGCCGCGCTCGCCTCGGAGGAAGGAGCGCGCGAGGAATCGGCGCGGATGCTGAAGGAGCTCAGCGCGTGGGCGTCCCGCCAAGACGCCGCGGCGATCGCCGAACGGGCAGTCGCCGCGCTGCGCACGTTCTGGAATCCGCCACGCCCGAGCCCGGTGACCGCGGCGATCCTGTCCGACGCGGACCTGGACAGCGCAGCCGGCATCGTCACGATCCGCGAGGCGGTGCTCGCTGTGGACTACCGCGCGGATGGCGCACTGGTGCTGCACATCGGTGACCGCGAGGTCGCCGTCGAACCCTCAGCGGCCGAGTTCGTCGCCGCGCGGCTGGAGGCTGACGATCCCGCCACGATGCCGATCGGGACCTATCTGGACGGACTCGGCACGCGGGGGCACCAGGTGCTGCGGCAGTTGCTCGGTGCGGGGGTGGTCGAGGTGGTTTGGGATGACGACGCCGGCAGGGCAATGGCGTACTGATTGAAGAACCCCGATAAAGGTGCCTCGCAGCCTGCCCGATACCCTTGCGCACATGAGCGCGCCCACAGACCCGCCCTTGCCGAAAACCTCATTCGTGCAGGTCAGGCCGCTGGGCCCGTGGATCCGCCGGCAACCCCATTCCGGATTCTGGCGTGCCATACGCAGAACCAGGGATTTGATATTCCGGTGCGTCGCGGACGGCCGTTCTTCGACTGGGACTTCTTCGCCCAGCGGAGCCGCAGCAGATCACGGTGCCGGCGCAGGATTGTGTCCGGAGCGACGAACAGACACAGACCAGCGCGACGCGCCCTGGGCACCAGACCGACCAGCAGCGCGATGATCGCGCGATCCGCCCAATCAGGTCGCGGTCGCTTTTCTGCCGCGGCAAGTTGGCGCTGCGAGACTGGGAGTTGGTGGCGTAGCAGCAGTATCTCGTTGGTCTTGTCATCGTCGCCGCGCCGCCGTAGTCGAAGCGCGGGAACGATGCGGACGGCCAGGACGTGGGCGAAGTGAGGACACACAAGAACTCACGATCCCACCAGCAGCACTCGCCGCTGCCTGACGCCCTACTCGGCCAGGGCGGACGAGGTTCTCGGCAAGGACAGGCACTTCGTCGAGGGGAATAGCGGAACCCTCCGGACACGGTGAACCACGACAACCGTCTCACCGCAACGCCGGCACCGGGTCCAGTTCAAGCCGACACCGCCACTTCGCCCCAACACGACAGACCCCCGCCAACCCCGAATGGTCCCCCGGTCGAGCCTTCCTCACGGGTCCAGGTCAGACCTTCCGAGCCACCCCCGGGGCCAATAGGGATACCTCTCTATGCGTACCCTGATTCAAGTGGCCATCGGGAGGGGGCGGCAGGTGTTTCGGGGGGTTGCGGCGGGACGGTTGGTGGAGCGGGAGTCCCAGCTCGCCGAGATGGTCCGGTGCGTGAACGAGGGCGGCCGGCTGGTGTTGCTGTCCGGCGAGGCCGGGGTGGGCAAGTCGGCACTGCTGGAAGCGACACGCCGGGACCTGGGAGCCGTGCGGTGGTCATGGAGCGCCTGTGACGGGTTGTTCATCCCGCAACCGCTGACTCCTCTGTTCGACCTGGCCGAGCAGCTCGGCGGCGATCTACTGGAGCGCTGCGAGGCCGGGGCCGAGCGGGAGGAGCTCTTCCGCGCGCTGTTGCACGAGCTGGGTTCGACGGGCGTGCCAGACGTGGTGGTGGTCGAGGACGTGCACTGGGCCGACGAGGCCACCCTGGACCTCCTGCGATTCCTGGGACGTCGGCTGCGGGGCGCGCCGGTGACCGTGATCGCCAGTATCCGAGACGACGAGACCGCCGGCGACGCGCTGCGGGTCGCCCTGGGCGACCTGGCGGCCCAGCCCACGACCTGCCGCATCCGCCTGGAGCCGCTGTCGGCGGACGCCGTCCGGACCCTCACCGAAGGCAGCGGCTTCGCAGCCGATGACGTGTTCCGGCTGACCGCCGGCAATCCCTTCTACGTGACGGAACTCCTGCAGGCGGAAGGACCAGGCGTGCCGGCGTCGGCGCGCGACGTGGCCCTCGCCCGGGCCGTCCGGCTGGATCCGTCAGCTCGCGAAGCCCTCGAGACCGCCGCGCTGATCGGCGCGGGGGTCGAGCTGTCGCTGCTGACGGCGCTGAGCAGCGCAGCAGGGCTCGACGGCCTCCTGACGTCCGCGCTGCTGGTCGCGGACGGGATCCGGCTGCGCTTTCGGCACGAAATCGTCCGGCTCGCGGTCGCCGAGGCCGTCCCGCCACATCGCAGCTTCCTGATCCACCGGCGGGTCCTGGAGGCGCTGCACGCGCAGGGCTGCGATGACAACGCTCGCCTGGCGCACCACGCCGAGGGCGCGGGAGACGCGGACGCGGTCCTGCGGCATGCCCCGGCCGCCGCGCGCCGAGCCAGCCAGCTCGGCGCGCACCACGAGGCGGCCGCCCAGTTCGCCCGGACGCTGCGGTTCGCTGGTGCCGCCGCCCGGGACCGGCGCGCTGAGCTTTCCGAGGATTTCGCCGACGAGCTGGCCCTGCTCGATCGTTTCGCAGAGGCCGAGGACGCCGCACGGCAGGCGCTCGCGCTGCGGCGCGAGATCGGCGATCGGCTGGGTGAAGGTGCGGCCCTGGCCCGGTTGGCGCGGATCGCTGCGAGTCTGTGCCGGGGACGGGACGCCGCCGAACAGACGCGCGCCGCTCTCGCGGTGCTCGAACCGCTCGGGCCGACCGTGGAGCTCGCGCGGGCCTACGCGACGCTGGCGCATCAGTGTCTGCTCGGCACGGATTACGAATCGGCGATCCGCTGGGCCCGGCGGGCTCGGCAGCTGGCCGAGCGGTTCGACGCCACGGACGTGCTGAGCGGGGCGCTGAACACGGAAGCGGCCGGGGCCGCCGGTCTGGGGCGGGAGTGGACGGGGTTGATGCAGCGTGCGCTGGAGGTCGCGCTGGCCGGTCGGCATCAGGATCAAGCGGGTCGCGCCTATGCCAACCTGGCCGGGATCAGCGAAGGACGGCTCCGGTTCGCCGACGCCGAGCGCTGCCTGCACGAGGGGATCGCGTACTGCGACGAGCACGACATCACCGCCTATGCGACTTTTCTGCGCGGCGACCTAGCGCACGTGCTCGAGCGGACCGGGCGGTGGGACGAGGCGGTGGCGACGGCGCACCGGATCCTGAGCGAGGCCGGAACGTCGCCGGTCGGCCGGCAGTGCGCGCTGGTCAGGCTGGGCGTCATCCGGGCGCGGCGCGGCGAATCAGGGTTCTGGCCTGTCCTGGACGAGGCGGCGGCGACCGCCGACCACCAGGGCGAGCCGCCGTACCAGGTCGCGGCCCGCCTGGCGCGGGCCGAGGCGAACTGGCTGGCCGGGCACCCCTCGAAGGCGAGGCGCGAGGCGGAGTCCGCGGCCAGACCCGGGGCGGGCTGCACGGCTGCGGAGCGTGGCGCGGTCGCCGTCTGGCTGCGTCGCACCGGTTCACGACAGACTGTCCGCGGTGAACTGGCCGAGCCGTACCAGCGGATGATCGACGGCGACGCGACCGGGGCTGCGACGCTCTGGACCGAGCTGGGCTGTCCCTACGAGGCCGGTCTGGCTCTCCTCGACTCTGGCGAGGAGGAGCTGCTCCATCAGGCGTACCGGATCTTCACCGAGCTCGGTGCCGACGCCACCGCGCAGCTGACGCGGCGCGCGCTTCGGCGTCTGGGGGCCCGGTTCGTCCCGACCGGGCCGCGGCCCACCACGCGTGCGCATCCGCTGGGCCTGACGCGCCGGCAGCACGACGTGCTGGGGCTGCTCGCCGACGGTTGCACCAACGCCCAGATCGCGGAACGGCTGTTCATCTCCGCGAAGACCGTGGACCACCACGTCTCGGCCATCCTCGCCAAGTTGCAGGCTCCCGATCGGGCCACCGCCGGGCGGATCGCGCGGTTGGGGGTTCCAGGGTTCGGCGTGAGCAGCCGTCCGGTCCGGTGAACACGAGCGGTTCACCGAACCGGACGTCGACACCGTGTTTCGGGTCAGGTCTCGGGTCGGAGCGGATCCCCCGGTCCCTCGGCCGGAGGACCCGTCCCCGGTGGGTCTAGAGCCATCATCGCAGTTCACGTGCACCTTGGCCACTCCAGGATGCAGAACAAGCTGAAGATCACAACGACCACTTCACGGAACTCGGGCCGATCCAGGATTGCGGCAGCCTACCGGAGTATCAGTGGCGGGTCGGGCCTTGGTCGTGATGGACGAGGACGACGACCGCTGCTGCCAGGTATGCAGGCTGCGGCAAGGCAGATCCGCCGTGAGGCCGATGGCGAAACGCCTAACTTCGAGTTCTGCCTCGCTGCAGTACGGAGTTCGACTGCGAGGACGCGGCAGCAGTCGGTTTGGCACGGAAACGGGAGGCGTGACCGCTCAGACCGGAAGCCAGAAGCCGCAACGTGAAGCGCCTCCAGACCTGAGCCGGCCGCTGGCGACCACCCCTCACGGAAGCCGCGGCATTATCTCCTCCCACGCACTGACGTCGTCGCCGAGGCCCGCCTCCGCGAGGTGGGACTTCGCCCCCAACAAGGACTGGTCGGCGTCGGCCAGGAGCTCACGGCGACGCTGCGTGGCGGGACGGAACGAACCCGGGTCGTAGTCCCACGTCACAGTCCTGACCGTGCCGTCAGGGCCTGACTCGCTCTGCTCTGCCAGGCGCGGTCCGTCCCAGCAGAAGGTGACCCGGCTGAGCTCCGCGCCGTCTGCGGCGAGCTGGACCATTGAGCCATGGACTCCTACCGCGTGTACTACGAAGAGCGGACGGAGGATGGCTATATCCACACAGCGCATATGGAGCTCACCGCCGTGAACGGCAAGAAAGCTCTTCACGAGATCGTCAGCGAGTTGAGGAAGGCGGGCATTCACGTCACGCGCATCGCCACGATCGAGCTCCAGAGACGCCGACCCGGCAGCGGACCAGGGCCGCTAAGCACCGGTTGAAGTGGTGCCGCCGCTACTGTCCGCCGAAGTCACCAGCCGGTGGAAGGTCCGGGCCGACCAGAGATTCTGGTACCAGGACCTCAGTGTCGGTGCTTGTGTTTGGCCTCGTTCTGCGCGGCGATCTCGGCCTGCGCCTTGGCGATCCGCTCCTGCTCGTACCGTTTCAGCGTCGCTTCGGCTTCGGCGATCTTCTGGGCGTGCACGGCTTCGAGAGCGGGCATGTCGATGACCGCCTTGGAATGGTCGGCGGGGTCGTACCGGACCGGCACCTTGTCACCGACACGAAGGACGCCGACTCTCGCCCGCTTGGTCCACCGGTGGACGATCTCGGTCTCGGTGCCGTCCTCGTACCTGACGTGAACGTGTATCGAGTAGTCGAGCTCGCCGCCGAACTGGTCGTGGGCGATCTCCTTGTGGCTCGTGACCACCCCTTGGGCCGTGGCGCCGTGCTTGAGAAGGCGATGCTGATCGAACATCCCGGTTTGCCCCGACTCTCTGTCACCGCCGCCGCATCACCATCCGGATGGATGTTCGCTCAGTATCCGACACGCGGACTCATCGCGCGAGAGTCCTCGGGTTATCCCTGTCAACGCCTTGAGCTGTTTGGAGCCGGACCGTTTTGTTGCCCGCAGGTCGACACTGCGAAATCGTCGGCGCGCTGCTCGGTGGCTGGCTTGCTGCCACCGTGTTCCACGTCAACGGCACCCAGGGCTCCTTCAACCTCTCGACGTGGCTCGGCGCGATCGGTGGTGCCGTCGTCCTGCTGGTGCCCTCGCGCCTTGTCACCGACCGGTACGCCGTGCGCCACTGACCGGTTTGCCCGGCGTGGGCATCGAACGACGCGCGAACCGATGCCGGACGGACCATGGTTGCTCGTAGCGCGGTGCGGGATCGGCACAGCGCCGATGACCGCCGGCGTCTTCAGCTCAACGGCACCACGGCGACCGGGCACGCGGAGTAATGCAGCACCGTGTGCGTGACCGGGCCGATCTGCATCCCGTGGCCTTCGCCGTGCCGCCGGGCACCGGTGACGAGCACGTCGGCCCGGTGCGAGGCCTCGATCAGGAGCCGGCCGGCCGAGCCGGTGGCGACCTGGTGGAACGGCTGGACCTCGGGGTGCCGGCGCTGGGCGGAGTGGATGAGCGCGGACAGCCGGTCCTCGCGTTCGCGCTCGATGGCCGCGATGTCGTCGGCGATGCCCGGGTCCTGCTGGCCGTAGGCCAGGATCCAGGGCTCGTCCCAGACGTGGATCACAGTGAGCCGGGCCTGGCGGCGGGAAGCCTCCAGGAACGCGAACTCCAGGACGGCTTCGCAGGGTTCGTCGATGTCCACCGCCGCCACGACCCGGGAGTGGTCGGCGTCGGTCTCGCCGCGGACCACCAGCACCGGGCAGCAGGCGTCGGCCACGGTACGCATCGCGGTCGAGCCCACTTGCAGATCGCTGAAACCGCCCTTGCCACGACTGCCGACGACCAGCAGTTCGGCACCGTGGGCGGCCTGCGCCAGGAGCTTGCCGGCCGAACCCACCAGGGCGTAGGGCCTCACCCGGAGCCCCGGACGACGCTTGGCGACGCTGTCGGCCCCGTGCTGCGCGACTGCCTCGGCGGTCTTGCGCGCGGCGTCCTGCGAGTCCGCCGGCGGCACGGACGAACCGGGAACCACCGGCCGCTGGAACGCGGTGACGACGTTCAGGTCCGCGCCGCGCATCGCCGCCTCACGGGCCGCCTCGGCCAGCGCGACGTCGCTGTGCGGGGTCTGGTCGTAGCCGACGACGACGGTGCTGTTCATCATTCCTCCACCAGGGCTGAAGCCTGCGCGGCACTCGCGCTGCTCCCACCGTCGCGGCTGCGGCGACGGCGTCCCAGGGTCCGAAGTCCCGGTCAGGTCAGGCCGATCGACCGATTCGCGATCCCACTGAGCGGTACGAGTCTTGGAAGCGAAGAACCCTCGCAAAATGATCCGGCCATGAGCACAACCATCGATCGCGGAGCACCGCCCCTGCGCGACCACCCGGAACACAACCACGACGCCTACCGAGACGTCCTGCTCGCGGTGCAACGCGCCCTGGCTCCGTACTCGTCCCTCGCGCCCTTTACCAACATCGTCTTCCTTCGGCGCGGCGCGCCCTAGAAGCACGATCCCCGATCCCCCCGATCGCCGAAGACAGGACCTTCGGCCCGCCCTGCCCGGTCACGGAAGCCCTAACCTCTTCAGAAGGACACCGAAGCGGGCCTGCGGGAGGCGGATTCATGAACGGCGGCAAGATCGGGGTGTTCCTGCTGGACGACCACCAGGTCGTGCGGCGGGGGCTGAAGGACATGCTGGAGGACGAGCCAGACTTCGAAGTCGTCGGCGAGGGCGCCACCGCCGCCGAGGCTCTGGCCCGGGTCCCAGCACTGCGGCCCCGGGTCGCGGTCCTGGACGTACGGCTCCCCGACGGCGACGGCGTCACCGTCTGCCGCGAACTGCGCTCGAAGCTGCCGGAGCTGTCGTGCCTGATGCTGACGTCCTTCGCCGATGAGGAGGCGCTGTTCGACGCCATCATGGCCGGCGCCTCCGGCTACCTGCTCAAGCAGACGCTCGGGCCGGACCTGGTGTCGGCGGTGCGGACGGTGGCCGGCGGCGAGTCGCTGCTGGACCCCAGGCTCGCGGCCAAGGTGATGGCCAAACTGCGGGCCGCCGACGAGAAGAAGGACCCGCTGGCCCAGTTGACCGCGCAGGAGCACAAGGTGCTGGACCTGATCGGCGAGGGCCTGACCAACCGGCAGATCGCCGAGCGGATGTTCCTGGCCGAGAAGACCGTGAAGAACTACGTGTCCGCGCTGTTGGCCAAACTCGGTCTGACCCGGCGGGTCCAGGCCGCGGTGATGGTGTCCGAGATCAAGTCCGGACAGACTCGCCGCCCTTGAGAACGTGGTGCGAGCACCACGCTCGGCATCAGTCGTCCAGCGGCACGCGCCACACCAGAACGGTGCCGCCGTTCTCACCGGGTCCGACCTTGAACTCCCCGCCCAAGGCCGCGGCCCGCTCCGCGAGGTTGGCCAGGCCGCTGCGCCGTCCGCCGTCCGGCATCCCGACGCCGTCGTCGGCGACACGCAGCACCAGATAGCCGTCGGTGGTCGCCACGTCCACATCGGCCCGCGCCGCCTTCGCGTGCCGCGCCACGTTGGACAACGCTTCGCGGGTGACCGCCAGGGCGTGGTCGACGGCGTCGTCCGAGACCTCGAAGTCGACCGGCCCGGTGAACCGCACCGCCGGGCTGAAGCCCAGCGCTTCCACCGAGTCCTGACACACCTGCAACACCTGGGCCCGCAGCCCGGGGGCCTCGTCGCTGGTCGCGTGCTCGGAAAGCGCGAAGATGGTCGAGCGGATCACCTTGATGGTGTCGTC